>PANP01000010.1 GCA_002708395.1 Dehalococcoidia bacterium
CCCCAATTCCTGTACCTTCTGAATCAACTCCCATTCGTCGACGAATAGGGGTTCGTGATTCTCAACCACAACCCTTCCGTCAACGATGACCGTGTGAACACTGCGGCCGTCAGCGTTGTAGACAAGGTTGTTGACAGGGTTAAAGATGGTCCGCCACTCGGGCCGCTTGGTGTCAAATAACACCAAGTCCGCTTTCTTGCCCGGTTCTATGGAGCCTATGTCGTCGCCCAACCCCAGCGCTTCCGCTCCCTTGATGGTGGCCATTTCCAGAGCCGTCTCCGCCGGAATCATCCCCACATCCTGCCGGCCATCCTTATAAAGAATAGCCGCCAGATACATGGACCGCATGGTTTCCACCAAGTTAGAGTTGTTGCCTGCGTCGGTTCCCAGGCCCACGGTGACCCCGGCCTGGAGCATCTCGGGCAGCATGGCAGTTTTGGTCATACCCGCGCCTCCCTTCGTTGCCGCCGTGGGACACATCACTGCTTTCGTCCCGGTGCGGGCCATTGTATCCACTTCTCCTTGGTCGATTCCCAAAGAGTGGGCCAGCAGTGTGCTGGGGCCCAGGATGCCAAGAGATTCAAGATATTCGGTGGGCCGTTTACCGTGTTGGCTCAAGCTGGTCTCAACCGCCTGAGAGCTGTTATTGAAGTGCAGAGTCAAGCCAGTGTCGTACCGGTCCGCCAGTTCCTTTGCGCCGACCAATAACTCCTGGGTGGCGAAAGCGTGGGAGAAGGGCATGGCCCATGCCTGCATCCTACCGTCCAAGCGGTTGTTGTAGGTCTGAATGGTCTGCTCCATCATCGCCATCGCTTCTTCAGTGGTCGAAACCGGAAGGTTCAGCGGGTTGGGCCGGTCCGCCACATGCCACCCAACGATTATCCGGCAACCCGACTCCTCATAAGCCTTCATGCAGGTGTCCAAGTGCTTGGTGCTGCCGGGGTCCAGAAAGCAAGTGGTGCCGTATTTCAGGAGTTCGGTTATCGCCAAGAGAGAGGTGTAGTACTCCTCCTCTTCGGTCATCTCGCCCTGGAGTTTGAACACGTTGGGCAGGTAGCTGGGCCCCAAGTCGTCGGGGAAAATGCCCCGGGTGGCGTGGGCGTAGCTGATGTGCATGTGGCCGTTGCAGAAGCCGGGAGTCACCACCATCTCGCTGCCGTCGATAACCCGGTCCGCCACCACTGATTCCAGTTCAGCGGCTTTGCCAACCTGAAATATGCGCTGGCCTTCGACGATGATTGTCCCGTCCTGGATGATTCGGCGTTCCGGGTCCATGGTGAGTATGTATTTGATGCCTTGTATCTTCAGCGTGGGTTCGGCCATAACGTCTTAACCTCAAATCTGGGCAATGTGGAGATGCGGTACACGGGGTTCGCCTGCCACCTTTGACCATATATCACACATTCGAAACAGCCACAACCAATCAAGTAACCCGGAACCGGGTTNAGAGCANCCGTCATTCCGGCGCAACCGGAATCCAGAAGTGCCTNTCGTTACAGGAGCCAGATTTGCCATCANCGCTGCGTCTNTGGGTTCCGGCCTTCGCCGGAACGACGGGAGTAACTTGATGNNTTGGCGAGCCATCCCCCNNATAGGAAGCAGCAGGATCAGCGGCTACCCCATCTTGTCCAAACAATCGAGCGTGGTTATCATTCTTGGTGGCTTAGCCGGAAAGCGGCTATGCCCTTACCATCGCAGTTAGGAGGAACCATGGCAACAACTGACAACGTTACTTTCGGCTGTAATTTCAATGCCGACGATTACTGGGACGCCGCCGAGTTCGCTCGCCGGGCCGAGGCTTGGGGATTCGATCGGGTAACGACGGGCGAGCACCTGATGGACGGCAACCCACCGAGGCCAACCGTGTTGAGCATCCCGGCGATGTCCGCCGCCGCCGGAGCCACCAAGACCCTTCGCGTAATGACCGGCATCGTCATCGTACCTCTGTACAACCCAGTCTTACTGGCCAAGATGATTTCAACGATGGACGTGGTCTCCGGAGGCCGGGTGGACTTCGGCATCGGAATCAGCGGACAGCGAGGNACCGAAATAGAGTTCGACGCCGTCGGTGTTTCCGTTAAAACCCGGGGCCGCCGCACCGACGAGATGCTGGAGGTTATGAAACGGTTGTGGACCGAAGAGCACGTTAGCCACCATGGCCGGTTTTTCGACTTCGACGATGTGACTCTGTTGCCCGGACCGGTGCAGCAGCCCCATCCGCCGATCTGGGTATCGGGCCGTAGCGACGCCGCCATGCGCCGGGCTGCCCTGCTTGGCGACGGCTGGTATCCATATCTGTTCACCGTCCGTCGACTGAAGCAGACCAACGAGGAGATTAGCCAGATCGCCGCTGAAGCAGGCCGGGACCTGAGCGGCTTCCGTTGGGGCCTGAACCAGCCTACTTCGATAATGGAAGATCCGGCGGCAGCATTGGCGCAAGCGGTGGAGAACGTGGGACAGCGTTACGTTACCGCCGATCGAAGCGCCGAAGACATCGCCAAAGCCCTCTGTATCGCCGGTACTCCCGAGGACTGTGTGCAAGCCGTTCAAGAACGCATGGACGCCGGAGTTCGCGACTTCAACCTTAGCTTCCTGGCCTCGGACATCGAAGGTACTTACCAACAGATGGAGACCTTCTCCCGACACGTGATTACCCACTTCCGCACGTAATAGCAGCGTCGGTACGTGCGTACCGAAACAACTTGACGCACCGGTTTATTGAGGTAGTATCAATCCAATCAAGCCGGAATGCTCGGCAACATAGAACCCGCTGGACTGACTCTCCGCGGGATGCGTGGAGGTTGTCATGGACTTTGGATTGTTTTTGGAGTTTCCGCGCCGCGAAGGCGGAACTCAACAAGAGGCGTTTCAGGAGTGCTTTGCGCTAGTGGACGAGGCTGAGGCGCAGGGTGTGGACTCGGTCTGGCTAGCCGAGTATCACTTCAATCCCGGACGGGTTCTCTCCGCTCCCATAACAATCGCCAGCGCCATCGCCGCCCGGACCAAGAGGGTGAGGATAGGGTTGGCGGTGATTTGTTTGCCCTTGGGTAACCCGATACGTCTGGCTGAAGAGGTCGCTACCCTGGATCACATCAGCCAGGGACGCCTAGAATTCGGTGTAGGGCGGGGCACTTTTCCCAACGTTCATGAAGGCTACAACGTTCCCTTCAGCGAAAGCCGGGACCGCTTTGACGAGTTCCTAGAAGTAATCGTGGGGTCGTGGACCAACGAAACATTCTCGTATGAAGGCCAATACATCACCTGCAACGAGCTTTCGGTACAGCCCAAACCGTTGCAAACTCCCCATCCTCCCATTCACGTCGGAATCACTTCGGCGGAGAGCTTCCCTATGATGGGTACTCTTGGCTACCCGATATTGATTAACCCCTCACGAGTATTCACTATCATGGAACTGGCTCCCCACATAGAGAATTACCGGCAGGCCTGGCGAGAAGCTGGACACGAAGGGAAGGGGCAAGTTGGATTGCGCGTCCCCATCTACGTGGCCGACACCGCCGAGCAAGCCTACTCAGAACCAGAAGCCAGCGCTATGTTCTCCGCTCACCGTCTGGGCGCAAGGGTTGGGAGTTACGCCACCTACGGAGGGACCACGGGCGATTGGCAGGCCGAGTCGGACCGAATCCTGGGGATGAGCTACGACGATTGGCTGCGTGACAAAGTGGTGTACGGTACCGCCGGAGCGGTGACCGACCGGCTGACCGAGATTCAAGAAGCGCTGAACCTGGACCAGTTCATGTTTGAAGTGAACTATGGTAGCCAGATTCCTCAGGAGCGGCAGCACAAGTCCTTAAAGCTTTTCATGGAAAACGTCGCTCCGAGTTTCAGATAGTCTCAGAATCGGCGTGACCTAAACGGTTCAGAGCTGGGAGCCAATGAACTGGGTATGCCCTCTAAGGAACTCAGCGGCGGNTTGGGCGCGCCGTCCTTNCAATTGAATCGTCTTCAGGCCCAAAACGCCATCGGAGGTGACCACGCCTACGGGAACGTCTCCTTCCGTCAAGTCCACAACCTGACCAGGCGAAGCATCAACTCCGGCCTCATACGGTGAGACACTAACCTCTAACAACTTAATCACCGCACCCTCCCATTGAGTAAACAAACCCGGCCACGGNGTAAAGGCTCGGGCGCGGCGCTCTANAATCTCCGCCGCCACATTCCAGTCAGCCAAGCCGTCATTTCGCTCCTGCNTGCGAGTCACCGTAGCCAAAGCATTGTCCTGGGGCCGGGCTTCCAGTTGGCCATCAACCCAGCCGTAAAGGCTTTCCAACAGTAGTTCTCCGCCCAGTTTGAACAGCGCTGCGGTCAGGTCATCCGCGGTCTCGTGAGAAGACAAAGGGTAACTCCGCTGGGCTACTAGGGGCCCCGTGTCCATCCCCTGATCCAACAACATCAACGTGACCCCTGTCTCCGTGTCTCCTTCTTCGATGGCCGTCGCCACTGGGGATGGACCCCTATGTTTAGGAAGCAAGGACGGATGGAGGTTCAAACATCCGTGGGAAGGGGTTTCTAGAACCGGAGGCGGCAGTAATCTACCGTAGGCGGCGACCACAAACACATCAGCTTTTAACGAATTCAGTTCGGCTTGAACTTCTTGAGAGCGCAAAGACTCCGGCTGGTAGACATCTAGTTCCAGTTCAATGGCGCGGGCTTTCACCGGCGGCATCTCAGGCGACCGGCCCCGTCCTCTTGGCCGGTCCGGCGGAGTGTAAACCCCCACTACCTGGACATTTTCAGCCGCGAATAGACCGTCCAATACCGGAACTACGAAGGATGGAGTTCCCATAAAGACCAGACGCATTTTCCCTCTCGATCCAGGATTTTAGATGCGGGATCTCAGATGATAGAAGACCGTACAACCCTGGCTGTCCACGGCAGACAACAAGAAGAATAGAAAGATGGTAGGAAATCGTTCGATGTGCCGGTAACAACGGCCCGGACTGGGTTGTTTCCGTCTTGACATTGCGGAAAAGCAGTTGCTAGAATAACTCAACCGCTTGGCGGAATCTTGCTGAAGGAGGTGATGGCGTATGAAAGTTAGTTTAGCACGTAGGGGTGATGGTAGGCATCTGTCTGGACACGACGAGGTGATCGTAGCCTAACTATCCTTCGTAAAAACGAGAACCCGTTGTCGGGCCCAGGCCAATGTCTACCATCACCCCTATATTTCGGAAACCATGGATAGGGGTAATAACCGGCAGGTTGGCTGGGCCCGTCCTTATTTCACAACCTGGAATAACGGGGGTCCATCGGGAGATTTCCAAGACCNGCCTCAGTAGAGCGGCCTTCGCATGCCGTCGCCACTGGGGTTTTTCTTTTGCCACCAGATATGGTTGGATTGGCGTCCACGTTGGCACCAGGCCGGACCGCCAAACGTAAAATACGCCCGGACCCGCCTCGGTTAGAATTGACATTGGGGCATCATCAGCTTAAAATTCCCACTGAACCATAGCTAATCTTGGAGCAAATTCGGAGACTAGATGCTAAGAATTCGACTGAGAAGGGTAGGGAAGAAGGGGCATCCGTCGTATAGGATCGTGGTGGCGGATTCCAGGGCGCCGCGAGATGGCGCATACGTAGAATGGATCGGGAATTACGATCCCATGGCTGAACCGCCAGCCGTTACTATCAAAGCGGACCGGGCTCAGGCATGGCTTAGCCAAGGCGCTCAGCCTTCCGACGCCGTAGCACGAATCCTTGACTGGAACGGGATTCTAACCAGGACTCCCACCCAGCGTAACGCCGGCTCCAAGACAGCCGAAGAAGCTCCCGCTGAAGCGGCTCCCGCGCCTGCGCCCGCAGCGGCAGCACCAGCCGCCGAACCTGAAGCGGAAGAGACTCCAGCCGCCGCTGAGGATACCTCAGAGGAAACCGTAGCTGAAGTCGTGGCCGAAGAGGCTGTGGAAGAAGCTGCCGAAGAACCTACCAGTGAAGAAGAATCCGGCGACTCCGCCGGTGATGACGCTGAAGAAACCTCTGAAGAGGAATCCTCAGAATGAAAGAACTGATCGAATACATAGCCCGCTCCCTGGCTAGCAACCCCGACGCCGTGGTTGTAACCGAGGAGAACTCGGAAGGGCGGATTGTATTTCGATTGGAAGTTGCTCCGGAAGACAAGGGCAAGGTCATCGGCCGGCAAGGGCGGGTGGCTCAAGCCATGCGAGTGCTGTTGCGCGTGGCAGCCGTTAAAGACGGCACCCACGCAGTACTGGAGATTGTTTAAACCAGATTCGTTGGCCAGTCTTCGGGTCCTGGTTCAATCTCCCGGTTGGGTGGCGGTATTGGGATGGACGACTCCTCAAGTATCAACGTAGGCCGCATACTCGGCCCTCACGGCCTGTGGGGTGCGCTCCGGATCGAAGTCTACACCGATGTCCCTCACCGGTTCGACGTAGGGAATACCCTATACATCGGAGCCTACCCCTACCAGGTTTCCGAATGCAGTACCTCCAATGCCGGTCATGTCACCCTCAGCTTCCACGGAATAACTACCCAGTCTCAAGCACGCACGTTGATCGACCAATGGATCACCGTTCCAGCTTCTGAAGTTCCCGAATTACCCCCCGGCGAGTTCTATCACTTCCAACTGCTAGACCTGCGCGTCCTCACCGAAGAGGGAGAAGAGTTGGGAACGGTCAGCGACATCTTGGAGACGGGCAGCAACGACGTGTACGTGGTCACCGGCGGGAGTGGAGAGATTCTGATTCCGGCCCTTGCCGACGTGGTTAAGGATATCGATTTAGAGAAAGGCGTCATGCTAGTTTCCCTGCCTGATGGCTTGCGATAACCGCTTTGACCCTGCCAAACGCCTGGTGCTACAATCCCATCAAGGCAACTAGCGATTTTCGAGATGCTTTCCTCTGCGATAGAGGGTAATCGCCGACGGCCGCGTTGAGCCGTCCCTGGGTATAGTGGAAGACACATCCAAGGGGGTATTACCATGTCAGGTCACTCTAAATGGTCAACAATCAAGCATCAAAAGGGAGCTGCCGACGCTAAACGTGGCGTCCTATTCACCAAGATTAGCCGGGACATTACTCTGGCAGCGCGGGATGGCGGCGGCGATCCTGACATGAATTTTCGTCTCCGTCTGATGTTGGACAAGGCCAAGAGCGCCAATATGCCCCATGACAGCATCAGCCGTGCCCTCAAAAGAGGCACCGGCGAGGGCGGTGAAGGCGTCGAACAATTGGAAGAGATGCTCTACGAAGGGTATGGTCCCGGAGGCGGAGCCATCATGGTTCAAGCGGTAACCACCAACCGCAACCGCACCGCCGCCGACGTCCGGTCAACCTTCGCAAAAGGTGGCGGAAATCTTGGGGAAAGCGGATGCGTGGCCTGGAATTTTGAAACCAGGGGAGTCATCGCCCTGGAGATAAGCGACGAAGAGCGGGCCGAGGAACTTGGCCTCATGGCCATCGATGCCGGAGCCGACGACATCAGCATCGAAGACGGTGTGTTAGAGATATTAACCGCTCCCGAGGTCCTGCTAAAGGTCCAGGCGGCGTTGAATGAGGAAGGCGTTTCCCCCGACTCTTCTGAGATATCCATGATTCCCAAAACCACCGTTACACTGGAGGACAAGGCGGCCGAGCAGACCCTCAAACTGCTGGACAGTCTTGAAGACCTGGACGACGTGCAGAAAGCGTATACCAGCGCTGATTTCCCGCCCGAGGTCTTGGAAAGGTACCGGTCAGCAAACTGATAGCCGGAGACGGATAAAGACTTATGCTAGTCTTGGGCATAGACCCAGGGACCCTGCGGATGGGTTACGGTCTCCTGTCAGCGGACCCCCAACCGAAGGCGGAAGACTACGGCGTTATATCTTTGCCTTCCAAGATGCCTCTGGAACAACGCCTCTATCAGCTTCATACCCATATCTTGAACATGATTAGCGTCTTCCACCCCGAAGTCATCGCGGTCGAGAAACCTTTCGTGGGTAGAGGAGAGCGGAGCTTTCCCGGACCGGCTCTCGCCGTGGGACAGGCTCAGGCCGTCGTTCTGATCGGAGCCGCCAGCCAGGGGATACCCATTTTCTCCTACTCGCCCGCTGAGGTAAAAAGTTCCGTATCGGACTTCGGCGCTGCGTCGAAAGAGCAGATGCAGCAAGTGGTCGCCGCCACCTTGGGACTGAAGGAANCCCCCGAGGCCGATGCTGCGGACGCACTATCCGTGGGGCTCTGCCACCTGATACAGAGACAGTCCGCCACCGCCCTACGACAGGAGATAACTCCAGGTTTCGAGAGGTAGCAGTTGATAGTTAGCGTCCGCGGTATCCTAGAGGCCGTGGGCCCCGACTGGGTACATCTACAGGTTGGCGGNATCTCCCTTCAGATATCGGTCCCCGGCTCGGACATCAACGAATTGGGACCTATGGGCGGTCAGGTCCGTTTGTTCACCCACCTGCGGATACGCGACGAACAACCGGTGCTCTACGGATTCTCCTCAACCCCGGCAATGCAATTGTTCCTGATGTTGAACGGCGTTTCCGGAGTGGGTCCCCGGCTCTCACTGGCCTTGCTTTCCAGCCTGGGGGTCTCCAGCTTGCAACAGGCAATCGCCAACGGCGACATCGCTTCCCTGAGCTCCGCCCCCGGCGTGGGCCGGCGCACGGCGGGACGCATAGCGTTGGAGCTGAAGAGCAAGATAGACGAAGGCGCCGCAGACATCGGTATTCCGGGCGGCTCCGACGACGCGGTTGTGATTGAGTCGTTGATGGCGTTGGGTTACAGCGCCGTGGAGTCCCGGCAAGCCTTAAACGGCCTGCAAGACGCATCGGATCTCTCGGTAGAAGAGAGGATCCGCCTGGCCCTACAGCAGTTCGGCGGTGGCGGCTAGGGCCTGTCATCGACCCCCATCGCAGCAAGGGCTACCGGGGTATAATCAAAGTTGTTCAAGAATTCACCCGGTTCATGCTTGAGGATCAATGACTGAAACTACTCGTGCGAAAAAGTGGGCCGACGCCGGAAAAGAGATTAAAAACGTCTGGGCCGCCGGCGCCAGCCCTCAGGACAAGCGCTTCGAACTGGTCGCTGATTTCAAGATGACCGGAGATCAACCCCAAGCGGTGGCCCGGTTGTCGCAAGGGGTGACTGAAGGGGCCATCTACCAGACCATGCTGGGCGTTACCGGTAGCGGTAAGACCTTCACCATGGCCAACATCGTTCAGGAAGTTCAGCGGCCCACCATCGTGATGGCTCACAACAAGACTCTGGCCGCCCAGCTTGCTTCCGAGTTCAAGGAGTTCTTCCCCAACAACGCCGTCGAGTATTTCGTCTCCTATTACGATTACTACCAACCGGAAGCCTACGTACCCCAGTCAGACACCTACATCGAGAAAGATTCCAGCGTCAACGAGGAATTGGATAAGCTGCGCCTGTCAGCCACCACATCCTTACTGACTCGCCGTGACGTGCTTATCGTGGCGTCGGTGTCCTGCATATACGGCTTGGGTGATCCCGAAGACTACTTCAACCTGGTGGCCCAAGTTAAGGTCGGCGAGGTCCGCAACAGACGCCAGTTAGTCCGCCAACTGGTGGACATGCATTACGAGCGCAACGACATGGACCTGTCCCGGGGAAAGTTCCGCATCCGGGGCGACACCTTGGAGATTGTCCCTGCCTACGAAGATGCCGCCGTCAGGGTCCAGTTCTTCGGCGACGACATAGAGCGCATCGTCCAAGTGGACCCGCTCACCGGCGAGGTGCTGGCGGAACTTACAGAGATAGCCATTTACCCGGCCAACCACTTCGTGACGTCTAAGGATAAGCTGGACGCGGCCGTCATAGACATCGGCCTGGAATTGGAAGAACGGTTGGTAGAGCTACGGACCGAAGGCAAGATACTGGAAGCCGCCAGACTGGAAAGCCGCACCCACTACGATCTGGAGATGCTACAGGAAACCGGGTTCTGCTCTGGAGTGGAGAACTACTCCCGCCACCTATCCCGCCGGGCCGCCGGAAGCTCCCCTTGGACTCTGCTCGACTATTTCCCGGAAGACTACCTGATGTTCGTCGACGAGTCCCACATGACCCTGCCCCAGGTCCGGGGCATGTACCACGGAGACATGTCCAGGAAAAAGACTCTGGTGGACTTCGGCTTCCGCCTGCCCTCAGCCATGGACAACCGCCCTCTGAACTTCGAAGAATATGAGAGCCATGTCAATCAGGTCATCTACGTGTCGGCGACGCCAGCTCCCTTCGAGTTGCAGCGTAGCAGCGCCACGGTGGAGCAAGTGATTCGCCCCACCGGGCTTCTTGACCCCACGTTGGAAGTGAAACCCACCGAAGGCCAGATCGACGACCTGCTGGAGCAGATCAAGCTTAGGGTAGAGCGGTCGGAGCGTATTCTCGTAACCACTCTGACCAAACGGATGGCCGAGGAATTGGCGGACTACCTATCTGAGATGGGTATCCGCAACAACTATCTGCACTCGGACATTCAAACCCTGGACCGGATAGAGATACTCCGCGACCTAAGGTTGGGAGTGTTCGATGTCGTGGTGGGCATCAACTTACTGAGGGAAGGGTTGGACCTGCCTGAGGTCAGCCTAGTCGCCATTCTGGACGCCGACAAAGAGGGCTACCTCCGCTCCAACACATCTCTGATCCAGACCATCGGCCGGGCGGCCCGCCACTCAAGCGGCCACGTAATCATGTACGCTGACCGAATCACCGACTCGATGCAAAAATCCATCGATGAGACCAGCCGGCGCCGAACCATTCAGGACGCCTTCAACAAAGAGCACGGCATCGAGCCCAAGAGCATTCAGAAAGAGGTCCACGACATCACGGAAGGAATCAAGGGCATTTCAGAAAGCAAGACCCGTTACGAGGTAGTGCGCAAGGAAATGACCCGATCGGATATGTTCAAGGTGGTCAAGGACCTGGAAGTGCAGATGAAAGAATCGGCCAAGAACCTACAATTCGAAAAGGCCGCCCAATTCCGAGACGAGATATACGAGCTTCGCCGGTTGCTGGTGCTTGAAGAAAAGACTTTGTCACCCGTAGGGTTTAGCGCCGAGAAGTAACAGGGCGGGAACAAAGTCCCCTCCTTACGAAGGAGGGGATTTANGGGAGGTTTAGCCCCACGCTGAGCCGCCTACCGGTATTCTATCAGTCTAAAGCAGAACTGGGACGACCCCCCTGTAGTCCCCCCTTCGTAAGGGGGGACAGGACCAACCCGGGACCAACCATTGTCAGCCAGCCCCCTCAACCAACGCATGAAGTCTCGCCAGCAACTCCCCGTTCTCCTCGGTGGTGAAGCCGTCCACGAAGTAGCTGTGATCGCCGGTGGTGCCGTCTACCGCGCCCATGTCCACTGATCTTTTGATTAGTACGGTTTCGCTTTCCACCGTCGGGAGCAGGTTTCGTCCCGCCAGCTTGGAAAGGGCCGCGACCAAACCGTAGCCGCCCCAGTTGGAGACGCTGGAGATGATGAGNCGGTCGACTTTGGTCACCGCCGGGTCGTTGGGCAGCGTTTCTACTTGGGGGATGAACTCCACCAGGTTACCCATACCTATCTCGTTGCCACCGTCGCCGATGCCCACCGACGGGATACCGGCCTCAAACAGGTAATCCAAGCGGGCGGTGTGGGGCGTGATGTCTACGTACCGCATGTTCAGATAGGCATCGTCATTGGTCCGGCTGCAACGCTCTATCGAGATNATNAGTGAANGATCTAATCTCGCCAGAATCTCCGCAGTTNCATNGCGGCTGACCTCGATATCGGCGATGGGGAAGTCCACCACCTCCGTTCCATCCTCCAACATGCCTCTTAGTACCGGCGTGGTGTAGGAATCGGTGATGTAAGTGACCTTGCGCCCCAGCGCCTGCAAAGCGTTGCCGATGGCGATGGCGCCGGCGGGTCCGTCCGTCTCGGGACTACCTGCAGCTAGGATGTAGAATCCAGTGGTGATTGCCACGTTGCCGGGATGGTCCATGATGTACTGGGCCGCTTGGGAACAAAAGTCCTCAGGCAAGTGGGGCCGTAGTTGAGCGACACCCCGTTTGTCCTGATCCAAGATTATGTCTTCAATAGTTTCGCTCATTCTCTCCCCCAAGCTGACGGCGGATTGCTAAAAGCTAAAGGACTGCGTATTCGGCGTCGCGCTGGCTGGTTATGAACATCATTCCGGGTGTGTGGGTCATCATCAGGCTGGGCTTGCAATTCAATGCCACCGCTTGGGGAGTGACCCCGCAGGCCCAGAAGACCGGCTCTTCGCCGGGATAGATGTCCACTGCGTCGCCGAAGTCGGGACGGGAGATGTCCTTGATGCCGATGGCTGCTGGATCTCCGATGTGCACCGGCGCACCGTGGGTCGCCGGGAACCGAGAGGTGACCTGCACGGCCCTGACTATCTGCTCTCGTTTGATCGGACGCATGCTCACCACCATCGGTCCCGAGAATCGTCCGGCTGGAGTGGTGGGAATGTTGGTTATGTACATGGCCACATTGCGTTCCAATTCTTGATGCCGCAAACGGATGCCCGCTTCNACCATCGCAGTCTCGAAGGAGAAGCTGCAACCCATCAGGAAGGAAACCAGGTCGTCTCTCCAATAGGGCACCAACGACTCGACCTCTTTCACCATTTTTCCGTTCTCGTAGATACGGTAGCCGGGAATGTCGGTCCGGATGTCAGCACCCGCCGCCGTTAGCGCCGGTTCAACATCTCCTGCCTCGATAACTTCCAATAGGGGGCAGGGTTTCGGATTCCTCTGGCAAAAGAGTAAGAATTCAAAGGCCAAGTCCTTGGGCAGTATCGCCAAGTTAGCTTGGACGTAACCCGGAGCAACCCCGGAGGTCACCCCCCGCCAGCTTCCGCCACGGATCTGTTGCCATACTTCACTTGGCTTTTTAGGCAGTGTTTGAGTGCTCATGGAATTCCTCTTCTGGTCGATTCTCAACCAGCAATCAGTCTTTCTTAACAGAGGCGTCGGCGCCCCAACGTCCCCATCATAGTGTTCACCTGCTGGCCAGTCAATTTGCCTCAGGCAGCATACTGAACCACTAGCGGTGCAACCTAGTTAATCTTACCCGGTGGTATACTTCCCTGAGATAGTCTCAAAAATAATCGCGGAGCCACGGCTAGGCATTGTATAGTTTATTTCTTCTGGCGGACGAGTCAAACGGAGTGTTGCCATTACTCGGGACGATAGACCGGGCTGGATTATCGTGCCGGGTTGGCTGTGACTTGTCCCAATTGGAAGATGGCGACAACTCGTCGGCCCCTGAGGCGGTCCTAGTGGACTTGGAATCCGTCGGGGCGGCCCAGACCCACCTATTCGTTGACGAGTGCAAGAATCTCAAGCTGCCCGTCGTGGTGGTTATTCCCAGCGAACAGGCCTCCGACCATGACCCTTCCCTCAACGCCGACGAATTTATCTTTTGCCCGATAAAAGAACAAGAACTCGTGGCCAGAGTGAAACAGGCTATATTCCGAGTACACGGTTCGGCCAGTTCCACGGTGCTCAGAATCGGTGAATTGGTCGTCGACATGGAACGATACGATGTCACCGTATCCGGCAAGCGGGTTTCTTTAACCTACAAGGAATTCCAACTCCTAGTGCTGCTGGCCTCCAATCCAGGCCGCGTCTACACCAGGGAAGCGCTGCTGAGCCAGGTATGGGGGTACGATTACCTNGGCGGCACCCGGACGGTGGACGTGCACGTACGACGCTTGCGATCCAAGGTGGAAGGCCCGGGCCGAGTCTACGTGGAAACCATATGGAACGTCGGCTACCGCTTCAAGGCTTCTTCCTAACAGCGACCCCGCGCCCCGCTGCGGAGTCCTTCGACAAGCTCAGGACGAGCGGGAGGGGAGTTCACATCGCTCGTGGTGAGGCCGTCGAACCATCTTTCACCAAAGCCACTATCCCCGCATTTTAGCTCGCTTCAGCGCTGACCTGGTCCATGAACCGGTGCACTTGAGCCGCCAATCCCGCATGCTCCGGGGCGGACAATCCGGGGTCGCTTTCGTTGACCTTGGCAGCCTCTTCCCGAGCGGTCTCCAACAGCTTTCTGTCCGATAACTGGGCCATCCTCAAGTTGGGTAGTCCGCTCTGCCGGGTCCCGAAAAAATCGCCGGGTCCTCGCAACTCCAGGTCAACCTCGGCTAACTGGAAGCCATCGTGGATATTCTCCAAGGCTGACAGCCGCTCCCGGGCGCTTTCCGACGGGGAATCAGACAACAAGATGCAGTAGCTCTTGTGCTCGCCACGGCCCACCCTGCCACGGAACTGATGTAGCTGGGCCAGACCAAAGCGATCAGCGCCCTCGATCAGCATTACCGTGGCGTTAGCCACGTCGATACCAACCTCGACCACGGCCGTGGAAACCAGAATATCGATCTCTCCTTCCCGGAACTGGCGCATTATCTTGTCTTTGTCTTTGGAGGACATCCGCCCGTGGAGCAAGCCTAATCGCAGATCCGGGAAGACATCCTCGGACAGCCGTTTGTGCTCTTCGATAGCCGCTTTCGAGACGATGCTTTCCGATTCATCCACCAGCGGGCAGATGACAAAGCACTGCCGGCCCGCTTCAACTTCCTTGCGGATGAACCCATAGGCCGCCGGGCGGCGCTCCGGAGGAAGCAAGCGGGTCGCAACCTGCTGACGTCCCGCAGGCAATTCATCCAGGGTAGAAATATCCAGGTCCCCGTAGAGGGTTAGCGACAATGTACGCGGGATCGGCGTGGCCGACATTATCAGGGCGTGGGGAACCGCCTCCCCCCGCTCCCGCAATGCGGAGCGTTGCATCACCCCGAAACGGTGCTGTTCATCGGCCACGGCCAGGACCAGCTTGGGCATGGAAACACCCGACTGAATCAGCGCCTGAGTCCCGATCAACAGGTCCAGGTTCCCGGCGGCGGCCATCTCAGTAAGCTCTCGTTTCACGGGACGCCTAGTGCTTCCCGTAAGCAGTCCCACCGACACCGGCCTTCCCAGGGATTCCAAGTAGACCGAGACGAGATTCTCCTCCTGAACCGGGCGAGCCAATCCCGCCAGCAAGCGGACCACGGTCTGGAAATGCTGTTCGGCCAGCACCTCGGTGGGGACCATGACCGCGCCCTGATAACCGTCGGTAGCCACCGCCAACAAGGCCGCCAACGCCACCACGGTCTTACCGCTGCCGACTTCTCCCTGAAGCAACCGGTTCATCGGAGGAGTGCCCTTTTCCAGGTCGCTCAGTATCTGGTCGACGCAACGCCGCTGCGCCTCGGTCAGCGTAAAGGGTAGGGAGTCGTAGAACCCCGCCAAGATCTGGCTGTCGATCTGAACGGAGATTCCCTTGACCTCATTCGCCTGGTGTTGCCGCCGGGCCAACACTGCCAGTTGGAGAGTGAATAGTTCGTCGAAGGCTAGGCGGCGGCGGGCCTCTTCCCAAGAAGCCATGTTATCTGGATAGTGGGCCTGCATCACGGCTTGTTGCAGGGGCATCAGGTGGCACTGGGACAAAACCTCGTCGGGCAAGAATTCTTCAACGCCCACCAACCACTCTTGTAATCCCTGCCAGAGCAACCGCCGAACGTTCCTTGCCGTCAAACCCTCAGTTAGCGGGTAAACCGGAACCAACCTGCCGGTGTGGATCGGTGTTTGCCCATGGTCCAGAAGTTCGTAATCCGGAGATTCGAATACAAGCTGACCATTAAAAACGCCAGCCTTTCCGCTGATGGAGATACGGGTGTTGGGTTTCAAGGTGCGGGCCAGATGCCGTTGACCGAACCAGACAACTTTGATGTTGCCCGTTTCGTCGCTCAACACGGCTTCCGTGTCCACCCGCTTTCCCTGATAACCTTGCTTGATCGTCCGGGATTCCCAGATAGTGCCCACCACGGTGCAAGGTTCATCTGGGGAGACTTCCGAGATTCGGGCGATGGTCGAATAGTCGATGTGGCGGCGGGGGAAGAGATAGAGCAGGTCTCGGATCGTGGCGACGTCCAGGCGTTGGAACCTGGCTACCGATTTGGTGTCAACCCCGCGCAACCGGTCCACGGGAGAATCCACGGGCAGTCCGCCGGGGGGTGCTGGTTGGCGGGTGGCCGGTTTTTTCGTTCGCTCGCTGGAAGGCGAAGACCGGGTTTTCTTGGCTTTCGGTGGCTCGGGAACATCAATCTCCGCACCATTGGCTCCGGTATCGATGGATCCTGCATCAAGGAAACTTCGCCATTTGGTGGCCCAGATGCCACGCTCTTCCCCGGTCATTCCCGAGTAATGGGTANCCAACAAACCCGAAGCCGCTTGCCCGTCGCCGAGCTGGGCCGCCATCTCTTCAGCCCAGGTCTGGATGAACCGGTCCAGGCCGCCCATCACCGCTTTATTGTCGAAGCCCCGGCTCTCTTCCATGGTGAGGATACTTCGGAAGGAATCGACCCAGGAAATCGGGCTTTTTGGTCGTGAAGTCATCTGAAAATCAGTATATCACGGGCTTTCGGGACGCCCAGTTATCATTGTCATTCGACCCATCCTAGGAGTCCTATTCACCGTCAATATCAAGCGAGCCATGTAGGACATCCTCCAGATCAATGGCAAGCTATCCCGCGCGGGTCAGCGCGACTCCAACGGCGCCGGGGCCGATGTAGGTCCCCAATGTAGCGCCGAAGCGCGCGGAGACGATCTGGTCCTCTGGCAGCAGGTCAGAAAGTTCCTGCCGTAACCCTCGGGCCATCAGCGGCTCGGTGCTATGAATCACCGCAAGCCGGGTCAACGGAGCCTCCTGGTGGGCAAGCTCCAACAACCGGCGCAGACCCCGCTGACGATTGCGGGACCGCTCGATGGGNAGTACGGCCCCATCCTCCAGCCCCAATATGGGCTTCACGTTAAGGATGGAGCCAACGAACGCCTGCGCTTTGCCGATACGCCCGCCCTTCTGCAGATATTCCAGGGTATCCAGCAGGAAGTAGCACTTGGTTAATGGAAGATCGCCGGCCACTTTTGAAGCCACTTCTTCCAACGACGCGCCATCTTCGGCCAACTCAGCCGCCGACAACACCACTAATCCCATGGGGATCGACGCAAGCTGGGAGTCTATAACCTGAATCTTAGCGCCCTCGCCAGACGACGCTTTGGCCTGCTCCGCGGAATTAAACGTGCCACTCAGCTTGGCTGACAGATGTATCGACAGGATGCTATGGCCTTGGTCTAGCAGAGCTTTATACACCGGCTGAAAATCCGCCGCAGAAGGCTGGGAGGTGGTGGGGAACAAATTGCCCTCAGTCAGGTGGCGGTATAGATCGTCGGGGGATATATCGACGCCATCTTTGTAGCCGATGTCGCCCAACATCACGTTGCAAGGAATCACGGTGATGTTCCACCGCTCGGCCAGTTCCNGNGGCAGGTCCGCTGAGCTGTCGGTTACTATCCTAACTGCCATTTCGTTCATCGTCCCGTGGAGTGCAGGTCAGGTCCCTGCATGGCGGACCACTGAACCGCATCTTCAGAGTATCGCCAGCGGGAATCACAGACCTAAAAGCGTTGAGTTCGTTCATTCTACTGAAGCCAAGTAGTGATAGTGGGGCTGGCCACCCTCTATCAGGTCAACTTGTATGCCAGGATACTCTAACTGTAGCCGTTGGCTCACCCCCTTCGCACCTTCCAGATCGGCATCCTCGCCCAGGTACAATGTCACGATGTGCCCGNAAGATAAGCCTGACTGAGACAACGCCGACTCCAACACCTGTTCCGCGGTATCGCCTGCCAAGACAATCTCCCCTTCCAACAGGCTGATGTATTGTCCGGTGGCTACCTTCACGTTGCCAGAGGTGGTGGATCTAACCGCTTTGGTCACTNCGATGGTGACGATATCAGCTATTGCCGCAGTCATCGACTCCAAGTTATTCTCGACTGATTCCTCCGGGTTGAACGCCAGCATCGCTGCCACACCCTGAGGCATAGTATTGGAGGGCACCACGTGGATTCCCATCTTGGCTTCCGCCGCCTGCTTCGCCGCCGCTACTACGTTCTTGTTGTTGGGCAGGATTATGGTATCGTCACCACCGGCAGATTCCACCGCCTCAAGAATGTCCCTCACGCTGGGGTTCATGGTTTGGCCGCCGCTGACCACCACAGCACAGCCAACCTCCCGGAACAGGCTATCCAATCCATCGCCGCAGGAGACAGCTATCACCGCTAAGCCACCGCTCGTCGCGGCTTGGGCCTGCCCGGATGCAAAATCCTTGTTCTGTTGGCTCATGTTCTGGATATCGATCTGATTCAGCTGCCCCAGGGACGACCCCAAGGTCAATGCGGGTCCGGGGTCCAGCGCATGGACATGGACCCTAACGATGCGCACATCTCCCACCACCACCGCCGATTCGGACATCGCCACGAACTGTTCACGAATCGAATCGGGCAACAAGCCGTCACCAGAAATCACGAACTGGGTGCAGTATCCCCACTGGGTTTCCGACATAGAGTCTAGGTAGTGAGCGTCGATTCCAGTTCCCCGCCCCGCGTCCGAGCCGGTATAACCCCGGGCCACGGCCAAGGCCACCTGTTCATCATCATGCCCCATCATCTGGGACAAAGCTCCGCCCATGATAACCACGACACCCATGCCACCGGCGTCAACAACACCAGCCTCCCGCAGCACCGGCAATTGTTCCGGCGTGCGGTCCAAGGCTTCCTGTCCAGCCTGGAACGCCTTCTCCCACAACACCCGCGGGTCGTCAACGTCTCCCTGTTCTTGAGCGGACGTTGAAAGGGAGCGGATAACCGTGAGCATTGTTCCTTCCACCGGCTTGCCCACCGCTAGGTATGCGGCGTCGGTGGCCAATGAGAATGCCCGAGCCAGATCGGTTGTCTGGCAAACCTCAATCTCCACGAAGGCTTGGGCGAATCCCTTAAGGAACTGGGACAGGATAACGCCGCTGTTGCCCCTGGCTCCCCAGAAGGCCCCGTCAGCCAATCCCCCGGCGACTTCAGACAATGCGCTATCGGCGGCCTGAGGACACTTCTCCATGGCTGATCGCATGGTCAGCAGCATGTTAGTCCCGGTGTCGCCATCGGGCACGGGGAAGACATTGAGGGCGTTTATAGCCTCTCGATGCAACTCTAGGGCCTGGGTGGCCGCAGCGAATGCTTGTCTTAGATCGTCGGCAGTAAGGTGTGGCATCAGGACCAGGCGCTTCCATCCAATACTTGTTTACGGGGGATTTTTGGTCATCTAGGGCCGCATCGGGGTCGAGTTGCGCCCAATTATATAACACAGCTAACAGGGCACTACGCCAAGTATACGGACCAAAAGCCTCGATTCTCCTTGACACGCCTGAGCCTCTAGCTTAGTATTGATTGTTGAGGAATAATATGGATTACGCAGTATTCAAAACTGGTGGCAAGCAATACCGGGTAAAACNGGGCGACACTTTAGACGTGGAAAAACTCTCCGTCGATGTCGATTCCATCGCCGAATTCGGTGAGGTCTTGGCGATATCCAACGACGGCGAAGTGACTTTCGGCTCTCCGACGATCGAAGGCGCCAAGGTTCTGGCACGGGTCGATTCCCACTATAAAGACAAGAAGCTCATGGTCTTCAAGTACAAGGCGAAGACCCGGTACCGTCGAAAGAGGGGCCACCGTCAGACCTATACCAGGGTAGTTATTCAGGACATTCAGGCGGAGCCGCCCGCGCCCCCAAGGCGCCGGAGAACCCAGGCAGCGGCAGCCACTACAGCTACAGAAGAACAGGAGAGCACTTAAGATGGCTCATAAGAAAGCAGGCGGCAGCACCAGTAACGGTCGTGACAGTAACGCCAAACGTTTAGGCGTCAAGAAATTCGGCGGTGAAACGGTCACCAGCGGCGCTATCATCGTGCGGCAACGGGGCACTCGCTTGCATCCGGGCACCAATGTTGGCTTGGGCCGCGACTTCACCCTATACGCCACTATTGATGGACGAGTAACATTTGAATGGGCTCCGAAGGGCAGGCGCCGCGTCAGCGTATATCCCATCGAGGTGGCCGCTGAATCCATAGCTGCGTAGCTGGCATCTAACTACCGTAGCCCAATGGGAACAAGGCCGATGGTCTTGGCCCGGGTTTCAAATCTAAGTTGATTGGCATTTAATCATGAAAACAGACATTCACCCCAAGTTTTATCACTCAGTCGTAACCTGCTCTTGCGGCAACGTGTTTCACACCGGAGCCACCAAGCCCACCATGCGCGTGGAGCTGTGCGGCAAGTGCCATCCCTTCTACACCGGCGAACAGCGGGTGGTCGATACCCAGGGCCGCATCGAGCGAATGAAGAAACGTTACAACCTGGGCTAGTAGAGTCAGTCCACCCGCGAGGTGGGCTGGCGTCTTTGGGCCACTTATGGCTCACGGTCCGGTCCAAGTTTAGGGAGCGATTGGGCTTAGCCCAGGTAAAGAATCGCTCCCTTTGCGTATCATCCACACTTTGGCTGTACGACTCTCCACACCCTGCCCCGGCAGGTTAGCTCCCGAACGACTCTTCGCCGGTTCTTAGGCATACTCCGAATACACCACCCGAAGCAAGTAACACAAGGTAGGGAAAGCGTTGGCGGAACTACCACGATTTAACTACGGTGGGCAAGCGGTCATCGAAGGCGTAATGATTCGAGGCCGCAACTTCTTCAGCCTGGCGGTACGACGCCAAGACGGCACCATCTTCCGGCAGCAAGAACCCCTCAACAACATGTTCAACGGACCGATTCGGCGCGTTCCTCTATTGAGGGGCGTAGTGGTGCTGTTGGAGTCCCTGACCCTGGGTATGAAGGCTCTGCGGCGCTCCGCCAATATAGCCATGCAGGAAGATCAAGGGGATGAGCATGAGGAGTTACCGGCCTGGGCCATGGCCGGGACGCTGGCCATATCTTTATTGTTTGGAATAGGGCTGTTTTTCATGCTGCCCCTGTTCATCGTCTGGTTATTGGATCCATATGTCTCTTCAGACTTCGTAAGCAATGTCATCGAAGGGGCCATTCGCCTCACCATCCTGGTCTCATACATCAAAGTGATTGGCTTTTCCTCGGACATCAAGCGAGTGTTCGCCTACCACGGGGCCGAGCACATGGCGGTCCATACCCACGAAGCCGGGCTGCCACTCATCGTGGAGAACGTTCGCAAGTTCGGAACCCCTCACCCTAGGTGCGGCACGGCGTTCTTGTTGACGGTCGTCCTAGTCTCCATCATCGTGTTCGCCTTTTTGCAGAGGCCTCCCATAGAGTGGCGGATATTTTCCCGCATCGCCTTGGTTCCGGTGATAGCCGCGTTCAGCTATGAAATCATCCGGTTCAGCGGAGCGCACCAGGAAGCCTGGTTCGGCCGGTTGATATCCCAGCCCGGGCTGATTCTGCAGCGGCTAACCACCCGGCAACCCGACGATTCCCAGATAGAAGTGGCCATATGCGCCATGGAGGCGGCAATAGCCGCTGATCAAGGACGGGAGTACCCGGAGCAGATCGTAGAGTCAGTCAACGGTGTGGGAACCACCGGAGAACATACGGAGCCTGAAGCCACTCCCGGTGAAGAAGGCGCATCAGGCGCAACATCCGACGGCTGACGAAATACCGGCTAGGTGTTCAAGCCGGTATTAAAAAGCGGAGTCAATCCAACATCCAGGCTTAGAAAGCTAAAGCCAGCCCTCTCGGAATAATGCCGGTCCAGATCAGTGTCGCCGATGTGGAAATACTCGTCAGCTTGAATGAGTTCTTTCACGCTATCGAGTTGATGCTTCAAAACAGTGAAGTGGACCTCGATACCACTGTCCCTCCAGATCCGCTGCTGGGTGCCGATGGTCCGGTCGGAGCAGCTACCGATCCAAAACCCCAGATCCTTGATTTCCCTCACCATGTCCATGGTAATGAATCCCGGCGGGTCTCCAACTTCCAGGGTTCCGTCAATATCAAAACTGATTAGCTTGGCCAAATGTAAACCTCATTCTCTAGGTTATTGACACTCCATGTCAGACCGTTGTTCTTGACGCGACCGTCACGCGGCTACATGTTTCGTAAGATCGATACCATCCACCACTGGTAATGGGAGATTTTGGTAAACGCGAATCAATATCCACTCCTCCAGCACCTCTTTCAACTGCTCACGGCAATCTTCGAGGATTGCGGCGTTGATATAAACCCCATTAAGTATGGGAATAATAGCTGGTTGGTCTCCTACTCCCTATGCTGCCAAACCGTCCCCTGCGGCGGTTCATCTATGAGCCGGAACTGCGGGAGGGTGAAGCCACCTTCACCGTCCAGGAAGGCTACTTCCACCCGCTTGCCGATGGCCACGTTCTCTTCCTTCTCCGGCTCCATCTTCTCGTCGACCAGGTTGGTGGTGATGCGTAGACCGTCATAGGGGTCGGGATGTCCGCGTTGCTCGTCCAACTCCACCAGCACTATGGCGAAGGGTGCCCAATCGCGGAAGCTGGGGACCACGGTGTGGGCCACGATCTGGTAGCTGTAGATGGTGCCTTTGCCGCTGACCTGATTCCATTCCCATTGCAAAGAAGTGCACCATGGACAACCGGGACCCGGTTCGCCCCGCAACAGACCGCAGTCCAGGCACTTCTTCACTACCAAGCGATGGTCTGCCGCCGCTTCGAAGTAGCCTTTGTACTCGGTGTCGCTATCCGAGATATCGATTTGTTGTCCCCGGTATTCGTATGAGGGCATAGTTCTATCTCCTCATAATCAGGGAACTACCGACCGCCGGNGTACCCCAACCCATATTCATGCTTACCTCAGCGTCCTTAACTTGCCGGCAGTGTCCTTCCGAGTAGTCGTAGGAATGGACACCGTTCAGAGCGCCGGGGCAGTAATCGTCCACCGTACCCCGAAGCTGACGAACATTCTCGATGACCATGTTCATGCCGTGGGTATAACCCTCACACAGATGGCCACCGCTGGTATTGTTGGGACGGCGGCCGCCCAGGTTGATTGTCCCACTCTTTACGTAGTCCTTGCCCTCACCCTTCTCGCACCACCCGTAATCCTCGAACTGGAGCAGGGCGGTGTAGGTAAAGGCGTCGTAACAACCGGTAACGTCGACATCGTCGTGGGTGACCCCGGCCAGTTCGAAGACCCTGGGGCCGACGTAGTAGCCCGCCACCCGGCTGATGGGACCGTGCTGATAGTGGAAGTCCCCGCCGGGCTTGGTTCCCCGGCCTTGAGCCCCCAGGATGTATATCGGACGCTGCTTCAGGTCTCTGGCCCGTTCGGCCGACGTGACAATCACACAGGTGGCGTTGTCCGTCTCCAGGCAGCAGTCCAACAGGTGGGCCACCGGGCGGATTATCCATCGGGAGTTCATCACATCATCAACCGTGACCCGCTGCTTCATCAGGGCCTTGGGGTTGTTGCTGGCATGATTGCTGTGGGCCACTTTGATGTGGGCCAAGTCTTCGCTCTTGACGCCATATTCCATCATGTGGCGGGTGAAGGTGAAAGAGAACTGCTGAACCGCGCTGATTAGCCCGTAAGGACGCTTCATCAAGTCTATGCCGGTGATGGGGGACGAAGCGCGGACTCCGGTGCCGCCGATTCGCATCTGGGAATAGCCGTTCATCGACCTGAAGATGGCAATAGTGTCGCACATCCCGGCTTCGATGGCTCCCATTGCCAGGCCGACCAAAGCCTCGATACTGGAGCCNCCACCNGAGCAGTCCATGTAGAAATTGGGTCTAAGACCCAGGTCGTACATGATTGAGGTGGACGGAGTGGAGTCGCCACCGTGGTAGCTCAACATCCCGTCGACGTCTCCCGGATTCAACCCAGCGTCGTTCATGGCGTTGCGGATAGCCTCGGTGCCCATCGCCCGAGTGGTACGATTGGAGCCACGGCTGAACTCGGTTTCGCCCACCCCGGCGATGCAGTACTTGCCTCTTAAGCTAGTGTTCACATGCCCCCCTTTGTAAGGGATTTTTTAAGGCCGCCACAACTCTCCGGAAATGTCATTCCCCGGAGGACAACGTCGAGANTCTTCGCTTCGCTCCGAATTACAAACGACCGGATTGTTAGAGGGTATCGGGTTCGGAGAATACTAAAGCAGGTTCCACCGAGGGTTCTTGGCAGCTTCTTCTTTCATGTAGTCGACGATCCAGTCCCGGACTGCTTCCTCTACATAGATAGTGGGTCGGATCAACTCGGATTCATCAGCAATCAGGCCTTCTTTAATCGCAGTGGCTACCAAAGGCGAGCCGGGCAGGACCGGGCTGCCGATGCGCAGGTTGGCCATGGCCGGCTTGATGGAACGCAAGAATGCCAGTTTGTCCGCCACCGTCTGCTCGGTTTCCCCGACCTCGCCGAAGCTCTGGGCGATGGTGTAGTGGAGGTCTCCCTCTTCGCACATGGCGCATACCTCGCGTAGAGGTTCGAGCTTTTCGCCAAGAGTCTCACCGTCGTGCAAGTCGCCTCTGAGGGCTCCCATGATTACCAAAGCGCACCCGGCTTGCTTCATAAGGCTGACTACCTCCGCATCGCAACTGAAGGGAGCCATGCAGGTATTCCAGTTCAACTTGAGGTCCGCCTCCAGAAAAGCATGACACAGGGCCTTGGCATGATTAAGAGGGATGTTGAATCCGTTGTCGATGAAGAATACTTTGCGCAGCCCGTACTTCTCCTCCATCTCTTTAACTTCGCTTAGCACGTCATCGATGGGCCGGATGACCCGCCAATCGGGTTCTTTAACTTCGCCGTTGGAATCCGGCTTTGGATAGGAGAAGTCGCCCAGCTTAGTCAACACGCCGATCCCGAACCCCGCCTTGGTGTACTTCTCCATGTCCAGGTCTTCAAACCTCGGTGGCTTGGCGAACCCGGATCTAGCGCGAACGCCGTTGAATACCACTTCGCCGTTCTCCCGGTACACCAGGCCGGACAGATGCTCGTATGGGTTGTTGGAGTCAAGCAGATCGGCCAACTCCGCAAAGGTCTCCCCACCATCCCCAGCGATTCCCAGATCGGGCCCCATATAAGAGAAGCACTCTTTGGGCAGGAAGTTGAAAGCTGGACCGCCAACGACAATCTTGGCCGACGACAGGCTGCGGACNTTGTCGATAACTTCTTTGGAGGTCGGCAACGCCCATTGGGGGTCGATGTAGCTGTGATTGCCNAGATTCCGGATGGATATGCCCACCATCTCCGGTTGAAATTCCTTGACCGTATCTTCAACATCGGCCAGATAATCGTCGGAGAACATCAGGTCGAGGACCTTCAAGCTGTGCCGGTTCTGGTCCAGATGGCCGGCCACGTAGGCCAAACCGATGGGCAGAGGCCGGGCATCCATGCGGCTCATAAGCCGGTGGTGGCGATTTGTCGCGATTAATAAGACTCTCATTCTTCTCTCGGCCGGGGATAGAATCTGGCAAATCGATAGTATCGCGCCTGGATTATCGTCCGTATTATCTTCTAATGGTAATTGTTTGACAATCGGATGGACATCCGGCCCGAGGAGAGTGAGTTCGCTGGATTGGAGACGACCTCCCCTGCATACCCTCCTTCGTAAGGTGGGACTTTCGAACGCTGATAGCAAGTTGTTGACAGTGGGAAGAGGCGGTACTACACTCGCAACGACCCNTGGTCACCCGGTTTTANACTGGCATCNGCCCAAATTAGCCGGGGCAACATTCTTCACGCACATCTGCTAGGAGGCCTCCAAAATGAGCCTGCCTCGTCCGTTAGAGGGAATCCGAGTGGTGGACTTCACCTGGGTAAGGGCCGGTCCTTGGGCCGCCCGTTGGCTGGGCACATTTGGGGCCGAAGTTATCAAGGTAGAGTGGCCGGATAATCTGGACATCCTGCGCCAGAACCGGTTCACCATCCCCAAGGGCGTGGAACCCGGACCCAACTCCACCGGCCAGTTCGCCGACACCAACGCCAACAAACGGGGAATCACCCTCAACGTCCGGACTCCTAAAGGGCTTGAGATTATCAAGGAACTGATCGCGGTTTCCGACGTTGTCATCGAAAATTTTAGTTCTCGGATAATGCAGCGCTTCGGCCTTGGTTACGACGTGCTGAAAACCATCAAACCCGACATCGTTTACGTCTCCATGGCCGGCTTTGGACAGACGGGACGGCATCATTATTACGGCACCATGGGCCCGGCTGCCCAGGCCTTGTCCGGCCTGACCTTCCTTTCCGGGCTGCCCGGCGCGCCTCCGGCAGGTTGGGGCTGGTCTTATCTGGACGACACCGGCGGTATGTACGGAGCCATGTGCGCTCTGACCGCCCTGCGCCACCGCAACGCCACCGGACAGGGTCAGCACGTCGATCTGTCCCAGATGATTACCGGTATCACTTTGACAGGTCCAGCCTTCTTGGACAAGACCGTGAACGGTCGCCAGGCTCGCCGAGAAGGGTATCCCCCCGGCAATCGCACCACTTGGCCCGGCGCGCCTGTCACCAACAACTACCGGGGTCCCACGGTGGCTCCGCACAACGGATACCGCACCAAGGGCGGCGGCTACAACGACTGGTGTNTCATTGCCTGCTTCTCCGACCAAGAGTGGAAGAACCTGGTCAACCTGATGGGCTCACCCGCCTGGGCCGTAGACGCCCGCTTCGACACGTTAACCGGACGTCTCGAACACCAAGAAGAGATAGACCAAGGCGTAGAAACCTGGACCCAAACCCTGGACAAGTACGAATTGGCGGACAAGTGCCAAGCCGCCGGGGTAAGGGGCATGCCGGTGCAAAGCTCCGAGGACCGGGTGGAGCACGATCCCCAGTTAAGAGACCGTGGGATGTATACCGAAATGGACCACCCCATGTTGGGTCGCTGGAAATTCCAGAACGCCCCCTTCAAACTTTCCGGCTCACCGCCGGAGATGCACCGTCCCCCGCCGATGATTGGGCAGCACAACCGTGAAATTATGGAAGACCTGCTGGGTCTCGGGCATCAAGACCTTGAAGATGGCTATAAAGATGGCACTTTTTGGCCTGAAGAGATGCCGATGTATCCCTACGTTCAGGAGGCATTGAAATGACCAACGATGCCCACCCTGGACCACTGTCGGGGCTTAGAGTCTTGGAACTGTCCGACGAAAAAGGCCAATTCTGCGGCAAACTGATGGGCGACTTGGGTGCCGACGTCATAAAGATCGAGCCTCCCGGCGGGCAGAACACCCGCTCGGTGGGTCCTTTTTACAAAGACATTCCCCATCCGGAGCGTAGCCTGTCCTTCTGGCACTATAACACCTCCAAACGGGGCATCACCCTAAATCTGGAATCGACGGAAGGCCGAGATTTGTTGCTCCGCCTTTCGGCATCCGCGGACATCGTCCTAGAAACCTTCCCTCCCGGCTACCTGCCTTCGCTGGGGCTGGGTTATAAAGACCTGGCAGCAGATAATCCCGGGCTAGTGATGTGTTCATTGACACCTTTCGGACAGACAGGACCGTGGCGCGACTATCTAACTTGTGACTTGGCCCACCTTGCGGCCGGCGGCCAGATGGCATCGTCGGGCTATGACTCGGACGATGTCGCCGACGCGCCACCCATCGCTCCCGGCGGCGGCAATGCCTGGCACATAGGTGGCCATTACGCCTACATGGGTATCATGGCCGCCCTCTTTTACCGGGATAACAGCGGCGAAGGCCAGTACATCGACGCCTCGATCCACGAAGCTTGCGCCCTAACCACCGAAGGGGCCATCGCCATTTATCTGTCCACCGGTGACGTGGTACAGCGGCACACTGGCCGCCACGCATCTCCCGACAATTCGGTCAAGATTCAACTACCNACCCAAGACGGCGGTTGGGTCAACGTCACCAGGTCCGGGTCGGCTTTGAACCCGGCCCGTTTGCGCCGATTGGCCGAATGGATGGACGAACACGGCCTGGCACAAGACTTATTAGACGAAAAATATCAGGACATGGCAACGGTCCAAGCGGACGCAGTGCATACCACCGACGTATTGGCGAACTTCATGGCCAACATGCCCCAAGAAGACCTCTGGCAAGGTGGTCAAGAAAGGGACTTCCCCTGGGGAGCGATCCGGACCATGGACGAGATCATGGGAGACCCCCACTTGGAAGACCGGGGCTTTTTCGTGGAAGTGGAACACCCAGAGCTAGGCCAAAGTTTCACCTATCCGGGAGCGGCGGCGATCTACAACGGTTCTCCCTGGAACATCTCCCGCCGCGCCCCGTTGATCGGCGAGCACAATCAAGAGATTCTCTGCGGTGAACTAGGACTCAATAACGGAGAACTAGTCCTATTAGCAGAATCCGGCGTGATCTAGAGAGCAATCAGAGACACCGTCTCGCCCCCCTTTCGTAAAGGGGGGTTGGGGGGATTTCCACGGCGCAACCAAACCCACGAAAAGCATACCAGCCGCGAAATTCGGGTAGATGAAGAGGTAGGGACGGAAATGACGCTAGACGGCAGACCGCCGAGGCGGGTCGGCGAGGTGGTGGAGGCCAATTCGGCATCCTTCACCGCCCAATGCTATAACCTCTACGACGCTCCACCTCTGGGCTGCATCGTGCGCACCGGGTCACCGNAAGTCTACGGGGTGGTCTGCCGGGTTGCGACCGAACCTCTGGACTCATCCCGGCCGGTGTTAGCTCGTGGAGAGAATGTCGAAACCGAAGAAGAAGTCTTTCGCGACAACCCCCAACTTACCCGCCTCCTGACTTCCCGATTCGAAGCTTTGATCGCAGGACACCGTGAGCAGGATACCGATCGCCAATACTTACCCGGCCTGCCGCCCCCGGTTCATTCCTTCGTGTACACCTGCGACGCCCAAGAGGTAGCCCGCTTTACGTTGCAACTCGACCTGCTGCGCCTGTTGCTCAACTCCGGTCCGCCGATGGCCGATGAAGTCCTCAGTGCCTGCTTGCGAGGGGCGGCGGTAACCCAAACCGACCCGGAAGCCTTCATGCTTCGAGCGGGGAAAGCCTTGGCCGCCGAACTGGCTGGCGATTTGCCCCGGCTAAACTCCATCCTCAAGAAGGTGTCCCCATGACCGGCGGTCCAAATCAGAACGGCGAAACTTCAGGTCCGGTCTCTGATCCTCTGATGGAGTCTCGGGGCGCTGCTCTAGGGATGGTGTTGGACGGATCGCTAAGCCAAGGAGTTGAGGTTCGCTTGGACCCGTCGGCATCAGTGGAGGAGGTCAAAGTCGGGGCCTTCGTAACCATTCGGGGAGACAACAACAACTTCTTCGGGGTGGTAACCGACGTTAGCCTCGGGACCACCGACCCCAGACTGAAGCACACTCCGCCGCCGGTGGATAACCCGTTCATCGCCCAGGTGATGTCCGGCACCGTGGCCTACGGAACCATTTCGGTGCTCCCCAACCTNATAATGCCGGCAGTCATGGGCGACGACCAGCAAGGCCCCTCCGCGGCCAAGACTATCCCGCCCCATTTCTCACGGGCCTACGTGGCATCCCAGCGCGATGTCGAAGCCGTGTTCGGAAAAGAGGACCAACGCCACTTCTGGATCGGCAGCCCCTTGGACATGGAGCACAAGCTGTGCGTGGACCTAGATGAGATGGTGAAGCGGTCCATCGGCGTGTTCGGCAAGAGCGGCACCGGCAAGACTTTCCTGACTAGGCTGCTCCTGGTTGGCATCTTGCAACAAGGCCAGGCTTCCACGCTGATCTTCGATATGCACAGCGAATATGGATGGGGCGCTGCCGACCCGGAGAACAACCGGTTCGCCAAGGGATTGAAGCAGCTATTCCCGGCCCAGGTCTCCACGTTTACCCTGGACGAAGATAGTTCCCGCCGAAGGCAATCTCCTTTTGATGAAGTCGTGCGCATCGGCTACGGTGAGATAGAACCTGAAGATATTGAGATGTTGCGGGAGACATTAAACCTGTCCGAAGTAGCCGCCTCCGCCGCCTTCAACCTGCAGCAGAAATTCGGCCAGCGGCAATGGATGTCCAAGTTCCTGGCCTTAGACGGTCGAGATTCGATCTTCGAGATGGCCAATGAGATTCAGGTACAGCCCAATGCACTGGCATCCCTGTACAACCGGCTGAACCGGTTGAAACGCTTCGACTTCCTGGTGGAATCCGCCGGCCAAGACGCTGCCAACCGTGTCGTTGAGCATCTGGACCAAGGCCGGCACGTGGTTCTGGAATTCGGGAAGTACGGCCGAGACCTGACAGCCTACATGTTGGTCAGCAACCTACTGACCCGACGCATCCACAACCAATACGTGGATCGGAAAGAGGAAGCGGAAGGCGGACAGGGCCGGGATCCCAGACCTCTCGTGATTGTCATCGAAGAGGCCCACAAGTTCCTCAGCCAATCGGTGGCTTCCCACACCATATTCGGGACCATCGCCCGGGAACTGCGCAAATACAACGTCACACTAATGGTCATCGACCAACGACCCAGCGGCATCGACTCCGAGGTCATGAGCCAGGTCGGCACACGGTTGACCTGCCTGCTGGACAACGAAAGAGACATCGAAGCAGTGCTGGAGGGAACGCCCGGCAGCCGGCAACTCAGAACGGTTCTAGCCCGCCTGGAGCCGAAGCAGCAAGCCCTTATCTTCGGCCACGCCCTGCCGATGCCAGTAGTCATCCACACCCGGGAGTACGGTTCCACCGATTCATACGAGGAACTAAGCCGCAGCGCCGCCGGATGGACCCCGCCCGCCCCCGGAGAGGCTATGGAGACACAGAAAGAGCGGCTGGACCGGGAAATTTCAGAACTGTTCCCTGAGGATGGGTAAAGGCCTACCCCTTCCGCAATTTCTTCAGTTGGTCAATGATTTCCTCATTTGAAGGCCGGTCATAGACGGTCTTGCCGATGTGCTGCCAACGAATCTTGCCCGTTCGATCGAGCACGAATGTGGACGGGGTGGCCATACCATCTTCCCAAAGATTGTAGACAGCATATTCCCGCACCACATCCGTGCCGGGTCGTACAGGATTGGAAAATCCAGACGCAAGCTTTCGGCAACGTAAGAAGCTTGGGAAAGATCATCGGTGCTGATGGCGATTATGTCAGTTTGTAGTCCGGTGATTTCCTCGTAGTCGCCTTGCAACTGCACCAGTTGCGCACGGCAATAGATTCACCAGAAGGCCCGGTAAAACACTAGAACGACGTTGCCTCGCTCCAAGTATTCATCCAGCGATACTTCCCCGCCCGATGCGCTGGGCGATACGAACCGGTGTGCGCCGCCATCCGCCGCAGAAGTTTCTTCGGGGTCAATGACTTCCTCAACGGCAACTGATATGGGGACATCCGTGGGAGGCAGGGACGCTTCTATCGGTGCAGGGAAAGTCGTGGGTATCGGTGTTACTTCGCTCAGCGATGGATTCTCGCCCAGTTTGGCTTCAATGTCTTGGAGAGCCGGTGCGTTAGGATCAGGAGTTGGAGTCGGTGCGGGTTGATCCACTAACGCCGTCGGGTCCGATACAACGGTTAGAGTCGGCCTATCTAGCTGTATCACGGCAAGGGTTGGAGTAGGGATTGTCGGGGTCCGCTAGGAGGNTCCAGCGTAGGAGTTAGGACCACCGATTTAAGCGTAGCCTCGATGCTGGCGGAATGGACATCCAGATCCCGTATCCCAGAAGGATTATCCGTCGTCGAGTGGTCAAGCGATGGTGTGATGGCTGCAACCGGCGATTCATTCATCACAACGGGGGCCTGAGCTAGCTGGGATGGTGAGGACGCGCCCGGTATCGAAGAAACACTCTGCGATGGAGCGGAGGTGCCGCATGCAGCTATGAAAAGCAATAGAAAAAGGCCTGCAGACTACTTCAGGTGGGTAATGTTAATCACTTGCCAGGTCATAACAGGACATACGTTCTTCCCAGCCCAAAGGTTCCCTTAAAAAATCCACCGACTCCACACCAAGGTGTTGATTAGATGTCCCAGGCGTCAGTTAGATGTGCCCTTAAGGTATCTCCTCCGGATAGTCCATCCCGATGTGGCCTTGGGCTTCCAACTCGGAGTACTCCTCGTCGGTGCAGTTCAGCAGGGTCTTGTACAGGTATTCGTTGTCTTCACCCAAACGCACGGGACCTCGCCTGGTTTTTATAGGAGTCTCGGACATTTTGTACGCGATGCCTGGGTAGACGTGAGTCCCTGTATCCTCTTGGTGGACGACTTCAAAAAACTCTCGCTGGTTGAGATGAGGGTCAGCGTAGGCGTCCCGTTGGTCCATGACCGGACCAGCGGCGATACCAACGTTTTGCAGTAACTGCATTACCTCGTAGGAGTCGAATCGCTGGGTCCACTCTCCGATGTGTCGGTCGAGATCATCATGGTAATGGTATCGCGAGATCGAATCGGAGAACTTTTCTTCCCGGCACCAGTCGGGGTTGCCCAATGCTTGCTTGAAAGCAGTCCAATCATTATCGTCAAAGATGGTGATAGTTGCCCACCGATCCTCCCCCTTGCAGGGATAGCATCCTTGGACGGCGTAGGGGTGGCGGTTGCCTAACGTGGCGGCGTTGCGGCCGTTCATCGAATGGTCCATGACGGACTGGCCCAGGAACGACATCGTGTTCTCCGCTTGGGATAACTCGATGAGTTGTCCTCTGCCCGTACGTTTCCAGTGATGCAACGCGGCCATCACCGCGAAGGCTCCCTGGGTGCCTGCGGCGGCGTCGGACATCAGAACCGACGTATTGGCCGATGGATCCATGTCGGCGTATCCCCGCTGCAGCGTGTGGCCGATGACTCCCTCGATGTGCAGACCGTAGGCCCGGTGGTTCTGGTAAGCGCCGTCGTTACCGTAGGCGGGCATCCGCAGCATTATGATGCCGGGATTCTGTCCTTGAAGAAGCTGGTAAGAGATACCCAGACGCTCCATGGTTTCGGTGGGGTTGTTCTCCACCAGAACGTCGCTAATCTTAAGCAGGCGTTTGAAGATGTCCATCCCACCCGGTCTCAAAAAATCCAGGGTCATGCCCAGCTTGTTCCGAGCGTGGGCGTTGAAGATGGGATACCGGTTCCAGGCGCGGGCTCCGGGCTGCCGGTCAGGAGTGCCCCCGGTCCAGGGCGACATCTCCCTAAGAGTTTCCTCGGTCGGGTGGGCCATTGGTCCCCGGCCCAGGGGCACGAATGTATTGAGGGACTCTATCCTTATAACTTCCGCTCCCAGATCGCCCAGAAACTGGGTGCAGTAAGGTCCGGCCCATACAACAGTTATGTCAAGTACTCGGATTCCTTCCAGCGGTAATTTCGGCATGTCTGCTCTAGATAACC
>PANP01000011.1 GCA_002708395.1 Dehalococcoidia bacterium
TAGTGGCAGGTTTCCCTGGTTTGCTAAGCCAGGGTTTCGGGTCCGACAACGTCTTGGGAATCGGCTTTTTCGCCATAATAGGGGTGGGAATCATCGCCCTTATCGTCATGTTCAATGAGGCTCACCGGCGCATACCGGTCCAGTACGGGCGCAGCATCTTCCGCGGTGGACGGATGTACCGGCAGAGCGGGGCAACCTACCTGCCATTGCGCATCAACTCAGCCGGCATGATTCCGCTGATTTTCGCGTTCTCCATAGTGATTCTGCCCGGCACGATGGCCACCTACTTCGCCACCACTACCGGAGTTGTTGGAGACATCGCCAGGTTCTTCGCGGACCTGCTGATTCCCACGTCGCCACCCTACTGGATAATGGTGTTCATCCTGGTGGTAATCTTCACCTTCTTCTACACTCTGGTAGTGTTCAACCAGCAGAACTTAGCGGAGAATCTACAGCGGAACGGTGGATTCGTTCTGGGCATCAGGCCGGGCCGTCCGACTCAGGAATATCTGAACAAGGTCATCGTGCGCATCACGATGGGTGGTGCGTTATTCCTGGGATTCATCGCCATCGTTCCTTATCTGGCCTCGTTGATTACCGACGTTCAAGCTATATCCCTAAGCAGCACCAGCCTGCTGATTATGGTGGGTGTCGGATTGGACACCATGCGCCAATTAGAGGCGCAGCTAATGATGCGAAACTATGAAGGGTTCTTGAGATAGTTTGACACAAGGGTTGCGATTGGTCCTTTTCGGTCCACCGGGCGCGGGCAAAGGGACTCAAGCTCAATTATTGGTGGACCGCCTAAAGATTCCCCATATCAGTTCTGGGGATCTGTTCCGGCACCACCTTCAAAACGGTACGCCACTTGGCTTGAAGGCCGCCGATTATATGAACCGTGGGGCTCTGGTACCGGATGAACTGACGATTGACATCACATTGGAAAAAGTGATGTCGTTGAATACCGAAGAGGGATTCATCCTGGATGGATTTCCCCGCAACCAGTTCCAAGCAAGAGCTTTGGAAGCGGCCTTGCAGACCAAGGCGCGGGGTTTAGACAAAGTGGTATACATAGACGTGCCGGAGGACGAATTGCTTCGGCGCTTGGAGGGCCGGTACATCTGCCGCCAATGTCAAGCGCCCCATAGCATTCCAGCCGATAGGCCGGCGGACCAAGAATTGACCTGCGAGCGATGCGGCGGAGAGCTTTATCAACGTACCGATGACCGCTCGGAGGCCGTGCAGAAGCGGATCGAGGTCTACCGGACGGAAACAGTGCCGGTCCTTGATTTCTACCGGGAGCGCGACATTCTCGCCGAAATCCCTGGAGTGGACACGACAGAGCAGATCAACCGGAAAGTATTGGAAGCGTTGGGATTATAACCCGCGCCCAACCGGAGATTAACCGGTGATACAGCGTGGGGACGTGGGTTCCCAAGATTTCCGATTCGAGGTAGAATAGTAGAGTTGAAACAAGACCGGAAAACAGAGACTGCCTCCAACTCGCCATCGACCTATACCGGGGGAATCACAATCAAATCCCCCAAGGAAATAGACGCGATGCGCCGGGCTGGTTCTATCGTCGGCGCCACGCTGGCTCTCTTACGTGCGTCGGTGGAGCCGGGTCTTACAACTAAAGACCTGGACAACATCGCTTACAAAGAGATTGTCCGGCACGGCGGTAAACCTACGTTCAAGGGTTATCGAGGTTTTCCTGCGAGTATCTGCGCATCGGTAAATGAAGAGATTGTCCACGGGATACCCGGAAAGAGGGTTTTGAAAGAAGGCGATATCATCAAGATGGACGTAGGCGCAACCATAGACGGGTTCATCGGCGACGCCGCGATATCGGTAGCGGTCGGTGAAGTCGCAATCGAAGCCATCGAGCTCATGGATGCCACCAGGCTTAGCTTGGAAGAGGGCATCAAGGCTGCGATACCGGGAAACCGCATAGGAGATATCGGCGCCGCAGTTCAAAAGTATGGCGAGTCCAAGGGCTACGGAGTGGTCCGGGAATTTGTCGGGCACGGAGTGGGGAGATTCCTTCACGAAGACCCGCAAGTGCCCAACTACGGACGGCCCGGACTTGGTCCATTACTGCGCACGGGGATGTGCATAGCCATTGAGCCGATGCTTAACCTGGGCGACTGGCATACACGCATCCTGGACGACCAATGGACCGTGGTGACGGCAGATGGCAAGATTTCGTCCCACTTTGAACATACCATCGCCATCACGGATGACGGCCCAGAGATAATGACAGTACCACGCTGACCGGAACGACACTGATTCCGGTCTTAGGGTTTAGAAATCTTCCATGGAGAAAGTATGGCGAAAAAGCAGGCGATTGAAGTTGAGGCGAATGTAACCGAAGCTTTGCCTAACGGCATGTTCCGCGTAACTTTGCCCAATGAGCACCAGGTATTGGCCCACGTATCGGGAAAGATTCGGATGCACTTCATCCGGGTGTTGCCCGGAGACCGGGTGTTGGTGGAGCTTTCACCATACGATCTCACCCGTGGCCGAATCACCTACCGGTTCAAGTAGATCCGATTCCAACTATCGGCCGAGTTTCACAATGCGGCCGGTATTAGTCTGAGGGAACACGTTGAAAGTATCCGCTTCGGTAAAAAAAAGATGTGACCGGTGCCGCGTGATTAAGCGCAAGGGTGTGGTTCGGATTATCTGCACCAATCCCCGGCACTCCCAACGCCAAGGATAGGCTGGCCGCCTGAAGGAGGACCAAAGTGGTTCGTATCGCCGGTGTTGACGTACCTGACCGAAAAAAAGCTCACGTAGCTTTACGTAGCATATACGGTGTCGGTCCGATGANTGCTTCGGAGATTCTTGTCAAAGCAGACATCGATACCGATTCCCCGCCTCGGATGAACGAATTGTCCGAAGCTCAAGTGGACCGGATTCGAGAGATTCTGAATGACTATCTGTCAGAGGGTGACCTTCGGCGGGAAGTGAACCAGAATATCCGCCGATTGATAGAGATCGGCTCCTACCGTGGTCTTAGGCACCGGCGCGGTCTGCCGGCCCACGGACAGCGAACTCGAACCAATGCTCGCACCCGGAAGGGGCCCCGCCGCACTGTCGCTGGCCGTGGCCGCCGAACCGGTGGTAAGAAGTAGGTGATGGAAACTTATGCCTAGACCAAGAACAAGGCGTCGAGAGCGCCGGACAGTCGTACAGGGCCGGGCCTATATCTATTCGACCTTCAACAACACNCTGGTTAGTATCACCGACCCGCAGGGCGGCGTGATTTCGTCTGCCAGCGGCGGTACCGTGGGTTTCAAAGGCTCCCGTAAGGGAACAGCCTTTGCCGCTCAGCGCGCTGCGGAGCAAGCCGCTCGCAGAGGGATGGACCAGGGATTGAGACAAGTAGACGTGTTGATCCGGGGACCGGGAGCGGGCCGTGAGGCTGCTATACGGTCGCTGCAAGGCGCAGGCTTGGTTGTCACAAGTATCAGAGACGTAACGCCGATCCCACACAACGGGTGCCGGCCTCCTAAAAGAAGAAGGGTGTAGATAACGATATATGGGTAGGTACACAGGACCAAACTGCCGGTTATGCCGGCGAGCCGGGGAAAAGCTCTTCCTGAAAGGAGAGCGGTGCTATACACCCCGTTGCGCAGTTGAGAAACGGCGAAGTACTCCGGGCGACCCGTCACGCCGTCGGCGAAGACCAACGGACTACGGCGTCCACTTGCTAGAAAAGCAGAAAGCCAAATATATCTACGGTGTTATGGAAAGCCAGTTCCGTAAGTACATGGCGGATGCCTTTGAACAGCCTGGCGTTACCGGCATCAACCTTCTCCGCTCACTGGAGAGGCGGCTGGACAACGTAATCTTCTTGCTGGGGTTCGCTGATTCCCGGAAGCAGGCCCGCCAGATGGTTATGCACGGCCACTTCCGGGTAGACGGCCGCCGAACGGACATCCCTTCCTTCCAAGTTGGGGTGGGCCATTCGATTTCTTGGAAAGAAACCGACAAAGCTACCGATTATTTCAAGGAACGTACCGACGGCATACCCAAGCGGGTAGTTCCTCCATGGCTGGTTCTGGACCAGTCGGACATGACCGGCCAGATTCTTAACCTGCCGGCCGATGAAGACCTGCAGCAATCGATAAATTCCCGCCTNATAGTAGAGTTTTACTCGAGGTAGAAAGTTCGATGTTAGACACTTTTGTCCTCGCTCCCGTACCCGCCGAGAGCGCACCGGAACCCATAAAACCCGATGTCCACGTGCTCGAATCCGAGGATACGTACGGCAAGGTAGCCGTTGAGCCCCTGGAACGGGGTTTTGGTCTTACCCTTGGCAATCCGATGCGGCGNATTCTGCTTAGTTCCACCACCGGCAGCGCAATTACCTGGGTGAAGATTGACGACGTCGTACACGAGTACACGGCGATTCCCGGGGTGAAAGAAGAAGTCATGGAGCTGCTGCTCAACATCAAGCGCATCCGCATCCGGGCCCAGTCGGATCGCTCGGGAAAGATGCGTCTGGATGTGTCCGGTGGTGGCCGAGTCTGCGCTGGCGACATCGCTACGTCCAGCGACTTCGAGATTGTAAACCCGGAATTGCATCTAGCGACTCTGGATTCNGATGATGCTCGCCTCTCCATAGAGTTCAACGTGGAGCAGGGCGTGGGATACGTCCAAGCGGTCCAGGGTGACGGAGCCGAAGGCCTGCCCGTGGGTGTCCTGCCTCTCGACGCCATATTCAGCCCAGTACGAAAAGTAAACTATAACGTGGAGCGCACTCGTGTCGGTCAGGTTACTGACTACGAGCGTTTGGTTCTAGAAGTTTGGACCGACGGCACCATCAAGCCAGTGGAAGCGGTACGCCGTGCGGCTGAGACGNTGGTCAACCACTTCTTCTTGTTCAGCAACCTGGACAAGACTTCAAGCGCTGGCGTGGACCACTCTCCGCTGATAGTATCGCCGGAGATATACCAGACTCCCATCGAACGGCTAGACTTGTCGCCCAGAACTCTTAACTGCCTGAAACGGGCTCATATCACCAAGGTAGGCGAAGTTCTGGAAATGCCGGATGACGAGCTGCTGAAGATTAGAAACTTCGGAGAGAAGTCCCTAACTGAACTCCGAGAAAAGCTTGCCGAGCGTGGCATCACAGCGCCTCAAAGCGACTCACCGATAGCGGCCCTCGGCGAGGGTGAGGATGAAGCTGAAGGCGGAGTCGCTGTAGCCGAAGAGGTTTCCTCTTTGAGCGTGGAAGACTTGGGCGAACTCATCGGATCCACCGGTGGACAGAGTCCCATGGCAGACGCCACGGATGACGACGGCGACGATGACCAAGCCGAAGACGATGCCGAAGATGACGACGGCGACGACTTCGGAGACGACGAGGAGGACAACTAGAGACTATGGCGTCCCACCATGTTTCCGGTAGAAGACTCAGCCGGTACAAAGACCAACGCAAAGCCCTGCTAAGAGGCCTGGCGTCGGAGTTGATTAAACACGAACGCATCACTACGACTTTAGCCAAAGCCAAAGAAACCAGGATAGTTACGGAGAAATTGATTACCCACGGCAAGAAGGGCACGCTGCACCACCGCCGTTTGGCCTTGGCCCAGATTCCCGATACAAAGATTGTAAAAAAGGTCTTTGATGACGTGGCCCCCAGATTTGCCGAAAGGCCTGGTGGCTATACCCGCATCATCAGACTAGGCCGCCGTCAAGGTGACGGTGCATCCATGGCCATAATCGAACTGGTCGGGAACGAATAAGTTCGGACAGAGGAATCTGTTCTGCCAACGGATGAGACTAAGGAAAACCTAGATCAGCCATCAAAAAGAATAGCGCTGATCGTGGAGTATGACGGAAGCAGGTATATGGGCTTCCAACTCCAGAGAGATCAACCTACGGTTCAGGGGGAGATAGAGAAAAGCTTAACCAAGTTCACAGGAGAGAAAATCCGGATCCGGGGCGCCAGCCGGACCGACTCCGGGGCTCACGCCAAGGGCCAGGTGGTCGATTTTTTGACTCAAAGCGCCAATAAGGTGGAACAATACCCACCAGGGATGAATTTCTACCTGCAGCAGGACATTCGAGTCCAAGCCGCCTACCGGATGATTCCCGAGTTTCACTCCCGAAAGAGCGCCCATAGTAGGATCTACCAGTACAGAATCTTTAACAGACAATGGCCTTCGCCCTTGGGGCGGCACTCCAGCTATTGGGTCCGTGCCCCTCTTGATGTGGACAGAATGGCAGCGGCCGCGAAACACCTGGTGGGCAGCCACGATTTCCGGGCCCTAGCGCCGGGATTCGAGGCCGACCGTAGCGCGATTAGAACCGTGTACAGATGGGAAGTCCGTCGAGAAGACGATACAGTAGTGATTGAGTGCGAAGCCAATGGCTTCCTGAGACACCAAATCAGGCGGACCAACGCTCTCTTGATAGAGATTGGTAAAGGAAGATGGCCAGGGGATCTGGTCAACCAAGTTCTAGATGACCGAGGTAGCGAGAAAATAGAATGGACCTCAGCGCCGGCATGTGGCCTGTGCTTGATGAAAGTCTCGTACCCGAATTTTTGGTCGCAGGTTTATACAGAAGATGAAACGGACTAGCACATATTTCCCCAAGCCAGGGGAAGTTACAAGTAACTGGCGGGTGATTGACGCTCAGGGCCAAACTCTGGGACGGATAGCCCGGGATATCTCCGTGGCCCTGCAAGGCAAAGACAAGACCGCCTATACGCCTCACGTCATCACAGGGGACTTCGTCATAGTCCTCAATGCCGCCGACATCAGGGTGACGGGCCGTAAGATGGACCAGAAGATGTACTACCGGCACAGCGGCTACGTCGGCAACTTGAAAACATTCAAGCTTGCAGATATGATGAAAAACCATCCGGATAGAGTGATTGAGCTTGCCGTCAAAGGCATGCTGCCCAGAAACCATAACGGCCGCCAGATGTTGCGCCGTTTGAAAGTCTACGCAGGCGCTACCCACCCCCACGAGGCTCAGGTTGCGGGCCACGCCACTGAGGCAGAGGAGTAAGTCGAGTTTTGGTTCAAGCAGCAACCGATCAAGAATATTTCTACGGTACCGGGAAACGAAAGACCTCTATCGCCAAGGTCCGGATATACCTGGACGATAACAACGGGCCTTTCATCGTCAACGGCAAGACCATCGAAGAATATTTCGACTACAAACCCTGGCGCGACATCATCGTCGAGCCTTTCCGGACCAGCGACACCGTCAACCGGTTCCGGGTAGTGGTCAAAGTATTAGGCGGCGGAGTGCACTCCCAGGCTGAAGCCATCCGCCACGGCATCGCCAGAGCCCTTGTGGTCTACAATGAAGAACTCAAGCCAGCGCTTCGCCATGCCGGGTTCATCACCAGAGACGCCCGCATCAAGGAAAGCAAGAAGTACGGTCTGAAGCGGGCCCGCCGAGCGCCTCAGTACACCAAGCGATAAGTTTACCGGGTCTCCTCATACCCTATCGAACCGAGAAAGGCTGTATGTCGCCGTCAGGGTGCCATACAGCCTTTGTTTATGCCTAACTAGACCCCCAAGTATTCCGCCGCTCCGTCGATCAGTGCCTCCACCAACTCCGGCTGCCCGGCTTCCGCGTACAAACGCAAAAGAGGCTCGGTTCCGGAGAAGCGGATGATTAGCCAAGCGTCGTCGAACACCAACCTGCGCCCATCTATATCATCAGTACTCCGGACCGTCATCCCAGCAACCTCGGTCAACCCGCCGCTACGCTGCCTCTCCTCGATCCTGGCCCTGTCCTGAGGGTCGAAAGACACGTCCCGGCGGTTATAGTAGTGGGAGCCCGTCAAGTCAAACAGGCGCTGCACTAACTGGGATGGAGCCAGGCGGGTCTTGGCCATGTACTCCAGGATATACAGCGCGCTGAGCACCCCGTCCCGCTCCGGGATGTGCCCTCGGAAAGCGAACCCACCGCTCTCCTCACCACCCATCAGAGCGTCTACTTCTGACATCCGAGGTCCTATGTACTTGAAGCCCACCTTCATCTCATGAACGTCCACGCCGTACCGCTCACCCAACCTGTTGAGCATCATCGACGACGTGACGCCCTTAACCAGTGCGCCTTTCTCGCCCTTGTTCTCCAGCAGGTAGAGGGCCAACAGGGAGAAGACCTCAAGGGTCGTGATGAACCGGCCGTTCTCGTCGACCACACCCACCCGGTCGGCGTCACCGTCCATGGCAAGACCCACGGACGGGCCTCCGGCTTTGATGTTTTCGATCAACGTGGTCAGGTTATGCGCGATAGGCTCAGGCTGCTCCATGCCGGGGAATGCAGGGTTCCGGTAACCGTTAATCTCATCAACCGTTGTGCTTCCGCCGGAGATTAGCCTGGGGAGATAACCGGCCCCGGCGCCGAACATGGCATCAACCGATACCCGGAGACCGGCGTTGCGGATGGCAGGCAGGTCTATCAGTTCATTTATCCGTTCTATGTAGGGCGGGTCCGGATCGAACTCGACGATGAGACCTTCGTCCCGCGCACTGGTTAAGGAGATCTGCTGAACCGGGCCTGCCTCATCTATTGCCGACTCAAGTTGGTCAGTGATTTCCTGAGTGGCGCTCCCAGCATACTCGGGCTTGAACTTGAAGCCGTTCCAGTTGGCGGGATTGTGTGAGGCGGTGATGATGGCAGCCCCGGCGGCCTGATGATGCAGAACATTGAAGCTGACCACCGGCGTTGGGGCTGCTTTCTGTGATAGGTATGCCTTGATACCGTTCCCCGCCATCACCGTGGCCACAGTCTCAGCAAACTCCCTGGAGAGGAACCTGGTGTCATATCCGACGACGAGGCCCTTACCGGCGATTCCCTGGGTTTTCAGGTAGTCAGCCAACCCTTGGGAGCATCTCGCTACATTTTCGAATGTAAAATCTTCGGCAATCAGGGCACGCCAGCCGTCGGTGCCAAATCGAATCTCAGTAGCCATTAGACCTCCAGTGCCGAACAGATATATTTCATATCACCGCCGGTTGATTGCGGCGGCTGCCGGGTTGCATTGCCATGTCGTTCCTAGGGCTGGAGCGTCGCGGAATCTGATGGTCGTCGGCCGCACCAATACCCAGATTCCTCTCATTCCGCCGAAGGTTCGGAATGACACTACATGCAAAATAAATAACCGCCCCCATTCTAACCCTTACCGTTCTCGCTAGGGAAAGTTAGATGGGAGCGGCGTTGCCGTGTAAACACACCTTAGGATGCGAGTCAGATCAGCCAGCGACCTCTGCCTTGGCGACACAGACCTCTAGAGCCTGCTCCCACTCATCAAGATCGAAGAAGTGAGGTCCCGCGCCACCGTGGTAGGCAACCCGGCCATCGGCGTCGATCAGGTAGAGGCGNTCCGGAGCGGCACCGTAAGCTTCGTCTATCACGTTATCCATCTCTTCGACGAGGACGGGCAAAGTGATGTGCAGGTCCAGACTACAGGTCTGAGCCACTTCCTCACGCTCATCAAAGCTCTGGTGCTGCCGGAATAGGACGCCTTCCGTGACGTTGCTATCGGACTGGCGGCCATCAGTGGGATGGGCTTCTTGTACGTACACCACGAAGAACTCAACTTGGTCGTCAAACCGGCTGCGGATCTGCTCGATACGCCCAACCTGAGCGCGGAAGGGGGGTCAAGTATAGCTGCCGAAAATCAGACCCACGGGACGGCTTCCCTTGAAGCTGGATAGCTGAACCCGCTCTTCGGAACCCATAAGCTTGAGTTCAAAGTCAGGAGGCTGTTCTCCGGGCATCGGCCCCATCTCGTCCCGGGCGATAACAGCGTTCAAAGCGTCTTGCACCCCGGACGGGAGACCGTCCATGCGCGGCCCCAACACCTCTCTGGCGGTGAACTGGCCGGTGGAGGATGCTTTACGCTGGGCCCGTACCTCCCGGATCAGATCGCGGTAGATCGTAGTTTCTTCTGCGGAGATACTGCTGAATACTTCGTCCCTCTGCTGCTTTTGCATCTGCCTTCCCCTTACTTGCAGTACAGGCCGGGACTGATTGTCCCGGCCTGCTTGCTTGTTCGAGAATATCTTATGCCGCTTTTGAGCCGATTCACAATCTGTGACCAGGGGGCTGCCCGGCTAGTGGTTGTTACAGGCCCGCGTCGGCACGGAGAGCGTCGGCCTTGTCGGTGCGCTCCCAGGTCAGGTCCAAGTCGTCGCGGCCGAAGTGACCGTAGGCGGCCACCGGTTTGTAGATGGAGCGGCGCAGGTCCAAGTTCTGGATGATCGCCGCCGGGCGCAGATCGAAGTGCTTGGCTACCAGCTCGTCAATCTTGTCGCTGTCTATCCGGTTGGTGTCGAAAGTCTCCACCGCGACCGAGATTGGGGTGGACATCCCGATGGCGTAGGACACCAAGACCTCTGCCCTATCGGCAATCCCGGAAGCTACCAGGTTCTTGGCAACGTAACGGGCTGCATAGGCTGCGGACCGGTCAACCTTCGTCGGATCCTTCCCTGAGAAAGCTCCACCACCGTGACGAGCGATCCCACCGTAGGTATCCACTAGAATCTTCCGGCCGGTCAAGCCAGAGTCTCCAGCGGGGCCGCCAGTGACGAACCGGCCGCTGGGGTTGACGTAGATATTGGTGTTTTCGTCCATCAGGTTAGCCGGCACGATTTTCTTAATCACCTGCTCGGTGATGTCTTTCGTTATCTGGTCGTTGGAGACATCCGGGCTATGCTGGGCGCTGATGACTACGGTATCGACCCGATGGGGCTTACCGTAGCGATACTCTACAGTCACTTGGGACTTTCCGTCGGGGCGCAGGTAGGGCAAGGCGCCCTCTTTGCGTACCAAGGCCAGTTGGCGAACCAACTGTTGGGACAGGCTCACCGTCAGGGGCATCAACTCCGGGGTTTCGTCGCAGGCGAACCCAACCATCATTCCTTGGTCGCCAGCGCCGATCTTGTCCAACTCTTCATCACTGAGTCCGCCCTGGCCACCCCGGGTCTCCAATGCCGTGCTGACACCAGCGCTGATGTCCGGAGATTGCTCCTGGATGGAAACGCTAACGCCACAGCTCTTGGCATCTATGCCATATTCGGCGTTGGTGTAACCGGCGTTCCGCAGGGTTTCCCGGACGATGCCGGGAACGTCTACGTAAGCCGTGGTGGTTATCTCGCCCATAACTACCACCAAACCATTGGTGGTAGCGGTCTCGCAGGCCACTCGACCCATGGGGTCATCCTTGAGCACTGCGTCCAACACTGCGTCGGAGATCTGGTCGCACAGCTTGTCGGGGTGACCTTCGGTCACTGACTCGGAAGTCAGTAGATATTTAGGGGATTCATGAAACAGTAAAGGCATTCTATATGCTCCTAAATAATCGATTTCAATCGGCCAGGGTGATTAAGCTTAACCTTCCCAGCTTTCGAGATACTTCTGCTGTTCGGGAGTGAGAGTGTCGATGTTGACTCCCAACGCTTGAAGCTTCAACCGTCCCACCTCTGCGTCCAGCTCAAGGGGGACCACGTAAACGCCCGGTTCCATCGTCTCATGGTTCTTGACCATATGCTCGGCGCTCAGAGCCTGGTTGGCGAAACTCATGTCCATCACCGCTGAGGGATGCCCTTCGGCGGCCGCGAGGTTAACCAGCCGTCCTTCAGCCAGTAGGTAGATAAGACGTCCATCCCGCATGGTCCATTCTTGTACGAACGGACGAACTTCCCGGTTGCTGGTGGACAACTCGTCCAATGATGCTATGTCGATCTCCACNTTGAAGTGGCCNCTGTTGCTCAGAATCGCCCCGGAAGGCATGAGTTCTATCTGCTCCCGGCCGATGGCATGCATGCCGCCGGTAGCCGTGATAAATACCTCGCCNACCTTGGCTGCTTCCAGNTTATCCATGACCTGGAAGCCGTCCATCACAGCTTCTAGGGCGCGGATGGGGTTAACTTCGGTGACGATGACATGGGAGCCCATGCCCTTGGCCCGCGAAGCGATACCCCGGCCACACCAACCGTANCCGGAAACCACTACCCGGCGTCCGGCCCANAGNATGTTGGTGGCCCTGGTGATTCCGTCCAAGGTGCTCTGGCCGGTGCCGTAGCGGTTGTCGAAGAAGTGCTTTGTTTCCGCGTCATTGACCGCAATGATTGGATAGGCTAGCCGCCCTTCTTTGGCCATGGCAGTAAGCCTGATTACTCCGGTGGTGGTCTCTTCGGTTCCGCCTATCACCTCCGGCAACAAATCTGAACGTCCCCGGTGCAGCAACGCAACCAGGTCGGCGCCGTCATCCATGGTGATTTGGGGTTTGAAGTCTAACACTGCGGAAAGGTGCCGATTATAAGTCTCTTCGTCTTCGCCTTTAATGGCGAAGGTGGGAATCCCGTACTCCCGCACCAATGCNGCGGCAGTCTCGTCCTGGGTGCTCAAGGGGTTGCTGGCGCACATCACCAATTCCGCGCCACCGTCCCTGAGCGTCAGAGCCAGGTTGGCCGTTTCGGTGGTCACGTGCAGACAAGCTGCCATGCGGATGCCTGCAAGAGGCTTCTCCCGAAGGAAGCGCTCCCTGATGATGTTGAGCACCGNCATCTCGCGGCCGGCCCACTCGATGCGATCTACTCCAGTCTTAGATAGTGATAGGTCCCGAACGTCTCCGTTCGCATGTGGTGAAGTCAATGGTCACTCCTTGGGAAGACCTGGCCGATCATCCGCCGGCCGCCTTCGTTATAGAATCTTGTTTAACCGTTGGTGATCCCTGCAACAAATCAGTGCTTCATCACCCGTTCGTGGTGAGCCTGTCGAACCACCCTTCCGCGTCGAGGCCCTTCGACAAGCTCAGGGGGAACGGGGGGGTGCACTACTCTCACGATGGCTGAAAGGCCTTGTCCGCTCCGCTACGGGGCGTCCCCATAGTTAGTCGGAAAGCTTCCTTCGATCCATGCCGGGGTACCGTCTTCTATGTTGTAGAGATTCTCCGAGTCATATCCCATGGACGCTGCGATCTCGCAAGCCAATCCGCTCCGCACTCCCGCAGCGCAGATGAACAGCAGCTTCTTGTCTTGGGGTACCCGGTCCATGTTCCCCGGAAGGTCGTCGATGTTAATGTGGACCGCACCGGCGACATGGCCGGTCACCCACTCATCATCACGCCGCACATCTATCACAACAATCTCCCCTGCAGAGTCCGCCGCCAGCATGCCAGCGGCCTCGGGAGAATCTACCCGGTAATATGGTTCACCAGGGTCTTGCCTGGGCATAGTCGAGCCTCCTTGAGCCTTACTTGTGGAATCTTTAGGTCAGATACCGGCCCGTGATGGGCGCAAGTTTTCGCTTAAGCTCCGCGGGAACACGGTCCTGGGGAGTGATTATCGCGTCTTTCAGCGCCGTGGCGCAAGGACACTCCCGGGGCCCGTTCAATCTGGGTATCAAATTTCGCAGCAGGTCTTTGGACGCAGCCACATTCTTCAGTAGATTTCCGATTATCATCTCAACGGTTACAGTCTCACCGCCCTGCCGCCAACAGTCGTAGTCGGTTACCCAAGCCATGGTCGCATAGCATATCTCCGCCTCTCGAGCCAGCTTGGCCTCGGGCAGAGCGGTCATTCCGATCAGGTCGGCTCCCCATGAGCGATACATGAACGACTCAGCTCTGGTCGAGAAGGCGGGGCCCTCCATAACCACCATCGTGCCGCCGGGGTGAACATTCACCCCCAGATCCTGGGCGGCATGGACCACCATGTGGCTGGTGTGGGCGCAGAAAGGGTCGGCGAAGGCAATGTGGACCACCATGTCATTCTCGAAAAAGGTGTTTGAGCGATTACGGGTACGATCGATGAGTTGATTGGGCACCACTAGATGCTGCGGCTCAAACTCCTCTTTCAAGCTTCCCACGGCGCTGACCGAGATAATCCTCTCGACTCCCAGAGTTTTCAGAGCGTAGATGTTGGCCTGGACCGGAATGTGGGATGGATTGAAGCGGTGGCCCTGGCCATGGCGGGGCAGGAATGCCACCCGCGCCCCTTCCAGCGTTCCCAGGGTGATGGCGTCACTCGGCCGTCCGAAGGGAGTGTCGATGTCGACAGACTCCACGTCGGTAAGCCCTTCCATCTCGTAGAGACCGCTTCCGCCGATGATTGCTATGGTGGCCGGGTTTGTCTGTATAACCATGATTCAGTTGCCCAGACTAACGGACTGAACCGCCAGTTTCAAACTTTCCAAGTAGGGCGATCTGGAAACGCCGCCCTCCGAAACGATCCCAGTGATGTACTGGTGAGGTGTTACGTCGAACGCCGGGTTGACCGCAGGAACGCCCTCCGGCGCAGTGGGCGCTCCCCGGAAGTGGGTAACTTCGTCGGAGGGCCTTTCTTCGATGTTGATGTCGTCACCGGTGGCCAGGTCCAAGTCTATGGTGCTGGTAGGCGCCGCGATGTAGAAAGGGATGCCGTTCTCTTTGGCCAGAACAGCCAGCATATATGTCCCCACCTTGTTGGCCGTGTCCCCATTGGCGGCGATGCGGTCCGCGCCGGTTATAACGCAGCTAATCTTTCCGCCGCGCATCATCATCCCGGCCGCCGAATCCACCAGCAAAGTGGCAGGAATGCCCAACTGCTGGAATTCCCAAGAGGTCAGACGGGCGCCTTGCAACCAAGGCCGGGTTTCCGTGTTATAGACCTGGAAGCGTTTGCCAGCTTCCCATCCCGCCCGGATGACACCCAGGGCCGTGCCGAAGCCGGTGGTAGCCAATGCGCCGGTATTGCAGTGGGTCAGCACCGCGCCTCCGTCAGGCATCAACTCTATTCCCATACTGCCCATCTTGCGATTGATTTCCTCGTCTTCCTGGTACATGCGTTGAGCTTCGGCCAGCAGACGTTCCGGCATGCTTTGCGGGTCCGGATCGCTCTTGGCCAGGCGCACCATCCGCTCCACCGCCCAGAAAAGGTTGACCGCAGTGGGGCGGGCGGCGGCGACGCGGGAAGCGGCGTCTTCCAGTTGGGTCATGTATTCGTCCGGCGAAGTGGCACTGATTTCTCTGGCGGCCATCGCCATGGCATAAGCCGCAGTCACGCCGATGGCCGGCGCGCCACGGACCTGCATGTCGTGGATAGCGTCTATCGCCTGCTGGCACTTGTCCAACTCCAGAGTGACTTCCTCCAGAGGAAGACGAGTCTGGTCAAGCAGCCAAAGCTTGCCATCGGACCACTGTATCGGACGGATCTCGTTCACCTAAGTTTCACTCCCGTAACGGGCNGCCGTTGGGTTCGGCATCGGTCAAAAAAAAACTTCTCTATATCAGAGAAGCTCAATCGCAGAACTAACTTCTCGCATTTCTAGAGAAGTTTAATCAAACACCAAGCCCCTCATCTTTCGTCGTTGGCGGAATCGACCGCTACGGACGCCGGAATTAGCACCGTATCCCGCTTCCCTTGATTGCTAGGACCGGTTGCTAGGCTTCATCGGGCCGTGCCCTCTGCCGTTCTGGATAAAGGGTTCCAGTTAGATACTCGTTTGTTAACGNCCTTTATGTTACTAACCGAGGGACACCATGTCAAGAAATATTCCCGGTGCCGATTACNNCAATCGTGCCCATATATCATGTNNNCTGGTNTTTATTCGTANTNNTNATNGCGCTTTACGTTAATAANCGCTTTCATATATGCACATATCGGCCTTGGCCGTAACATTCACTCTTGGGGCAGACTTCGTCATGGGAGTGGGCAAGGCTCGGTTGACAGGCCACGAGAGGCAACAACATAATGAGACCCTGCCTCAGAGGGTCAGTTGGCCGCCCATACCGAAGCCTACCAGGCGAGAAAGTGAGGCTAGAAATCCGATTGGGGGATCAGGTTGATGAACAGCTCCAACGCCCCCCTCCCTCTCGGTGAAACGGGCCTCTTCACCGACCTGTACGAACTGACCATGGCCCAGGCTTTCTTCCGCCAGAAGATGTTTGCTCCGGCCACCTTCAGCCTCTTCATCCGCAATTACCCGCCCAACCGGGGCTATCTGGTGTCCGCCGGGCTTGAGGACGTGCTGGACTACCTGGAAAAGTTCCATTTCAGCCAGGCCGACCTGACCTACCTCCGCTCCACCGAGATTTTCACCAAAGACTTTCTGGATTACTTGGAAGGGCTACGCTTTACCGGGAGTGTGCGGGCTATTCCGGAAGGGCGGTTGTACTTCGCAAACGAGCCAGTGCTAGAAGTGACCGGGCCGATAATCGAGGCCCAGATGGTCGAAACCTTCATCATCAACCAGGTCAATCTCCAAACCCTGCTGGCCACCAAAGCCGCCCGCTGCGTTTGGGCCGCCCAAGGCCGGGGTGTCAGCGACTTCTCCGCCCGCCGGACCCAGGGCACCGACGCTGCTATGAAGATGGCCCGGTGCAGCTACATCGGCGGGTTCCAGTCAACCAGCAATGTTCTGGCGGCCCATCGCTACGGCATACCCCCCGCCGGGACCATGGCCCACTCTTTCATCTCCAGCTTCCCCAGCGAAGCCGAGGCCTTCCACGCTTACGCCGAAGCTTTCCCCCAACGGACGATCCTACTGCTGGACACGTACGACACCATCCAGGGAGCGTGGAACGCAGTCCAGGCCGCCAAGAAACTGGAGGAGTCGGGAAACCGGCTCCTGGCGGTGCGCCTAGACTCGGGAGACTTCGATGCGCTCAGTCGGCAGGTCCGGCGCATCTTCGACGAGGCCAACCTGGACTACGTGAAGATAGTAGCGTCGGGCGGCTTGGACGAACATGAAGTGGACCGCTTGGTCCGCGACGATGCGCCCATCGACCTCTTCGGCGTGGGCACCAAAGCGGGCGTGTCCGCCGACGCGCCGTGGTCGGATATGGCCTACAAGTTGGTGTGCTACGATGGCCGCCCGGTGATGAAGCTCAGCCCAGACAAAATCAACCCTCCCGGAGCCAAGCAGGTCTTCCGGTTCCAAGACGGCGGCATGTTTTCCCGCGATATCCTGGGGCTTAGCGACGAATCCGTAACCGGCGCCGAAGAGATGCTGGTGGAAGTNATGTCCAGTGGTGCCCTGACAGCCGCGAACCCCAGTTTACCGGAGATAAGGGAGCGGCTTGAGGAGGATATGCAACGCCTGGATCCCCGATTCAAGGAGTTGCATCGCCCACCCTTATATCCGGTTCAACCCAGCCCCAAATTGCAGCGGTTGACTGCTACCGTTCAGGAGCAACTNGGCGAACCTGAGTAGCGGCCAAAAAAGGTTGTTAGATGAAGATNGTTGTTTGCGTAAAGTACGTCCCAGTCATCGCTCGTATCCAGTTCGACTACGAGAACAAGACCATCATCCGGGAGGGTGTTCCCTCAGAGGTCAATCCCTTCGACATGCTCGGNTTGGTNCGAGCTGTGGANCTGAAGAGCGGTCCGGACGACCAGGTAGTCGCCCTGTGCATGGGACCTCCCCAGGCTCGTGACGGTCTGCTGGAATGNTTGGCACTGGGCGCGGATCGGGCAATCCTACTCACTGATAGGGCTCTAGCTGGATCAGACACCCTGGCCACCGCCCGCGCCTTATCCCTCGCATTGAAGAACGAGGCTCCNGATCTGATTATCTGCGGCCGCAACAGCGCCGACTCGGAAACCGGACAGGTGGGACCGGAAACGGCCGAACTGATGGGGATTCCCCACGTCGGACAGGTGAGCAAGCTGGACTACGCACCCGGAGACAGCAATATCCAGACCCAACGCATCACCGACGACGGCTACCAACTCATAGAGTGCCCATTGCCGGCNCTGGTCTGCGTCATGGAAGGNGTNGCCNAAGAAACTTTCCCAACCAGGGATCAGACGGCCGAGGCTNANGAAAAACCTCTAGAAGAGATGACCTGCGTCCANCTTTCACCGGACCTCTCCCAGTTCGGGGCAGAAGGGTCGCCCACCTGGGTGGAAGAGATTCGATTAGTGGAACCCAGCCGATTGGGAGAGATGATAGAAGAGGAAGACCCCCAGGCCGCTGCGGAGCAAGTCGCTGCACTATTGAAANAGCGGCTGGCGTCGATGAACTCAGAGGCAAGCGTCTCCCAANCTCCTCAGCCCACGAACCGGTATGCAGANAGCCGGGACAAAAGCATCTGGGTTGTAGCCGCATCCAGACCCGCATCGATTGACCCGGTGACTCTGGAGATGTTGGGCAAAGCTAGGGAGTTGACCGGGTTCACTAAAAGCGAAGTCGCTGCGGTATTGATTGGCCCGCCAGATTCGGCCCTAGCCNACGAGTTGGCGNCCTACGGAGCTGACCGNGTGCTNACNTTGGACAATACCGGCATAGGCCCNGTATGGGGGCGACAGGTCGTCCAGAGCCTGACNGCGGCGGTNGACCAGGCCAAGCCTTACGCCGTGCTGTTCGCTTCGACTCCCGATGGCCGAGATTTGGCATCGCGGGTAGCGGGGCGGTTGGGCTTGGGGTTAACCGGTGACGCCATCGACTTGGAGATCGACGATGAAGGCCGGTTGGTGCAGCTAAAGCCGGCCTTGGGCGGTAACGTAATCGCCCCCATCCTCTCCAAGACGCTCCCCAATATGGTCACGCTACGGCCCGGACTGCTCACTCCCATCACGCCCGACGCCGCGTCTCANGCAACCGTGGAGGCCATCGCCGCAGCTCCCTTCGATGGACCAGACGTTACGGTTTTGGAAGAGCATGTTCAAGAGGACATAGGCGCATTGGAACTGGCTCAAGCGCAGGTGGTTATCGGCGTCGGTATGGGGATCGGGGGAGCGGACAGCCTGCCNCAGATACAAGAGATGGCCCAGTCCATCAACGCGTCCTTGGCCACNACGCGCNACGTGATTCACGAAGGTTGGCTGCCTGTCCAGCTTCAGGTGGGAATCAGCGGACGCAGCATCACTCCCAAGGTCTACTTGGCCGTGGGTATCCGGGGAGCGTTCAACCATACGGTGGGCATCCAGAAGGTAGGCGTAATCCTGGCAATCAACCAGAACCGGCGCCACGCCATCTTCAAAGCGGCCGACTTCGGTATCGTGGGCGACTGGCGTACATTCCTGCCGCCTTTGATCGAGGCGTTAAAGCCCGTNTTGGCGGAATCTATCTAAGCTAGCCACGCACGGTCCGATACTTGACACCATAAGTCGAGCACACGACAATGAGGGTAGCCTCGGCTTTCTACGAATCCTGCCTTAGACCGATGGCGCCGGGGTCTTCCGCCCGATACATAATCAGTCAAAGAACAAGTTAAGCTCGCAACCTGGAGAAACGATATGGAGTTTGCATACACAACCGAACAAGAGGCTCTTCGCCAAGAGGTCCAGCAATTCATCGCTGACAACGTAGACGGACCCGTCCGCGACGAAATCGCCAATACCGACGAAATGAGCCAGGGACCCCTGGTGCGGGACCTACGCAAGAAGGTAGCCGAGAAAGGGTGGGTTGGCATCAGCTGGCCCAAGGAATACGGCGGTCAGGACGGCAGCCGCATCGACCAATACATCGTCGAGGAGGAATTCTCCCGGATCGGTGTTGGTGTTGGTGGCGCAGGCAGCGGCGCCCCGGCAATCTTGGCTGCGGGAACCGAAGAGCAGAAGAAAACCCTGCTTCCCGGCCTTATCAGCGGCGAAATCACTCTGGCCCTGGGATTCACCGAGCCCCAAGCCGGAGCTGACCTGGGCAGCCTACAATGTCGAGCAGTAAAAGACGGGGACGAGTACGTTATCAACGGCCAGAAGATGTACACATCGTCGGCCCACTACGCCAGCCACATCTACCTGATGGCTCGCACCGACCCCGACGCACCCAAGCACCGGGGAATCTCCATCTTCATCTTCCCGATGGACACTCCGGGCATCACTGTCCGTCCTCTTTGGACCATCCAGAACGACCCTCCCGCTCCCATNGGCACAACCTACGGCCAGCGCCGGACCAACGAGACCTTCTTCGAAGACGTCAGAGTTCCGGCGACGTGCATGTTGGGCGAAGAGAACCAGGGATGGTACGTGGGCGCCATGGGACTGAACCTGGACCGAGTCGGAGCCAGCCGGTATCTGATTTCCGTTCGAAGGGACGAAGACATCATCAACTGGGCCAAAGAGAACGACCTTGGCGGCCATGAGGTTGGTCAAGACCCGGCGATCCGTGACCGATTGGCCGAACTGTGGATCGAAGCTCAAGTGTGCCGCCTGATGACTATGCGCAGCATGTCCCTGATGGAACGGGGTGACACCTTCACCTACGAGGGAGCAGCGGAAAAGGTCTGGGCTCCTGAGCACGGTGTCCGAACCACCGAAACCATCTCCCAGATCCTGGGCCCTTACGCCCAGCTGATGAGCAGCTCGGAAGAGAACATTGAGGGCGGTCTTTTCGCCCACAACATGCTGGGAGCTTTCCAGTCGGGCATCAACCACGGCAGCGTCCAGGTGATGAGAGACCAGATGGCCCGGCGCGGGCTAGGCCTTCCCCGCGGTTAGACTTGAACTGATGTCGCACCANGCCCTTCGACAAGCTCAGGACGAACGGAGGGATTAAGTAAACCGTTCGTGGTGAGCCTGTCGAACCAACCGGCAGATAAACGGAATTTTAAGGGCAGCTGGCTTAGTGTCCGCCGCCCCGATATCACCTGAGGAATTAGCATGGATGTACTTCTAAACGAAGAAGAAGAAATGGTAAAGAACGCCGCCAGGGAGTTTCTGGAGGGCGAGTGTCCCCCCAGCCTGGCTCGTGAGATGGAAGTCGACGACCTAGGTTATCCGCCCGACCTGTGGCGGCAGATGGCCCAGCTAGGCTGGCTGGGTATGTCCCTCCCCGAATCCTTGGGAGGCCAGGGACTTCCTGTGACCTACTTGGGAATCATTATTGAAGAGATGGGCCGCGCCATCGCCCCGGTGCCCTTCCACAGCACAACGGTAGCCGCATTAACCATCGCCGCCGACGGGACCCCAGAGCAACAGCAATCGGTGATTCCCAAGGTTTGCTCCGGTGATTCGGTCCTGACCTGGGCGTTGACCGAACGCGACCCCAGGTTCCTCCCTGAGACAATCCAGACCCAAGCCACAGAGCAGGGAGACAATTTCGTCATCAACGGGACGAAGATGTTCGTCGATAACTTCGGTGCGTCGGAGAAATGTCTCGTCGTCTGCCGAACCTCCCCGGCCTCGGATAGCAACCAGGGCCTATCCCTGTTACTAGTAAACAGCAGCAGCGCGGGCATCACCAATATCCCGCTGACCACCTTGGCCAAAGACAAGCAAAGCCAAGTGATTTTCGAGAACGTGAGCGTGCCCAAAGCCAACCTGATAGGCCAGGTTGATCAAGGATGGCCGATAGCCGTAGCCATGATTGAACGGGCGACCCTGTTATTGTGCGCCCAGATGGTTGGAGCCACCCGCAAAGACGCCGAGATGGCCATCGAGTACGCCAAGAACCGGGCGGCTTTCGGCAGGCCCATCGGCTCCTTCCAGTCCATCCAACACCTCTGCGCCGACATGACCCTGTGGGTCGACGGCGCTCAGATGCTGACTTACGAGGCCCTCTGGAAAATGGATGAGGGGCTTCCGTTCGCAGTGGAGATTTCCCAGGCCAAGTCCTTCTGCAATGACAAATGCGAAGCGGTCGTGCGCTCTTCCCAGGTGATTCACGGAGGCATCGGATTCATGATGGAGTTTGACCTCCACCTATGGTTCCGGCGGGTTACCTCATGGACGATGCGCTTGGGAACCAGCTTCGAACACCGTTCCAAGATTGCCAAGGCACTGCTGGACCAACCNGGNCGGGTCCGGCTGGGAATGAACCTGGAAGCCGTACCCTAACCTAAACGATCCACTGCCATCAAGAGTAGGAGAATAGATTATGCCCACAGACCCCGTGTGCGGGAAAGAGATCNACGAATCCGGAGCCCGGGCTGAAACCGGTCAGACTAGGCACGGCGCAACNGAGGTAGACCCTNATATGGGCACTCGGAGCTTTCACAACGGAACCTGGTACTACTTCTGCACTCTGGATTGCCGGACCAAGTTCCTAGCCGGCCCGGACGCCTATCTGACGACCGGGTAGCTNGTAGGCAGCGAGTACTGCCTACGCAAACGTCATTCCAGTCCCACTCAAAGTGGCNTTATTCCGCTTCCGTTCTCCAGAGTTTTCATTCTGTTACGGAATTTCAGGANTGTCATTCCGAATCCGCCATCACGCGGTGAGGAATCTCAGGCTGTCNTCGATGCAGACCTAAGATTCCTAGCTACGCTCGGAATGACAGATGCGCGGCGTATCTGCTTCGACTTCAGCTNCAAATTCCCGCCGCTCTCTCTCGAGTNTNGGCCAGCGCGATGCTACGGCCCAGCCCTCTACCGTAGCCAGTAACCAGGGCAGTCTTCCTTCAAGTTGCATCTGAGCCGCCCTTAACGACCCCCATCCCTTCGACTACGCTTAGGGCCGACTCTAACCTTCCCCCACAATGGGGAAGGGACTAGACCTCTCATTGTGTCTAGATGAGAGTTAAGGTGCGGAGACTGGCGCTAGTTGCCGACCCAGCCTGACGACGTGATGTCGATGACCTGGTTGTCCGGCCCGCGGTATTTGATCTCGTAGTAAGACTGTGCGGTGGCGGAAGGAGCGGGGTTTAGCGTTACCCGGCCAATCATCGGCGTCGCGCCCGCTTCGTCCAACGCAGCGCAAACTTCGTCGGTGTCTTCAACCAGGAAGCCGAAGTGGTCGATGCCCGCATAACCCGCTGCGTCACGGGCCGACTCTTCTGATCCTTCATCCTTGGACTGGAGTATGGCCAGGTTGAGATAGCCGTCGGTCAGATAGAAACCTGAACCGGCTTTACCAGCTTCTTCCATGCCAAACACTTTCTTGTAGAAGTTGGCTGTCGCCTCGGGGTCCGGGGTGCGTATCGCGATGTGCTTGATCTTCGCCATGATTTCCTCCCGTTCTTGATTCGGATTTGGGTTTAGCTAGACTCTAACTACCTCTGGTATATCCTGATGGTCACCCACCAGGAAGTCGCGGATGATTCGATTGAACGTCTCCGGCTTCTCTGCCATCGGCAGATGTCCGCACCGGTCAATCACGTACAGGTTGGAGTTAGGTAGCGCGTTGTGCAGGGCTTCTCCGTGGGCCAACGGGACGATACCGTCTTCCCGGCCCCACACCAAAAGGGTCTCGGCGGTGATGGTACCCAGTTGTTGAGTCAATCCAGGGTCTGAGGACGGTCCGTTTATCAGCCCGGCAACCAGTCCCTTACCTTTCCACTGACGTTCGAACTCGGGGCCTCGACGGACGTTCTCCCATTCTGCGCCAAAGCCGTCGGGTTGAGCCGTGGCGATCAAGCCAAGACGCCCAAAGGTAGCCTTGGCGAAGGTTTCTTCATCCATGTCGGCAAGGTTAGGCGGCGGGTCATCAGCCGTCAAGCCCATGGGATTCGCCAGAATCATGCGGCTGAACCGCTCGGGATGAGCGGCGCAGAGGGAGAGAGCTACCCAACCGCCGAAGGAGTGGCCCGCCAGGACGCACTGGTCAATCTCCGCTGCATCCATAAAGGCAATCACCCAATCGGCGTAGTCCTGGACCGAAGTGATACTTTCCGGTGCTTGGCCGTCCGGCCAGCCCGGCAACTGAAGAGCGTAGGTCAGAGCGACCGTGCCCATGGTCATGAGATAGGCTTCCCACTTCCCTCCGCCGCCCAAGCCGTGGAGGTAAACGACCGGGTCCATATCACCGTCGTGTCCACCCTTGAGGTAGGAAACGTCAAAGCCGCCGGCCTCCAAACTGTGCCGGGCAAATATCGATCCGTCCGCTGCGCCCAATGGTCTACCTGCCTAGTTCTAATAATCCCGATAACATCATCCGTTCGCCCTGAGTTTGTCGAAAGGTCCCTCTGCGGAGCTATGGTTCGACAGGCTCACCACGAACGGGGTTTTCGCGAGGAATTCCGAGAACCGAATCTACTGACCGATCAGGCGGTCTCGTTCCACCAGAGTTTCACACATTCCAATTGGAAGTAAGAGGCGTTGGCCGCCGGGTCAGGTTGGGGTGAGCCTTCGGGAACGGTTATGCCCAACCGGATAACGTAGTCTTCGCCAGCCTCCGCCCGTTTCTGCAAGGACACAGCAGCATTGGCGGCTTCTTGGTCAGGTATCTCCCGGAACAAACCGTACTTGCCCTCGAACATCACCGTGCGCTCTTCGCCGGTCTGATAAAAAGTTTCCAGCAGCACGTCGGCATCATCGGAAACTTCTCCGCCGCCTTTGGCTGCCAGCTTCAAACGGATAGCCGTGCCTCGATGTTCATCGGTCGGCCCGACGAAGATTAACTGGTAAGGAACTCCATCCGGTCCCGCCGGAGGGGAAAGTATCTCCCAACCTGCCGTGACACTGCCGGACTCGCTGCTCTCGAACTCGCCCCGGGTCTCCGGAGACTCCCGAGTCAGCGTGTAGTTGAAGTCATCGTATAAATCAGCCATCGCTAAGCAGTGGCCACCGGAGTAGTTTCGTTGATGTGCTTCAGCTTGGGCATCACGTGCTCAGCAAACAGGTTCTTGGATTTGATAACGTTCTCGTGGCTGTTGGTGCCCATGCGGAACATGCCCATGAAGTGGCCATATCCCGCCGTCTCCATGTCGTTCTTCAGCCACTCGGTCACGTAATCCGGGTCGCCGCAGACTATGAATCCCGTCTCCCGCAACTTCTCGAAGGGCGTGCCGGGGCCGGGCATCTCCGCGCCCTTGGAACGCTTGCGGTAGTCATAAGAGCGGTCAGTCTGCAGGCCGGGCACCGGAGCCGGTACCTGCACCGGGCGGCTGAAGGTGCTCAAACGCCGCACGTACATCACCGCCTTGCGGCACTCTTCGATGGCCCGTTCGGTGGTCTCGGCCACGTGGATGTAGCGAGAGCCTATGCACTGCTCAGGGCCTGCGTCCCAGCCAAACTTCTCCTTGGCTACCTTTTTGTAGTACTCGAAGGCGTCCTGAAAAACCACAGTGGGATTCCAGACTCTAGCGATGGGGATATGCCGCTCGGCGGCGAACTCAATGGTTTCCGACGACCCAGCGGGCATCCATATAGGCAGCGGGTTCTGGAGGGGCTTGGGCCACACCGAGACCGCCTTCAAGTCGTAAAACTTGCCCTGATAGTCAAATATCTCTTCGGTCAGACACTTGTTGAGGATGTCGTAGGACTCGGCGAACCGCTCACGGCTGGTGAAGGGGTCGACGTTGTACGACACGTATTCCTGGGGAACGCCCCTGACGATGCCGCCGATGAACCGCCCGCCCGAAAGGATATCCAGTTGGGCGAACTCCTCAGCTGTCTGAACCGGGTGACGCAGGGGCAACACGTGGCCGATAACGCCCACCTTGAGCGTCTTGGTGCGGGCGATTATCGCTGCGGCCAAGACGGTGCAGGAAGGGTTGATGTTGAAGTAGGTGAAGTGGTGCTCGTTGACCAGAACGCCGTCGAATCCCAGGTCCTCGCACATGGCCCACTCGTCCAAGTGCTCCTGATAAGTCTCGGCGGCTAGGACCGGGTCACAGAAGCGATTAGTCTGGCGTACCTCCGGGCCAATCTCGTCGGGAATGCCCGGATAGGTGGTCTCATCAAAGCTATAAAACTTCATTTATCGACTCCTTGTTCTCGCGGTATTGTAGCAGCGAGCACCCCCTAAGTGAATCCCTGCCTGTCCAGGCAAGGATGCCTCGATGGTTGACGGTGTTCAAGCCCCCGCATATACTCCCATTTACAAACGATATGGGAGCCTGAGTAATGCTCCCCGAGCTTCGAAAACAGTTCCTATTTCCACAGGAGGACAACATGGCGATTCTGGTTATCGGAGGCTCCGGCTTTATCGGCCCCCGGGCCATCCGGCGGCTCATCGAAAGGGGCGAGGAAGTCGTCTGCATGGACATCAACCCCCACTCGGACCAACTGTCCGGCATGGGCGAACGGTTGAAGGTCATGTATGGCGACATCACGAGCTTCGAGGACGTAGTCAAGGCCATCCTAGAAACCAAGCCTGACCGAATCATCAACCTGGCTTACCTTCTACCAGTGGTCGGAAGCGAAGACCGTCCCCACCAGGACACCCGGCTGAACATCATGGGCATGGATAACTGCTTCGAGGCCGCCAGGGTCTGCGGCGTGAACCGGGTGGTGTACGCCAGTTCCATCGCAGTNAGCGGTCAGCAGTCAAACTTCGGCGACCGTATGACAACCGAGGACGATCCGATGCATGGCACCAGCCAATACGCTGTGCACAAGATTTTCAACGAGTTCCAAGCGTCCAAGTACATNGAGAACTATGGCATGGCCATCACCGGGATACGTCCGGCCAACGTGACAGGCCCCGACAAGTTCCGAGGCTCCGTTGACCACGTTCGCTGCATCACTCAGCCAGCCCGTGGTGAGCCGGTCAATTTCCCTCATAAGGATATAATGCGGCTGCCCATCCACGTTGAGGACATCGCCGAGGCCTTCGTCCGGGTGTCGCTGTCCGACTCCAGCCACTACCCGGTCTACAACTCCGGTGGACATGCCATCAGCCTGGGAGACCTGGCCGGCATGGTGAAGGAGTTTCTCCCGGAATCCCAAATCACCTTCGCCGACGAGGGCGGTCGTGAGCTATCGGGCAATTACATGGTGGATAACAGCCGCCTGATCGATGAATTCGAGATTACGTACGCTCCGTTCCGGCAGCGTGTGTTGGAGATTATCAACGAAATCCGCCTGGATAGCGGATTGCCCGTGGTTGCCGGGTAGTTAGGGGGAAATCCCCCAACCCCCTTTACGAAATGGGGCTCTTTGGACGTTCCCGATTAATAAATGCCTTGCTCCAGATCCCTCGCCGGTTGCGAGCGGGCAGGGGTGAGGGCAAGTAAAGCAGGAGAATTGATATGCCTCTCGACCCGCAAGCGCAAGTAGCTCTGGACGCGGCGGCCGCCATAGGTCTGCCCCCCAACCACACCGTATCGGCCCAGGAAGCTCGGGCCAACTCCAAGCTGCGCCCCAGGCCTGCCGGTCCGGAGGTGGCCAAGGTTGAAGACCGGAACATTCCTGGCCCGGGTGGAGAGATTCCCGTGAGAATCTATACGCCAGCAGGTTCCGGACCTTTCCCCATATTGGTGTGGTTCCACGGCGGCGGCTGGGTTCTGGGCGATCTGGAGCAGGCCGATGGGGTATCCCGTCACCTGACCGTGGGCGCGGGTTGCGTGGTTGTATCTGTGGACTACCGGTTGGCTCCAGAGACCAAGTTCCCCGGACCCGCCGATGATTGCTACGCTGCGACAGAGTGGGCTTCCGAAAACGCTGCGTCCATCAACGGTGACCCGTCCAGCATCGCGGTGGGTGGCGACAGCGCCGGTGGGAACCTGGCCACGGCGATATGCCTGATGGCACGAGACCAGAACGGTCCCGCCTTGGCCTTCCAACTCCTGGTATACCCGGTTACCATGCGAGATTTTGAAACCGTATCCTACGAGGAGAATGCCAGTGGGTATTCTCTGACCAGGGACTCGATGAAGTGGTTCTGGAACCACTACCTGGCCAGCGACGCCGACGCCTCCAATCCTTATGCTGCGCCCATGCAGGCCAAGAGCCTGAAAGGGCTGCCTCCGGCCCTGGTAATCACGGCACAATACGACCCGTTGCGGGACGAAGGAGAGGACTACGCCCACCGTCTCCAGGACGAAGGCGTGTCCACCAAGTGCACCCGGTACGACGGCATGATGCACGGCTTCTTCGCCAACCCATCAGTTTTTGACAAGGGGAAGATTGCGGTAGACGAAGCTTCGGCGGCGATGAAAGGAGCTTTCGGCAGATAGCAGACCGGATCACCACTCACTAGCATTCTATTCAGAGGAGCATGGCGACGTCCTATGGAAGTCGGAATATATATACGTGACTACCTGGAAGACCCTACCCGGCCCATGTTCGAGCAGATCGAAGAGGCGGCAGAAGTGTGCCGGCAGGCGAAGGCCCTGGGATTCTCGGCCATCTATATGCCCCAACACTTCCTCGCCCACCCAACCATCTGGATGCAGCCGATGCAGATGTTGGCGCGGCTGGCTCCCGAGGCCGAAGGGTTGCGGCTCATCACCGGGATCCTGCTACTTACATATCACAACCCAGTGGACATCGCCGACCAGGTGGCGACCTTGGACCACATCAGTAATGGCAGGTTCACTCTGGGCGTTGGGCTGGGCTACCGCGAGAAAGAACTTGCGGCCTTCGGCACCAACCGGAGAGACCGGGTCAGCCGGATGGAAGAATCCATCGACCTGATGAAGCAGCTTTGGACCGGCGATGAGATTACCTTCGAAGGAAAACATTGGCAGGTCCATGAGGCCAAGTGTTCGGTGACGCCGGTGCAGAAGCCCCATCCTCCCATCTGGATGGCGGCCCAAAGCCGGAACGCCGTTCGTCGGGCAGCCCGGTTGTGCGAGGCCGTGGTAATCGGACCTCAACCCACCTGGGAAGACTTCCGTTATCTGGCCAAGGAGTACAACGACGCTCTAGCGGAATACGGCAAGACCACTCAGAAAATGCTGGCGGCCAACCGATCCATCACCATCGCCAGGGACCGGGAAACTGCGATAACCGAGGCCAAGGCCAAGGGTGAAGCCAAAGCCACCATGTACGCCGGGTTCAACATGCAGGAAACGAACACGGTGGACCTGGGGCTGGGCGGACAGCGTGATATCGCCGATTGGGCAGTCGCCGGGAGTCCCCAAGACTGCGCCGAGACCATCACCCGAGCCGTGGAAGAAGACGGGTTGGACTACATCGGTCTCGCCAGCCTGAACCTCCCGCACGACTTTTCCGCCAAGCTGGAGTACCTGCAGCTCATNTCCGAAGAGTTGTTGCCACTGCTGCCGGCATAGGGGAAATCCCCCCAACCCCCCTTNACGAAAGGGGGCTTTCTGCACCGAGTTACGTTGGATGAGTTTGTACAAGCAAGGAGGGTCCCATGGCCAGCCAAAGCACGAAGACCACCGTCATCCGTAACGGCACTCTCATCGACGGTTCAGGTAGTACCGCCTCGGATAACGAGGCTGTCGTTATCCAGGGGAACCGGATCACCAGCGTCGGTAGTATCCCCGCCGGTTTGAACCTGGAGGACAAGGAATCGGTGCGGGTCATCGACGCGTCGGGCCGGTGGATCATGCCGGGGCTAATCGATGGGCACTGTCATCTATCCTTCGGCCAACCGGCCATGCCCGGCGTGAGCGTCGCCAGGGGCACCACCAGCGCCGAGTTCACCACCCTTCGAGCCGCCCGAAACGCACAGACNATCTTGCGTTCCGGGGTGACCAGCGTGTCCATTCCAGGCGGCTCCTGGTTCATCGACGTGGCCCTGCGGGAAGCGATAAACGCCGGTATGCTGGAAGGCCCTCGAATCTACTGCGCCGGACGGTTCATCATCACCTACGGCAGCATCTCCGACACCGAACCTTCCTGGGTAGGCACGCCGGAGCATCTCTACGGAGTCCTAGCCAACAACGTTACCGACATGGTCACCGAAGTGCGGCGGCAGACAAAGCATGGCGTGGACTTCATCAAGATGGCCGACAGCACTTGGGGCGACACCCAAACCATTTCCAAAGAAGAACTCTCGGCGGTCGTCGACGAAGCCCACCGCCGCAACGCCCGCATCAGCATCCATTCCAGAGGATCGGACTCAACGCGAGCCGCCGCCGAGGCAGGGATGGACTGGATCATGCACGCCGACCTGGCGACCGAACGCGACCTGGAAGCGGTGGCCGAAGCCGGGTCCAGAATCATGCCCACTGTAACCTTCCTGAAGCACGCAGCGGAATACGGCCGGGACTTTGGCCGCACTGAGCCTGAGGTGGACCAGATCAAGATTAATCTGGAAGGCGCGGTAAGTGTCTTGGAAACGGCCCGTAAGCTGGGCGTTAAGGTCATGTGCGGCACCGACACCGGCAATTCTCCCGTGATGCCCTACGGTCTGCTCCACGCCAACGAGGCCGAAATCATGGTCAAGTACGGCGGCTACTCTCCGATGGAAGCCATAGTTGCCTGCACCAAGGACAACGCTTTCTGTGTCGGCCTGGAAGACGACCTGGGAGTGATTGGGGCCGGGAAGCTCGCCGACATCATCGTGCTAGACAAAGACCCACTGGCCGACGTGAGTGTTCTGCAAGCGGGCCGCCACCTGTCCTGGGTCATCAAAGACGGCAAGATTGTTGACCTTGACCCTAAGGGCGAGGAGCATGTTCTAGAGTTGACTCCGGCTGGGGACTAGTCCGTCCTGCCCCCCCTTTAGAAGGGGGGANCACAGGGGGNCGTTCTACCGCCGGAGCGAAACCTCCCCTGTATCCCCTCCTTCGTAAGGAGGGGAGCGTAACGGGAACNGATTGCAACCAATGCCNCCTGCACTGAAGATGTACCGGNCAATNCCCCCTTCGTAAAGGGGGCTAAGGGGATTTCTCCCGCCCTCGCAACCACGAAACTCGTTCCAACCCCTAATGATTCTCGAAA
>PANP01000012.1 GCA_002708395.1 Dehalococcoidia bacterium
GGATTCCCGTGGGCGCGCTGATCGACAAGGAGCAGCGCTTCGAGCGGTTCCGGGACCGGCTCATGGGAAGCCCAACCGCTTAGAGGCCGGCACTGGACAAGGGACAGCGGTCAAAGACTCCGCTCCCTAGTAGTAGGACCCAGAGGAGGATGCCATGCCGGTGATAACAGTTAACGGTCCGATCGGTTGCGGTTCCGTTACCATCGGTCAAGCAGTAGCCGACGAACTGCACTTGGACTTCGTGGATCGCCTGGTGTTTACCGAGGCGGCCAAGTTGGTGGGGATTCCCGTGGGCGCGCTGATCGACAAGGAGCAGCGCTTCGAGCGGTTCCGGGACCGGCTGGGCCGATTCGTTCAAACGATGTTGGAGCGCTCTGCCGTCTCCGGCGTCAGCGGCGAACCCTACTTTGGCCGGGGCATCGAAACACTTCCTCCCGAGACCTACATGGAATTGGCGGGGGAGACTATCGCCACGGCCCACAAAGTATCCGATCAAGAATTCATCGACGCAACGACGAAGGTAGTCACGGACCTGCACAAAAAGGGCAACGTGGTAATCATTGGTAGAGGCGCCAATCGAATATTAGCCGATATGCCAGGGGTGATTCACGTTGGGTTGCTGGCTCCCATCGATCATAGGGTCGATGTTATTATGCATCGGGAGCGCTTCGACCGGGATGAAGCTCAGTCTTACGTGGAAGAAGTGGACCGGGCGCGGTTAGCCTTCGTACGCAAGTTCTTCAACGTTCACGCCGATGAGCCCACGCTTTTTCATATGGTATTGAACCTGGAGAAGATGGAAGCGAAGACTGTGGCGGCAGTGATTGTTCACGCTTGCGGAGATTTGGCTTCTTGACCGGATCAGACTCCCCATCGGCGGCGTTGCTTGCCTACCGGTCCCGTTCCGGCAGAGTCAGAGGCCGGTAGCCCTTGTTCCCTTATTCAGACGCNGATGTTCACCACGGCTCNTTTCCCTATACCAATGTAGTCCTCATCGGCCTCTGTTGCCTGATGTTTCTCTACCAATTAGCTGTGGGTGGCGTTGGGTTTCTTACTGGTGGGGGGTGGCGTTGAGGNCCAGGTGTTTTTCTTGAAATGGGGATTCATCCCTGNAGAGNTTATCCGGAGTCAGCCNTACTCCACCATCGTCACTGAGCAANGAGTCACCCTCAGCATCGAGACGCCGCNNCCCACGNGGGNGACCATTTNTTCGTCCATGTTCATGCANGGNGNGTTCTGCACTTCGCCGGNAATATGATGTNCCTGTGGGNGTTCGGGGATAACATCNAAGACCNGCTGGGCCACGTTAAATACCTGTTCTTCTATCTGTTCACTGGCGTGGTGGCTACTCTGGCCCATTTCGCCATTGATCCCAGNTCTTCGACTCCCTTGGTGGGGGCAAGCGGGGCAATCTCCGGGGTGTTGGGCGCTTACCTGGTGCTTTACCCATATAACCGGGTTAAAGCATTGGTGGTGCTTTACACAATTACGGTGATAGAGCTTCGGGCGGCGATTCTGCTGGGGTTATGGTTCGTCTGGCAACTGTTCCAAGGCCTCATCTCGCTGGGACTTTCATCCCAGGTCAACGTGGCCNTCTTTGCCCATATCGGCGGGTTNGTCGCCGGGTCGTTGATTCTTGTCGCCATAAAGCTGGTGGCGCATGAGCCACTGAAGCCGGTCAACCCCCGGCGCCCGTACCTGGATTGATGCGATTGGATCCGGCTTACTCGTCCCCGGTGGCAACCGGGTAGCCCNGGTCTATCCAGTCCTGAGTACCGCCTGAATCCAGCACCCTGACATTTTCCCGCCCGTCGCGCTTCAAAATACTGCCCGCCATACTGGCGCGCATGCCAGCGGCGCATACGGTGACCACGGGTATCTCCCTGGGCAATCCGTCCAGGTGCTCCTGCAGTTCTCCCAGTTCGATGTTCAAAGCGCCTTGGATGTGACCGGCGTGGTACTCGTTGCGTTGACGTACATCCAGAATCATTGGGGCTACGGTTCCGTCAGATAACTCTTTCAGTGCGTCCAAGTCGATGCCGTCCGACGTTTCGACGGGCAAACCCGAGGTCTTCCATGCGTCGATGCCGCCATCCAGATAGCCGTTCACCCGGTCGAATCCGATGCGGATGAGTTGCCGAACCATGGCGTCGTGATGAGATGTTTCCGCTGAGAGCAGAACCAAGGGCTGTCCCCATGGAACGAGCCACCCAACCCAAGTCGCGAAATTATCGCCGAAGGGTACTGCGAAAGATCCGGGCACATGTTCATGGTTGAATATCCGCTCTCCGCGGGCGTCGACCATGATCGCGTTTTCGTCCAATTGGTTCCGGACCGACAGGGGCGTCAGGGATGCCAATCGCGGCACGCCGCCCAGGACGTCAGGGCCGCGGCGGTTGATATCGGCCATGTAACGGTAATAGCTGGGGTAAGACCCCAAGCCGGTCAGCGCGAAGTTAACAAAGGCGTCTTCCTCGGTGTGAGCGGCGAAGGGATTGTGTTCCTTTTCCGCGCCGATGGAAGTTGGAATCTCACCGCCGCCCACCGCAGCCGCGGAACAGAAGGAGCCGCCGCCATGGGTGGGGTATATCTGGACTGAGTCGGGTAATTTAAGCAGCTTTCCGTGAATCGTCTGATAAAGCCAACGGGCCAAGTAAGGAGCGACCCGGCTTCCCAGCAGGTCAACCCGCGCGGCTCCACCCAACATCAACGCGCCCCCAGTGAATACTGCTCTGGGTTCCCCTTGCTCCTCCACCATGAAGGAGATGTGTTCCGGCGTGTGACCGGGAGTGTGAAGGATGCGGAGTTGGAACTCGCCAAGGTCGAAAGTGTCGTCGTCTTGCAGCCGGACCGACGGGTAAAGCAGGCCGCCGGATGCGCTTGAACCTACCTGACACCCGGTCTGGGCCGCTAATTCACGGGCGCCGGATATGAAGTCGTTGTGAAGGTGGGTTTCCAGAGCGTAGGCGATTCGGACGCCATGCTTGGAGACGATATTTACGTATTGATCGATGTCCCGGGCTGGGTCGATGACTGCGCATTGCCCGGATTGTTCCGAGCCTACCACATAGGAATTGTTGGCCAGACTTTCGATTCTGACGGTTTCAATGAACATAACGTTCCTCTCGCCCTTGGTTGGGATTTGTCTCTAAGAAGTATCGTAAAAGTTATGGGCGCAAGGCGGACTTTAATGTCCAGAGCGCCGGCGATAACTGCTTAGCTGGACTGGTGAGAGACCGAAGAGGAGACTGTTTGACCGGATTCGGGGCTGGAGCCGTTGACCGAGCATCCGTGGCTGAGCAGGGGCGTGAGTATGACTCCAGCCAGGACGACTCCGGTGGCTACCGACTTGGGCTTGAAAATTGAAGGCATTTTCATTCAAATTTCCTTATTGATCGAATGTAACTGAGCGAAGTATCGTGGTCATTTACCCACGGTTTTGACCCCACGGTCCTCTGCTGGCAAGCAGTATATCACCAACGGATTTTCGGGGACAGACGCGGCTAACGGCATGGCCTTTGAGTCTTCAGCACCGAGCCTGATTACAGAGGNGTAGACCCCTTGGAGTAATCACAGANCGCGGACCCCTCGCTGCCTGAATCTTCTGGATTATGGGGTCGTTTATGGTAATATATGGGCCAGTCGTAGCTTAGTTAAAGATCGATTCTTTGTTCGGAGANAAAGTATGCTTGANTATAAGCCCAATATCGTCCTATCCAGCGGGGAGTACAACGTTATCGGGTCCCGGCCCATCCGTCATGACGGCGCCGACAAGGTCACCGGCCGGGCCCAATACGGCGTGGATGTAAGTCTGCCGGGAATGCTCCACGGCCGGATTCTCCGTAGCCCCCATGCCCATGCGCGGATCAAATCCATCGACACCAGCAAGGCCGAGGCAGCGCCCGGTGTGTACGCTGTAGTCACTTCGGCCGATTGGGACCAGCCCACCGGCAAAGTGGAAGACCTGGCCGAAGGAGCGATGCACAATCTTCGCTTCCTCAGCAACAATATCCTCGCCCATGAGAAGGTCGTTTANAAAGGACACGCCGTCGCCGCAGTGGCTGCGACTAATCTCCATGTGGCGGAACAAGCCCTAGCGCTGATCGACGTGGAGTACGAAGTTCTTCCGGTCGTTCTGGGCTTTCGAGACGCGATGAAAGACGGAGCCACCCTCGTCCACGAGAGATTGCACACGCTATCTAACCCTGGCTTGCGCGCTGGCGGCTATAAATCCGATGACGACAAGTCCGATGGCACCAACGTAGCCAACCAGTTTGAATTCAAGCTGGGAGATATTGAAGAGGGATTCAAGCAGGCCGATATAATCATCGAGAAGGAAACCAATACTTCCCCGGTGCACCAGGGATACATCGAGCCACATACCGGCACCGCCCAGTGGCAGAACGATGGCAGCTTGACGATCTGGTCCAGCACTCAAGGACACTTCAACGTTAGGGATCTGATGTCCAGGTTACTGGACCTCCCCGTATCAAAGATTAAGGTCATGCCGATGGAGATAGGCGGCGGGTTCGGAGCCAAGGGAATCGTCTACTCCGAGCCGGTGGCGGCGCTTCTGGCCAAGAAGTCTGGCAAGCCGGTAAGGGTTACCATGACGAGGACGGAAGTTTTTGAATCCAGCGGACCCACCTCCGGTACCAACATCAAGATTAAGATTGGCGCGACCAAAGACGGGAAGTTGGTTGCGGCGGAAGCCCGCCTGATCTACGAAGCCGGCGGTTTCCCCGGTTCCCCCGTTCCAGGTGGCTGCAACTGCATATTCTCCCCCTATGACATTCCCAATGCCTACTTGGAAGGCATCGACGTGTTGGTGAACCGGCCCAAGGCTGCGGCCTACCGGGCCCCTGGAGCACAAGCGGCTGCCTTTGCGATGGAAACAGCCATGGACGAACTGGCCGAAACATTGGGGATGGACCCCATCGAATTGAGATTGCTGAATTGCGCCAAAGAGGGCACCCGCCGGGCCACCGGGCCGTTGATGCCTAAAGTTGGCTTTATAGAAACCCTTGAGGCAGCCAAAAACCATCCCCATTACAGCGCTCCCATCACCGGACCCAACCGGGGCCGGGGGGTAGCCAGTGGATTCTGGGGCAACGGCACTGGTCCCGCCAGCGCTATGGCCATCGTGAACGCCGACGGTACAGTCGCTCTGGTAGAAGGGTCGATGGATCTAAGCGGCACCCGGGTTGCGTTTGCTCAACAGTTAGCTGAGGTTTTAGGGATCGCTGTGGAAGACGTGAAACCCACTGTGGGTGATACAGAATCCATCGGGTTTACCTCCAACAGTGGCGGCAGCGGCGCGACTTTTAAGTCGGGCTGGGCGGTTTACGAAGCAGGCCAGGAAGTGAAGCGCCAGATGATTGAGCGTGCTGCCAAGATTTGGGAGATTCCGGTGGAGGATGTGGAGTACGAAGGCGGTGTCTTGCAGCACAAGATGGACACTGAGCTGAAGCTGACCTTCCGGCAGTTGGCGGCGCGCCAGAACGCCACCGGTGGACCAATCACCGGCAGCGCCGGAGTTAACCCCGGTGGAGCAGGACCTTGTTTGGCTACCCACATCGTTGACGTGGAAGTGGACCCAGAGACCGGAAAAGTCGAAGTTCTCCGTTACACTGCGATTCAGGATGCCGGTAAAGCGATTCACCCCGCATACGTTGAGGGTCAGTTGCAAGGCGGCGCCGTACAGGGCATCGGCTGGGCGCTGAATGAAGAGTACTACTTCAACGATCAGGGCCACATGATGAACTCGTCCTTCTTGGACTACCGGATGCCCACCAGCCTGGACCTGCCGATGATTGACACGGTTATCGTCGAGGTCCCCAACCCGGCGCATCCGTTCGGTGTTAGAGGCACCGGAGAAGTGTGCATCGTTCCTCCCTTGGCGGCTCTGTCCAACGCTATCCATGCCGCTACGGGCGTTCGGGTGAACCAGCTTCCCATGACCCCTGGGACCATACTTGATACTATTTGGGAAAAGGAAGGGAAGTAATCCCCGATGCCAGATGTATGGATCCCGACCATCATGCAGAAGTTGACCGGAGGAATCCAGGTCGTGCAGGTAGAAGGTTCAACGGTACGGCAGATAATAAATAACCTGGAAGTGCTTTATCCGGGGACCAAAGCAAGGCTGTACGATCCGGAAGAGGATGAACTCCTGCCCGGGGTTGCGGCGATCGTCGATGGCGATGTAACCCAGTTGGGCCTTCTGGAAAAGGTCAACGAGGATAGTGAGGTTCACTTCCTACCGGCCATCGGCGGCGGGTCGTGATGCCAGGACTGGGTTAGCATCCAACCAGCGAGTTATGCCAAGATTAAGCGCCTCGATCAATTCGGGGCGCTTAATTGTTTTTAAGATCGGATTACCGAGCACTAATGAATTAACCCAGTGGGTCTACGGCGATGCCGAACCGCCGGGCAGTGATGCCATTCAGACTTCTGGGATGCGATAGGAGCGGTCATGACCAGCGATAACCGTGACATAGCCGCAGCTTGGAGTTACCACACCTCTACCAACCACACCCAGCAGAGCGTTTATAGCAACGCTCATTATATGGACTTCGACAACCAGCCACGTCCCTTCAAGATTTACCGCAACCTGGAATCCGTGCCGCTTCCCTCCGGGCTGGAATCCAGCGGAGTGCCGGCCTTGGATTGCCTAGGGGCCACGACGGCGCCAGAGCGAGCGACTCCGACCCTCCTGGAGTTGGCTGGGCTACTGCATCATGCGGCAGGCATCACCAAAGTTAGAGAAATTCCCGGTGGGCAGATGTATTTCCGGGCGGCGGCCTGCACCGGGGCCCTTTATCACATCGAAGTGTACCTGGTCTGTGGGGATATGCCCGGCCTGCCCGGTGGGGTATACCACTTCGGTCCCCAGGACTTCGCGCTACGCCGTTTGCGTGAGGGCGACTATCGGGGCCTGCTGGTGGAAGCGGCCGGCGGGGAACCCTCGTTGGCCGGGGCTCCGGCGGTATTCGTCTTGACGTCGGTGTTCTGGCGTAATGCTTGGAAGTACCAGGAGCGTGCCTACCGTCACTCGTTTTGGGACAGCGGGACTGTCTTGGCCAACCTGCTGTCCACGGGTAGCGGCTACCGGCTTGCCATCAGAGTAATCTCTTCCTTCATAGACGAGCCGGTGAACAGATTGTTGAATCTCGACGATGGTAAAGAGGTAGCGCTGCAACTTATCCCGGTTGGGATGGACCCAGAGCAGGCCATCGGCCCAGTTCCAGAAGTGAAACCGATGGAACTGGTGGTGGAGCCGTATTCCCGACGGGAAGTGGAGTACCCGGCGATGGCCGAAGCCCACGCTGCTTCCTCGCTGGTTTCCCCTGAACATGTCCGAGAGTTGTGGGGAATGCCGCCGTCGCCAGCCACGCCTGAAATCCAAGGGAAGCTTTTCCCATTGTCCTGTCCGCCAGCAGAGGATCTACCCCAGGACACGATTGAGGAAGTCATCCTGCGGCGTGGCTCCAGCCGCCGTTTTCGGCGTTCTCCCATATCCTATCAACAGCTCTCCATCATGCTGGACCGGGCGGCCCGGCCCATACCCGCCGACTTTATTGAAAGATCAGACGCCACGTTAAATCAGATTTACCTGATTGCTAACGGCGTGGATGACCTGCCGTCCGGGAGCTATGTTTACCGTAGAGATTTAGGTGCGTTGGAGCAGCTCAGTGAAGGAGATTTCAGGGAGCAAGCAGGCAGGTTGGATCTGGGACAAGAACTGGCCGCCGACGCCAGCGTCAATATATATTTTCTGACTGATTTGAACGCCGTGCTGCAACGATACGGCAACCGGGGCTACCGGATGGCCCAGATGGAAGCCAGTATCACGGCGGGACGATTATACCTGGCTGCCTACGCCCAAAAGCTTGGCGCAACCGGTCTGACATTTTTCGACGATGAAGTCACCGAATTCTTTTCACCCCATGCCGAAGGGAAAAGCGTCATGTTCCTGCTGGCCGTGGGCCGGTCCGGCCGACGGGGTTGAAACCTGAAGCCTAAACAGTGATTGGGTCAATCTTGATGATCCGCCCTTCCCTGGCTGATTGAATCATCGCTAGAGTTATCTGAACGACCCGCAATCCGTCCATCCCCGTGGCCACCGGCTCCCGGTCCTGCTGGATGGCTTGGTGGAAGTCTTCTAGCTCGGCGATGAAGTTACCCAGGTATTCGTTGGGGTAGACCTCGGTTTGGTTCACGGTTTCGGAGACAACTTCTACCCGGCCTTGGCGAGCTTCCCACAGCGTGGCCCGGCCGGTTATTCGACCGTCGCTGCCGTAGACCGCGAAGTCGTTGCGAGAGTCAGGAAGTAGCCGTCCGCAACACATCGTGGCCACGATGCCGCTTTCGAACCGGAGTGTCATGGCCGCCACCTGCTCCAGCGGGCGTTCGGCGGTCTGGCCGTCAGTGAAGGCGGCAATCTCTGTTATCTCCTCGTCTAGAAGGAACCGCAGCAGGTCGATGGCGTGGACGCCGGTCCCCATCATAGTTGAAGCGCCGCCCATCAGATCCGGGTCGTCCCACCACTGCCGGAGACCGGTGCGAGGCGGAGGTCCGCCGGTTCCACGGACGCCGAAGCCCCATTGCCCTTGGGCTAGCGCTATGTGACCTAGAACGCCCTCGGATATGAGGCGGCGGGTCAGGATATGTCCGGGGTGGGTTCGAAGATGGTATCCCGTGCCCAGCTTGACGCCGTGCTCGCGGCAGCCCCGCACCATGGCAACACCGTCCTCCAGAGTGGTGGTCATGGGTTTTTCCGACAGAACGTGCTTTCCCGCCGCCGCCGCTTGGAGAGCATGCTGGCTATGCAACGAGTTAGGGGACGCGATGAATACCGCATCCACTCTGGAGTCTTGGAGCAGGTCGTCTATGGAGTCGTAGGTCGCAGCGGCGCCGTGCTTCTTGGCGAAGGTTTGCGCTCTTCCCTTGTCCCGGCTGTAAACGGCGACGATTTCCTGGTCATCGGCGGCTGTCATAGCCGGAGCGACTTTTAAGTCCGGGTGTTGTCCGGTGCTGATAATCCCCCAACCCAATGGCACGGCTTACCTCCCAAAGATACTTCGAATATGAATTGACGTTGCTTAACATAAGCAACCGTAGCTGGACTGTCAAACCCTACTGTTGACCGGCGGCCAANGTGGGCGTAACATATATGTATAAACCCACCCCCAGGGGGTATGGGTTAATCGACGAATATCGAGGGCCGCTGTGTCTGACGCCAAGGATGATGCCCTAAAACGGTTGAGCTATATCGAAGGTCACCTCTCCGGGATTCGCAAGATGCTGGAAGAGGACAAATACTGCGTTGACGTGCTCAAGCAGACCTTCGCAGTCAGGCGGGCCATCGAGAAGATGGAAAGCATCTTGTTGGAAGGCCACCTGCACTCTTGCGTGGTGGAAGGAATCAAAGAAGGACGGGAAGATCAGGTGGTCGGTGAGTTGACCGACCTTTATCTGTTGGCGAACCGGTAAGGGCCGGATACATTAAGAGTCGGGAGTGAATGCAATGGCAGCCTACTTTATAGCGGAAGTTGACGTCACGGATCCCGCTGGATTCGAAGAGTATCGCAAGTTGGTGGGACCGTTGGTGGACAAATATGGGGGAAGGTATGTCGTGCGCGGGGGAGCGTCGGAGNCCTCGGAAGGAGATTGGTCCCCTGGTCGGATAGTGATTATAGAATTCGAGAGTATGGAACGATTAAAGGCATGGCATGATTCAGACGAATACCGCCCAGTCATGGCCATGCGCCACAACAGCGCTACTACCAAAGCCATCATGGTGGAGGGAGCGTAAATCGTCGGATGGGCCACAACGGCCTGNTGTTTGGCAGAGGAAATAGACAATGGTTACCAAAGAAACATCAGAGAAAGACAATCACATAACTTTACCCATTGAGGGGATGACCTGCGCTTCTTGCGTGTCTCACGTGGAGAAGGCCTTGCAGGGCGTGCCGGGAGTGTCCGGGGTTTCGGTGAACCTGGGCACGGAAAAAGCCTCGCTGGAGTATAGCTCGGGCGATGCTCCGGTAGATCAACTCCGCCAAGCGGTGGCCGACGCGGGATACAAAGTCGCCACTACCAAGACCACGCTTAACATTAGCGGGATGACCTGCGCCGCCTGCGTATTTCATGTCGAGAACGCCTTGAAGGGCGTTTCCGGCGTGGTTGAAGCCACGGTAAACCTGGCCACGGAAAAGGCGACCGTGGAGTACACGGCAGGGACGGTCGACAATGAGGGATTCCGGCAGGCTATAACCAAGGCCGGTTATCAGGTAACCGGGACCGGCGACGGCCCGATGGACGCCAAAGAGGAGCTGGAGCGTCTATCCAAGGTCAAAGAGATACAGGCGTTGCGCCGACGGTTCTTGTTGAGCGCCGCCGGAGGAATACTTCTCTTACTGGGCGCATTCGGACCGTTCCCATGGGTCCCGCCGCTGATGAAGCTGGGCTTTTACCCCTTCCTGCTCTGGGCCGTGGCGACGCCGGTGCAGTTCTGGGCCGGTTGGAGCTTCTATACCTCGGGCTTTGGCGCTCTGCGTCATGGCACGGCCAACATGCATACCTTGATTGCCATAGGCACCACCACTGCTTATCTCTTCAGCGCCGCCGTGGTGTTGCTGGGAGCGCTTGCTCCGGAGTTTCTGGCGCAGCAAGGTATCGGAAGGGAAGTCTACTTCGACACTGCCTCAATCATCATCGCTCTGATTCTTCTGGGTCGTTACCTGGAAGCTCGAGCCAGAGGCAGCACCTCGGAAGCTATCCGCAGGTTGATCGGTCTTCGTCCCAACACGGCTCGCGTCATTCGGGACGGCCAAGAGATCGACGTGCCGGTGGAAACCGTAGAGGTGGATGACTTCATCCTGGTCCGGCCGGGTGAGAAGATTCCGGTTGATGGCGAAGTGACCGAGGGTATCTCCACGGTAGATGAGTCCATGCTGACCGGTGAAAGTATGCCGGTGGACAAGGACCCAGGGAAGCAGGTGTTCGGTGCGACTATCAATAAATTTGGGACGTTCAAGCTGCGCGCCACCAAGGNGGGCAAGGACACGGTGCTGGCCCAGATTATCCAGTTGGTGGAGGATGCCCAGGGATCAAAAGCTCCGATACAGAGGCTGGCAGACCAAGTAGCGGCCTATTTCGTCCCGGCGGTAATAGTTATCGCTCTAGCCGCGTTCCTGTTCTGGATGCTTTTGGGACCGGCCCCGGCCCTAACTTTCGCGGTTCTGGTGTTTGTGGCTATCCTGATTATCGCTTGCCCCTGCGCTTTAGGTCTGGCCACTCCGACAGCCATCATCGTNGGCACTGGAAGAGGCGCGGAGCAAGGGGTACTCATCCGTAGTGCTCAGGCCTTGGAGATTACCCACCGGGTCAATGTGGTGGTGTTGGACAAGACCGGCACCCTCACGACGGGTAAGCCGGTAGTCACCGATCTGCTTCCCTCAGGTGTTTCTGAGGTCGATCTGTTGCGATTGGCGGCAAGCTTGGAGCGAGGGTCCGAACATCCTCTGGGCGAGGCGATCGTTCAGGAAGCCAGGTCCCGGAACTTGGAGCTTGAAACTACGAGGGGTTTTGAGGCATTACCCGGCAGGGGTGTGCAAGCCCAACTCAACGGCTATGTTCTTCGAATGGGCAACATTGCTTTGATGGAAGCCAACGGCATCGCCCTGGACGGTCTGGTGGAAAAAGCCCAGGCGATGGCCGCCCAGGGGAAGACTACCATGTACCTGTCCGCCGGCGATAAAGCGGTGGGAGTAATCGCGGTCGCTGACACTCTTAAAGAGAACTCGCGAGAGAGCGTGGCCCAGTTGCGAGCTATGGGGCTGGAAGTGGTTATGCTGACCGGCGATAACGCCCAGACCGCCCAAGCCATCGCCAAGCAGCTTGGCGTGTATAACGTGGAAGCCGAGGTGCTGCCCGCCGACAAGGTGGAAGTGGTGCGGCGTCTTCAGTCCCAAGGCAAAGTGGTCGCCATGGTGGGTGATGGCATCAACGATGCTCCCGCTCTGGTTCAAGCCGACGTGGGAATGTCCATGGGCGCTGGCACCGACGTGGCCATGGAGTCGGCCGACATTACCCTGATGCGCTCCGACGTGGCCAGCGTCATCGGTGCGATCAATCTCAGTAGAGCTACCATCCGCACAATCAAGCAGAACCTGTTCTGGGCCTTCGTATACAATATCCTGCTGATTCCGGTAGCGGCTGGTGTGCTATACCCGGTCTTTGGGGCCATGGGGGGAGTTCCTGACGGGCTGGGATTCTTCTTTGGCGAGCAGGGGTTCCTGAATCCCGTATTGGCGGCTCTGGCGATGGCTTTCAGCTCGGTTACCGTGGTGACCAATTCTCTGCGCCTGAGGAGGGCGACCTTCTGAACCCCTAGGCGCGTTGAGAGATATTGGATTTCTTAGATATTAAATCGGCAACGAGGTGGCGAAATGGCTACGGCGATCGATCCGATCTGCAAGATGGAAGTTGACACCGACAACCCGAACGGAGGCTCCAGCGAATACAACGGCACCAGCTACTATTTCTGCGCTCCAGGTTGCAAAGTGGCCTTTGATGCCGAGCCGGAGAAATATCTGGCGCCACAATGGCAAGGCTTGCCCATGGACATGGGGGAGAGCAAGCCGAAGCCCGGATTCTTCGGTAGGTTGTTTGGGCGGAAGTAGTTAGCACCAGTTAGCGCCGGGTGGCCAGCGCTAACTGGATAGGGCGTGCTAGCGTCCTAAGCGTTGGCCCCGTGGCATCTCTTGTACTTCTTGCCGCTGCCGCAAGGACAGGCGGCATTGCGGCCTACCTTCTCAGTGGCAACCGGAGTCTTGTTCCTTTGCGGATTGTTGACCGCCCGCATCGGGCTGGCATTTTCGTCTGCTCTGGCCCCCCGGTTTCCTCCGCTGGCGGGCTGTGTATTGACCGCCACATGGAACAGAGTATGGACCACGTCGTACTGCATCCGCTTCATCAGGTCCAAAAACATCTTGCGGCCTTCGCTGCGGTAGGCGACCAGAGGGTCACGTTGTCCGTAGGCTTGTAGGCCGATGCCGGTACGCAGGTTCTCCATGGAGGTCAAGTGGCTCACCCAATGGGTGTCGATGGCCCGGAGCAGCAAGAGGCGTTCCAGGACGCGCATCTGATCCGCGCCCAGTTCTACTTCCCGCAACTCATAGGTTTGGTCGGCATGGTCGGACAGCGCCTGCTGAACCTCCCCCCGGCTGAGTTGGTAAACCAGATCCTCGTTGGCGAATGAGTCCGGCAGATCGCAGATGGCACCCAGTTCACTGATGAAGCTCGGCACGTCCCAGTCATCGGAGTGGCGGCTGGCTAGATGCCCGTCCATCAGGTCGTTGAACTCGTGGCGGACCATATCCAATATCTTGGTCTTCAGGTCGCGTTCGTCCAGGATGTCATGCCGGTCAGCGTAGATGATTTCCCTTTGCTGATTCAGGACATCGTCGTAGTCCAACAGATGCTTGCGCATGTCGAAGTGATAGCCTTCTACCTTCACTTGGGCACTTCCGATGGACTTGGTGACCAAGCGGTTCTCGATGGGAACGTCGTCATCCAGGCCGGTCCATGACATGACGGTTTTGATGCGCTCTCCCCCGAACCGTGCCATCAACTCGTCTTCAAGGGACACGTAGAATTGGGAACTGCCGGGGTCGCCCTGACGGCCCGCGCGGCCCCGAAGCTGGTTGTCGATACGGCGGGCGTCGTGGTGTTCGGTGCCCAGCACATGGAGCCCGCCTAGGGCTATGACTTTTTCGTGCTCGTCCTGCCAGTCGTTCCGGTCAATGTCGCCGCCGCCGAGAATTATGTCGGTGCCACGGCCGGCCATGTTGGTCGACACTGTTACCGCTCCCAAGCGACCTGCTTGGGCAATGATACCGGCTTCCTGCTCATGAATCTTGGCGTTCAGGATCTGGTGTGGAACTCCCCGCCGCTTCAGTCGCTCGCTGAGTTGCTCCGACGCTTCGATAGACGTGGTGCCTATCAGCACCGGCTGACCCTTTTCGTGCAACTCCGTTATGGACTCGGCCACGCTTTTCCACTTGGCCTCTTCGTTCTGAAATACTAGGTCTGCCGCTTCATCCCGGGCCATGGGAAGGTTGGTGGGAATCACGGCCACGTCCAGGCGGTATATTTTCATGAATTCGTCCGACTCAGTGGCCGCCGTACCGGTCATGCCCGACAGCTTGCCGTACATCCGGAAGTAGTTCTGCAGCGTGATGGTGGCGTAGGTGATGCTTTCCCGCTGAATCTTCAGGTTCTCTTTGGCTTCCACCGCTTGATGGAGACCGTCGGACCAGCGCCGGCCGTACTGAAGCCGTCCGGTGAACTCGTCGACGATAACGACCTCGCCTTCCCGCACCACGTAATCTTTGTCACGCAGCTTGGTGATGTTGGCGGTCAAGGCGTTCTCGATGTAGTGGACCAAGTGGAAGTTCTCTGGATCGTACAGGTTCCCTACCTTGCTCCATTGCTCCATCTTGCCGATGCCTTCCTGGCTTAGGGAGATGGCTTGGGTCCGCTCGTCGATGGTGTAGTCTTCCTCGATGTGGAGGCGGGGAGCAAGTTTGGCGAAGGTGTAGTAGTGCTGCACCGGCTCTTCCGCNGGTCCGCTGATGATGAGGGGGGTCCGAGCCTCGTCGATGAGGATATTGTCGACTTCGTCCACGACGGCGAAGTTCAGTTCTCGCTGTACCCGTTGGGCGGCTGCCAACGCCATGTTGTCCCTCAAATAATCGAAGCCGAATTCGTTGTTAGTGCCGTAGGTGATGTCGGCAGCATAGGCTTCGCCCCGGCTGATGGGGCGCATGGACTTGAACGATTCCGAGGCTCCGCCTCTCGCCGGAGCAGGGGTTTCTTTCATTTCAGGGTCGAACAGATACGCGGAATCATGCTGGAGGCTGGCTACGGATAATCCCAGCGCATGGAAGACCGGCCCCATCCAGGTAGGGTCGCGGCGGGCCAAGTAATCGTTGACGGTTACGACGTGGACGCCAAGGCCGGTAAGGGCGTTCAGGTAGGCGGCCAGGGTGGCCACCAGAGTCTTGCCCTCTCCGGTTTTCATCTCGGCGATCTGGCCTTTATGAAGGACCATGCCGCCAATCAATTGGACGTCATAGTGTCGTTGTCCCAGGTTTCGCCGCGCCGCTTCCCTCACCACTGCGAACGCTTCGGGGAGCAAATCGTCCAGAGTTTCCCGGCCCGATAATCGAGTCTTGAATTCTTCTGTCTTGTCCCTAAGCTGACTGTCGCTTAGTTTCTGGATCGAGTCTTCCAGTTGGTTAATCTTGCTGGCGATGGGCCAGAATTTCTTGANGGCCTTCTCAGGGGTGTCGCCGATCAACTTATGTAGCACGGAAACCATGCAGCTACCACCTTGCTTGATATTGCCCTGCGATTTCGGCTATTGCCACCGGAATCCGGAGGGTGTGTCATTTTGTTCTANGAGATAGAAAATTGCTCACTATATTTTAGCGAAATATAGGCCATCTTGCACACACAGGACTAACTGGGTCTCATCGCAAACGTATGCTTAGGTACAGGAGGCATCTGGATTCATCACCGGGGAACTTAAGCGTGAGTCTGGTTTGGGTCTCAAGGCCGGACGGCGCCGATCAGATCTTTGATGTCGGATATGCCAGCTTCGCCAAGATAGACTTCTAATTCGTCCAGGATGTGGAAGGGCGACCACAGATCCACCAGATTTGCGCTCCCAATCTGGATAGCGGACGCTCCTGCTAAGAAATACTCTAATGCGTGGTTGGCGTTAAAGATGCCCCCTACGCCTATTATCGGTATGTCTACCACTTGCGCGGCCCGGTACACCAATGCGAGAGCCACCGGCCTCAAGCCGTGGCCCGACAGGCCTCCGGTAACGGCTCCCAGCACCGGCTTGCGGGTTTCTATGTCGATCTGCATGGCTGGGAGGGTGTTGGAGATGGTGAGGGCGTCAGCTCCCGCGTTGGCAGCGGCTTGGGCTATTACAGTTACGTCTGGAACGTTGGGGGCCAGCTTGGCCAGAACCGGCAGGCCGGTGTTTTCTTTGACCGCAGCCACGGCGTTGGCCGTAAGCTCGGCGCTATGGCTAAAAAGGGCCCCGTTCTCTATGTTGGGACAGCTTAGGTTGAGCTCGATAGCCTGGAAACCGGAAACGCCATTGGTCATCGCCGTCATCTCGCCAAATTCGGAAACGCTATCCGCCGAAAGGCTGAGAATCATGGTGGCGTCCATCTTGGACCATTCGGGGGTCAGGTTGCTGAGGGCGGCTTCGATGCCGGGATTGGTTAAGCCTATGGAGTTAAGGAATGTGGTCTCACCGTCCTCCAATGCCTGGCGGAAGGACGGTGGATGCCAACGGGGTTCGGGGTTCCCCTCCCGGGGAAGACGGGTAACAGTCTTGGGAATGACAGCCCCCAGACGACCAAGGTCCATGTCTGGAGTGATACCCCGGCCGTAGCCGTCGTACCCGAAGGTACCGGAGGCAATCATCACCGGATTGGCTAGTTTGAGATGATGGGGGTTATTGGGCGCCAGGTCCACGGATAAGCCCACATTACCCCCCTTCTCTCAATCTCGCTATTTAGATTTTATGGCAGGCCGCACTGCCGGTTTGAGAATCCGTTACTCCTGCGGCTCGCCATCGGGTGAGGGCGTTTCCAGGCCAGCGGTGCTGGCATCTTCGTCCTCTTCACCTGGGGCGGCATCCACTTCACCCTCTGTGGGGGCGTCGTCATCGGACTCCGCTGTGCCGAAGAAATTGGCTACGTCGGCCAAAAGGTCGGCCTCTTCGCTACTCCGTTCTGCCGTGGGAGCAGAGAATTCGTTAGCCTCTTCGGTCTGGCCTCCCATGCCCAACCAGCCACCGGGGGCGACACCGGCCAGTTCCGGAACGGGTTCCGGCTCCAGCAGCTTGTCCATCCCGGGGATGGTTATCCGCGCCGGGATCAGCCGGCCGATGATAACATTTTCCTTCAAGCCCTGTAGCCAGTCTTGCGCTCCGCTTACCGCTGCTTGCGTCAGCACCCTGGTAGTCTCCTGGAAGGAGGCCGCCGACAGGAAGCTATCGGTGAGAAGGGAAGCCCTGGTTACACCTAGAAGCATGGACTTGGCGGTGGCGGGTTCGCCACCTTCGGCCAAGACCTTGGCGTTCTTTTCCTGGAACTCGAACTTGTCTACCATCTGGCCTGGGATGTAGTCCGTGTCACCGGTGGATTCCACCTGGACCCGGCGCAGCATCTGGCGCAGGATAATCTCGATATGCTTGTCGTGGATGCTCACCCCCTGGGACTTGTATACCTGCTGGACCTCATCTACCATGTACCGTTGCAGTTCGTCTTTACCCCGGATATGCAGGATATCGTGGGGGTTCAGCGGTCCGCTGATCAACGCGTCTCCCGCCTTGACCAAGTCGTCGTCCTTTACCAGAATGCGGGCGGAGACGGGTATGATGTGCTCCCGCTCTTCCACATCTTCCCAGATGATGGAAACCAGACCCGGACTGAGTTCCACCCGGCCGCCGATGTTGGCCACAACTTGCTCCGCAGGCTCGGGAGGGGTTACTTCTTCTGCACCGTCTTCACCGGTCAGGGCAGCCGTGGTGCTGGCGAGAATCTCGCCTGGCTCAACGTATTCGCCGTCTTCCACGTGGAGGTCGGCGTTTTCGGGCAGCGCATAGTCTTCGCGGAATTCTTCCCGGCTGACCAAGCGAAGCCTGCGGCCTTCTTCCTCAATCTCCACGGAGACGGTGCCGTCGATATCCGCCAAAATCGCGGCGCCCTTGGGTACTCGAGCCTCAAACAGCTCTTCAACCCGGGGCAGACCGCTGGTGATGTCCAGACCGGCAACACCGCCGGTGTGGAACGTACGCATGGTGAGTTGAGTGCCCGGTTCACCGATGCTTTGGGCTGCGATGATGCCGACTGCTTGCCCTTCTTGGACAGTCAATCCCGTGGCTGGAAGCCGTCCGTAGCACATCTTGCAGAGGCCGCGGTGGGATTCACAGGTCAATGCCGACCTTACGGATACTTCGTTGACTCCCGCATCGACGATGTTTTGAGCTATGGTCTCGTCGATCTGCTCGTTGCGGTCAACCAGAATCTCTCCGGTTTCCGGGTGNACTACCGGGCCAGCGGCCATTCGGCCCAATATGCCCTGCTGTAGCGAAGAGTGGAGCGGGTCTTCTTCCCGCGCCCACATCGTGTAGGCATCAATCGTCCCGCAGTCATCTTCCAGAATGATGACCTCTTGGGCGATGTCGATCAACCGCCGGGTCAGGTATCCGCTGTCGGCGGTCCTTAGAGCGGTGTCGGCTAGGCCCTTCCGGGCTCCGTGAGTGGAGATGAAGTACTCCAAGGCGGTCAGCCCTTCACGGAAGCTGGAGGTGATGGGAAGGTCGATGATTTTCCCCTTGGGGTTGCTCATCAGCCCGCGCATCCCGGCCATCTGTTTGATCTGGGAGATGTTACCTTTGGCTCCGGAACGGGCCATCACGGCGATGCCACCGTAGTTGGGTAGATCCTCTTCCACTAGGACGGTGGTTTGGTCTGATGCCCAAGTCCAAGCCTCTACTGTTTTGGAGTAGCGCTCTTCTTCGGAGATTAGGCCGGACAGGAACTGATCCTCGAAGCCGCTGACCATCTGAGCGGCTTCCTTTAATATCGCGGGTTTCCTGTTCGAAACCTGGATGTCGTTGATGGCGATGGTTATGCCGGAAACAGTGGCGTAATGGAATCCCAGACTCTTAACCTTGTCCAGCACTTCCGATGTTTCATCGTTCGTCGAAGTCCGGTACAACTCAGCGGTCAGATCCTTGAGTGCGTAACGGTCCATCAGGCTGTTTTTGTAACCCAGCGAATCAGGCAGAATCTCGTTGAATATCAGCCTNCCCAAGCTTGTTTCTAACCAACCCTCGTGATCGGAACCATCTATATACCGCACCTGAATGCGGGCCTGCAAGTCAATCAACTCGGATGCATGAGCGATCCGGGCCTCGTCGAAATCGAAGAACTTCAAGCCTTCGCCTTGNGCGTCTTCACGAATGTCCGTCAGGTAATAGCAGCCCATAACCATGTCCAACGTCGGGGCGACCAACGGGTCACCGGAGGCCGGCGAAAGCATGTTGTGGGTACTGAGCATGGCTTCTTTAGCTTCCAGTACCGCCATTCGGGATAGGGGAACGTGAACCGCCATCTGGTCGCCGTCGAAGTCAGCATTGAACGCCGAGCAGACCAGAGGATGAATCTGGATCGCATTGCCTTCAATCAGCACCGGCATGAAGGCTTGGATACCCAAACGGTGCAGTGTGGGAGCGCGATTCAGCAGGACCGGACGGTCCTTAATCACGTCTTCCAGAATGTCCCAGACCTCCGCCCGGTTCCGCTCCACCATGCGCTTGGCATTCTTGATGTTGGGGGCTATCCCCAACACGGCCAACCGGTGCATGACGAAGGGCTTGAACAGCTCCAAAGCCATCCGCTTGGGCAGACCGCACTCGTGCATCTTCAGTTCGGGGCCTACCACAATCACCGAGCGTCCGCTGTAATCGACGCGCTTGCCCAGCAAGTTCTGGCGGAAGCGCCCCTGCTTGCCTCGCAGGAGGTCGGACAGAGACTTGAGCTTGTGGTTATGACTGCCTTGGATGGGCCGTCCGCGGCGCCCGTTGTCTATCAGGGCGTCCACCGCTTCTTGCAGCATCCGCTTCTCGTTGCGAATGATAATCTCAGGCGCGCCAAGGTCCATGAGCCGTTTCAGCCGGTTGTTCCGGTTGATGACGCGGCGGTAGAGATCGTTCAGGTCGCTGGTGGCGAACCGGCCGCCGTCGAGCTGAACCATGGGGCGCAGTTCGGGCGGTAGCACGGGGAGGATCGAAAGAATCATATCCTCAACCCGGTTGCCGCTGCGGCGGAATGACTCAATCACCCGCAGCCGTTTGATGGCCTTCTTTCTNCGTTGACCGGAGGTGGCCTGCATCTCGTTGATCAGGAAGTCCCGCAGCGCCTCAAGGTCGATGCTCCGCAGAATCTCCAGAATTGCTTCGGCGCCCATGCCGGCCTGGAAAACATTGCCGTAGTGTTCCTTCAGTTCGCGATAGNGGGACTCGGCGATCAACTTGTGAACCCTAAGGTCGTCCAGTTCGTCGATGCTGGCTTGAAGCTGTTGCTCGAGTGCTCCCTCTTCGGTGGCCAGACGGTCTTTGACAGCGTCCAGCTCCACCATGGCGGTCATACGCTCTACTTCGACTTCAGGACTGTCGGGGGTTTCTTCCAGCTCAGTAATCTTCTGGCGGATGACTTCCAGTTCCGCCTCGGACGCCTTCTGGCGCTTTTCAACTTCCAGGTCATATCTGGCCCGCTCTTCCTCAATGGTTTCCTGGCGGGCGTCCTCATCCACCGACACGATTATGTGCTGGGCGAAGTACAGGACCCGCTCCAGATTTCTGGGCGAGAGGTCCAACAGTAGACCCAGCCGGCTGGGGGTAGTCTTGCTGAACCAGATATGGGCTGCCGGAGCGGCCAGCCGGATATGGCCCATGCGCTCCCGCCGGACCTTGGACCGGGTGACCTCCACGCCGCAGCGGTCACAGACCACGCCACGGTACCGGATACGCTTGTACTTACCGCAGAAGCATTCCCAGTCCTTGGTGGGGCCGAAAAGCCGCTCNCAGAACAGACCATCTTTCTCCGGCCGTAGCGTGCGGTAGTTGATGGTCTCAGGCTTGGTTACCTCGCCGTGAGACCAGTTCATGATCTGCTCCGGAGAGGCTATCGATATTCGAATCGCATTGAAATTGGTGCCGCGGGTTTCTGCCCTGTCCGCCATTCTGACCATTAATCTGCCTCCATCGGCTGATAAAGCTCGGTATCGTCTGATATTCCCTGGGTCAACGGTGGGCGGACGTCCTCGTTCAATAACTCGACCGAGAGGCCAAGACTCTGAAGTTCTTTCAGAAGAACGTTGAAGGACTCCGGCACGCCGGGCTGCCCGATGGGCTCTCCCTTAACGATTGCCTCGTAAGTCTTAACGCGGCCCGCCACATCGTCGGATTTAACCGTCAGGACCTCCTGCAAATTGTAGGCTGCGCTGTATGCTTCCAGTGCCCAGACTTCCATCTCGCCGAACCGCTGGCCGCCGAATTGTGCTTTGCCGCCCAGTGGCTGTTGGGTAATCATGGAGTAGGGACCGGTGGACCGCGCGTGAATCTTGTCCTCCACCAAGTGGATGAGCTTCAAGATGTAAATCGTACCCACGGTGACCAGCTGATCGAAGGATTCGCCGGACCGACCGTCGAACAACTCGAACTTGCCGAACGTGGGAGGGGCGATGCGATGCTCGCGGTGCACGCGCAGGGCGGTATTTTTCATTTCTTCCAAGGATTGACCGCTGGGGTCTTCGCCAGCCTCTTCTTTAAGCCAAAGGCGTAGGCAGGCTTCCTGAGCTTCTCCGAAAATCTCCGTGTCAAATATCCGCTTGGCGTCGTATCCTTGATCGGCAAGCCAAGCAGTTAACTTTGCTTGATCAATCTCGGTTGGTTCGTCGGCCGGGCCGATGTTGATGGCATTGGCTCGCTGAACGAACCATGCCCGGGCCAAGGCGTCCTCGATGGAGTCGTCCCGGGCACCGTCGAACACCGGAGTTTTAGCTTTGAAATTGAGTACCTTGGCTGCCCAGCCCAGGTGGGTCTCCAGCACCTGTCCCAGGTTCATTCGGGAGGGCACACCGATGGGGTTCAGGATGATGTCTACCGGCGTACCATCGGCCATGTAGGGCATGTCTTCTTCGGGCAGGATCCGGGCTACGACGCCCTTGTTCCCGTGGCGTCCGGCCATCTTGTCGCCCACGGATATCTTACGGGTCTGGGCTATCCAGACTCTGACGGCTTCGTTGACGCCGGGGGGCAGGTCGTCCCGGTTGCCCCGGTTCAAGACCTTAACTTCGATGACTTTACCCCGTTCCCCGTGGGGGACCCTTAGGGAAGTGTCCTTCACGTCGCGGGATTTTTCGCCGAATATGGCTCGCAGCAGCTTCTCTTCGGCCGTTAGCTCGGTCTCGCCCTTGGGTGTGACCTTGCCCACCAGGATGTCTCCCGGCCCAACGTCAGCGCCGATACGAATGATGCCCCGTTCGTCCAGGTCCCGCAGGCTGGTCTCCCCAACGTTGGGGATGTCCCGGGTTATTTCCTCGGGGCCCAGCTTGGTCTCCCGTGCTTCCATCTCGTGCTTTTCGATGTGAGTGGAGGTGAAGTAATCATCCTTCACCAACCGTTCGCTGAGAATGATGGCGTCCTCATAGTTGTAGCCCTCCCAGGACATGAAGGCTACTAATACGTTCTGACCCAGGGCCAGATCGCCGTCCTCGGTGGATGAGCTATCGGCCAGAACGCCGCCCTGTTCGACTATGTCACCCCGGGCTACGCTGGGGCGCTGGTCGAAGCAGGTGCCCTGGTTGGTACGGGCGAATTTAATGAGCGTGTGGTTGTGTTCAACCCCTTCGGCGTCGGTTACGACGATTTCTCTACCGGTAACCGAGGTCACCACACCTGAGGCCAGGGCTAGGACCACTTGGCCGCTGTCCCGGGCCACCCGGCCTTCGATGCCGGTGCCGATGATGGGCGCTTGCGGGCGCAGCAGCGGCACGGCTTGGCGTTGCATGTTGGAACCCATCAGGGCGCGGTTCGCGTCGTCGTGCTCCAAGAAGGGTATCAAGGCCGCCGACACGCTCATGATTTGCATGGGCGATACGTCCATCAGGTCCACGGTGCTGGAGGCATCCTGCATGTACTCCTCACCAACCCGGAGTTCTACCCGATCTTCAGCGAACTGATTCAGTTCGTCTAGGACCGAGTTGGCCTGGGCTACCCGGTATGTCTCCTCTTGGTCAGCGGAGAGATAGAGTATGTCCTCCCCTATCGCGCCGACGAACGGACGTACGTTAATCATCGTCCCCTNGGGAAGCTGGTTCAAAGCAGCTATCCTATTGGCGCCGATGGCCCTCCCCTTGTTGACGATGGCTTTGCCTTCTTGGTCCACCACTGTTTCAGTAACGGTGCGGCCCTTCAGGTCNGCCGATGTACAGGACAGGGACTTGTATACCCGGCGATACGGGGATTCGATGAAGCCGTATGGGTTGATCCGGGCATAAGACGCCAGGGAACTAAGCAGTCCGATGTTAGGACCTTCAGGTGTTTCAATGGGACAGATCCGTCCGTAGTGGGAGAAGTGGACGTCCCGAACGTCGAACCCGGCTCTTTCCCGTGACAATCCGCCCGGTCCCAAGGCCGACAAGCGGCGCTTGTGGGTCAATTCCGCCAGCGGGTTGGTCTGGTCCATGAACTGGGACAACTGGGAACCGCCGAAGAACTCCCGAACGGCGGCAACCACTGGGCGGATGTTAACCAGACCCTGAGGCGCTGCCGCTTCCGGGTCCACCAAAGTCATTTTCTCTTTGACCATCCGCTCCATTCGCAGTAGGCCAACCCTTACCTGGTTCTGGACCAATTCGCCTACGGCTCGTACGCGACGGTTACCCAGATGGTCTATGTCATCCGGTTTTCCATCNCCATGGTTAATCAGGATTATGTGCCGGATGACCGAGATTACGTCATCCACGGTTAGGGTCATCAGTTCCGCGTTATCGGTTTGGCTCAACCTGCGGTTCAACTTGTACCGGCCCACCCTGCCAAGGTCGTAACGGCGGGCGACGAAGAACAGGTTCCGGATGAGATTCCGGGAATTCTCCAAGCTGGGAGGCTCGCCGGGCCGTAGCCGGCGGTAAAACTCGATCTGGGCGTTGGCTATCCGCTTGGCTTGGTCAACGTCGTATGCGTCGTCGGGGTGCAACCACTCCCAAAGGGCGCGCAAGTCATCTTCTTTATAGTTCAGTTCTTTAGTCTCAATCACCGGGTCTTTGTTCAGAGTGGACTTGATGTATTGATGGTTCTCGTCTATGTCCACGTCGGCGAACATCTCAAGAATCTTGTCGTCGGAAGCGATTCCCAGGGCACGCAGGAATGTGGTGGCTGAAACCTTGCGCTTGCGGTCGACTTTGACCGACAAGATGTCCTTGGCGCTGGTTTCAAACTCCAGCCAAGCGCCCCTGGAAGGAATCAGCTTGGCATAGCATAGGTTCCTGTTGCTGGCGGCGTTTCTCTCGTAGACGAAATAGATGCCGGGTGAACGGACAAGCTGGCTGACTACCACCCGCTCGGCACCGTTGATGATAAACGTGCCGTTGGGCGTCATCATGGGGATGTCCCCCATGAAGATTTCCTGCTCTTTAATCTCCCCGGTTTCCTTCATAACCAGGCGAGTCCTTACATATAGAGGCTGGGAAAAGGTTATTTCCCGCTCCTTGCACTCCTGGGGAGAATATTTGGGGGTTCGGAAATAGTGCTCTGCGAAATGCAGTTCGTACTTCTTGCTGGTGTAGTCGGCTATGGGGGAAATCTCTTCGTAGACTTCCCGCAATGCGTCGTTCCTGAACCATTCGTATGACTGGAGCTGGCTCTGAATCAGGTTCGGCACGTCCAAAACCTGCGGGATGCGGGCATAGGACTTAGTTTGGGGAAGCGCCAGGGCATGACCGTTCTGCGTGGCAGGAACTACCATTCTAGTTCTCCTTCGGATGACTGCGGATGACTAAGGCGGTTGGCCGGGCGGCCAGAATCGAGGCAAAAAAAGGTGCTAATGGGCTGGAGTCGTTCGGAGAAATGACGCAATTCGACACTTGAGGCATAGTGCAGTAACCTTTGATTATACGCTTAACCCGCTTGTTGTCAAGCATATTACGCATTAATTGTCAATGGAATTCCAAGGCCTAATCTGGAATAAATCTATTGACATAGTATCTCCCTCAGTCCAGCATGGTTTGGTGATTCATATATAGGTTGGTTTACCCTCTGGCATGCTAAAACTTGACCTCCACCCGGACCGGCTAGCCGTGGGAAANGTGGGCATCCATTACGGGTGGGTAATCGTTTTCGTGGCTGCGGGAATGCGCCTTAGCGCTTCGGCAGTGCGCTCTTCATTTTCCATATTGGAGCCTCGGCTCGTAGAGAGTTTTGGCTGGAGCCATTTCACCATTGGAGTCGGGTTGGCCCTTCAATGGGCTTTTGGCGGCATATTCGGCCCGGTAGCCGGATGGCTGGGCGATCGTTATGGGGTTCGCCGGACCATGCTGCTAGGCGCCTTGGTGTTCACGGTCGCCATGGTCATGACCAGCCGCATGACCGAATTCTGGCAGCTCTACCTGTATTACGGTGTCTTGCTCAGCTTTGCGATGGCCATTTTCCAAGTTCCTCTGACTGCGGCGGTAACCATGTGGTTTCAACGTAATCTGGGGCTGGGCATGGGCATCCTGCAATCTTCGCAAGGCGTGGGCCCACTGCTGTTCGTTCCCTTGGTGCTGTTCATAATCAGTTGGTTCGGAGATTCCGAATCGGGTATGAGGGTAGGTCAGTGGGTGACCGGTGTTCAGGCCGAAGGTCAGGATGCCGGACTTCGCGCGGCGTTCTGGGTCACCGGTATCGCCGGAGGATTGGCCTTGGTCGTATTCGTCAAGTTTTTCTATGACGAACCGGCTCAGATAGGGCTGAGACCTTACGGTGCGACCGGGGATGAGCCGATTCGGAGGGTACACGAAGGGGAAACGGCTCAGATCAGGACCAAAATATTCCTGAATCAAGCCAAACATACCAGCGCGTTCTGGAACCTGATGGGGATTCACTTCTGGGGATGCGCCGGACATGCCATCTTGGTTGTGTTCCTTGTAGCGATAGCGGAAGAGCGGGGTTTATCCAAGGGGGCAGCGGCCGGTGTCTTTGTGGTCATGTCGGTGGTCAGTACCCTGACGAGATTCGGGGTACCCATCGCCGCTGACAAATTCGGTAGCAAGGGTGTCATGGCCGTATGCTTCTTCTTGCAGTGCGCTCCTCTTATCCTACTTTTCTTCGCCCATGACATCTGGACGTTCTATGCGTTTGCTGTTCTCTTCGGCATCGGATTCGGCGGAGAGATGAGTGCTTTCCCCATCATCAATCGCCAATACTACGGCAGCGCGCCCATCGGAACTGCCTACGGCTGGCAGATGATGGGGGCCGGGATCGGTATGGCGGCCGGGGCAATAATCGGAGGGATTCTGCGGAATCTGACCGGAAATTTCGACGTGACGATACTGGCGTCTTTGGCGTTAAGCGGAATAGGGGTCGCAACGATCTACCTGCTGCCGACCACGTCTCACCAGCTGCTACCCGATTGGGAAGACGCGCTACCCCAAGAGGCCCGTTCCACCGGCTAGCTTGATCTTGCATATAGAGGCCTGGCAAAGGGCNATTCGCTCCCGCCGGGCNGAACCGCGAAAACTAATAAATNACACTGAGGAGGCCGGTTGATGTTAGATCTGATGATTCGTGGAGGCCAGGTTGTAACCCCGTGGGGTGTCGGTGATTGGGATATCGCGATCCAGGGGGAAAAGATTGTCGCAGTGGCCGCTCCGGGCACAATCACCGATGATGTGGGCAGAACCATCGACGCCGCCGGTAAGATTGTTATTCCTGGGGGTATCGAGCCCCACGCGCATATCGCCGCCCCAATCATGGGACATGGCGACCTGACCACGGCTCCGCCGGAGCAAGTAAGCCGGGCGGCCTTGTTCGGCGGCACAACCACGCTGATGGACTTCGCCATCCAGTGGCCCGGCATCGACATCAACCAGGCGATACAAGAGCGCACGTCGGTATGGCGTGGCAACTCCTACTCCGACTACGCCCACCATCTGATGATGCTGGGGGCCATTCCGGACAATATCCTGGGCCAGCTTGGTGAGCATGTCCAAGACGGCTTCGCCAGCGTCAAGATTTTCACCACCAACATCCGCCCGCCNGCCATGTCCGGAGAGCCTCGCATGGTCGGAACTGGGCATCTGCACGACCTGATGGAGCAGATCCAACGGTTGGGCGCCATGCTGTTGGTCCACTCCGAAGACGACGATATGGTCCAGCACATGTACCGCAAGCTGACCGACGAAGAACGGACCGAGTGGTGGAACATGCCTCTGGTCCACAGCAACGAGTCTGAGGACGTTTCCTTCCGCCGGGTGCTGCGAGTGGCCGAATGGACCGGCGCGCCGGTGTATTTCGTCCACGTTTCCGCCAAGCAGGGTATCGACGCCATCGCCGAGGCACGGGCCAAGGGCATGCCGGTTTACGGCGAAACTCTGCACAACTACTGCTGCTTCAGCGCGGACAACTACCGGGAAGAGAACGGCATGAAGTACCACACCTACCCTTCATTGAAGTCCGAAGAAGACCGGCAGATGCTTTGGAAAGGCATCGTCGACGGTGGACTGCACACCATGGCCACCGACGAGTACTGCACGTCGTGGGACGTCAAGATCGAAGGCCGCACTATCTCCGACGTCACCGGCGGGCACAATGGCGCCGAGACGAGAGTCGGCATCACCTACAGTGAGGGCGTTTCCAGGCGAGGGATGTCCCTACAGCGGTTCGTTGACGTTACCTCAGCCAACGCCGCCAAGATAATGGGTCTCTATCCCCAGAAGGGAGTCATCGCTCCAGGCAGCGACGCCGACATAGTTTTGATTGACCCCAGCATCAAGAAAAAGCTAACCGCCGCGGACTTCCACATCACCGATTACAGCATCTGGGACGGTTTCGACATCGAAGGCTGGCCGGTCATGACGATCCTGAGGGGAGCCGTAGCGGTGGAAGACGGAGAGCTTAAAGCCAAACTTGGCGGCGGCAAGTTCCTGAGCCGCAAGGTTGACCAGACGATAGCTAACAAGCCTGGGTGCTAGGGGGCCCTCACCCCCGGCCCCCGCCGCGGCGCTAGAGGCGGTGGCGGGCTGCCAGCCAGCGATGNGTCTNTACGCCCGCGACCCAGACCAGAACCTCCTAGAATGGATGATATACCTAGAAGATTAGTAACCATCTCTATATACCGGTNCCGTAGCGTTTAACACGAATACGCCCCGACTCCGTTTACCTGACGGTTTACCACGGTGTAAGCGTACCCGNCGNCGCCGTGTATACAGGTGCCNGCCAGGAGGTCACNGGCCGGCACAGTACCGGCCAACTCCATAGCGAGTAAAGTCGCCTCGGTGCCTTCCGGGTTCTGGCCTTTCGGATGAGGGGCGCCCGTCCGAGGGTTATGANGAGATGTTCTAACAGCGTATCTGGCAATCTAGAACAACATGGCGGTGCTCACCTTTAGGAGTCCTGAACGACTTTCTCCACTTCCAACGCACGAAGCTCCACGCGGCGTATCTTGCCGCTGATGGTCTTGGGCAACTCGGTAACGAATTCAACGACCCGCGGATATTTGTAAGGCGCGGTGGACTGCCTAACGTGATCTTGAATGCTAACCACCAACTCGTCCGAGGGGACGTAGCCTGGAGTTAAGATTACGAAGGCTTTGACCACGTCGCCTCGTACTGGGTCGGGGCTGGCCACCACCGCTGACTCGGCCACGGCTGGATGCTCGATAAGAGCGCTTTCCACTTCGAAGGGTCCGATACGGTATCCTGCGGAAATTATCACGTCATCGGCTCGACCGACGAACCAGAAGTACCCGTCCTCATCCTTATAGGCCTTGTCCCCGGTGAGATACCAGTCGCCGAAGAAGGATGCTTCCATCCCTTCCGGGTACTTCCAATACTCGCGAAGGAGTCCCACCGGTCTCTCAGGTTTAACTTTGACCGCTATCTGACCTTCTTGGCCATAAGGCAATTCTTCTCCATCTTCGTCCACGATGGCAACAGTGAATCCGGGTGAGGGTTTACCCATGGAGCCAGGCCGCACCGGCAAACATCGAAAGTTTCCTACAAGCAAGACGGTTTCGGTCTGTCCGTAGCCATCGTAGATGGTCAGTCCGGTGCCATCTTCCCAAATCTTCATCACCTCGGGATTTAGCGGCTCACCGGCGCCCGTGCAGTGTCTTAGGCTACCTAGGTCGTATTTAGCCAAGTCTTCCAGAACCAACATGCGGTAGGCCGTGGGAGGCGCACAGAAGCAAGTCACTCCGTACCGTTCCACAATCTTCAAAGTCAACGCCGGGTCGAAGCGGCCCCTGGCGTCATGCTGAAGCACCGCTGCCCCTTGAGTCCATTGCCCGAACAGCTTGCCGTAGGCGGCCTTGGCCCAGCCT
>PANP01000013.1 GCA_002708395.1 Dehalococcoidia bacterium
CTGCGGCGCCCTNCGTCCGGTAGGTGCTGGAGTGAACAATCTCAGCGTCTACGCTGGGGATNGTCTGGGTNGGCTCNAAGTCCTGCTCGTAAGCCAAGCAGATGATGTTCGGNTANTANGTNGTGTGNTCCTTCTTNCTGCTGAANGTGTANCGGTGNTCGAAGNANGTGATNCCNACTTCGATGAAGCCCAACTCCCGAGCCTTNTCTTTGATGGCNTCGGTCAGGTCTTCGCCGGTGGGCTCTGCGGTGGGTTCGATGTCAGCAGTGGCGCGGGCAGACATAATCAATGCCCGGTTCAACTTTTCGTGCTCTTTGCGAATCTCTCGCATCTCAGCGTGCTGGTCACGCAGACCGTTGGCCCAGTCGCGGGATGATCGCTCAGTAATGTTCATGCTTTCCAGGGGATATTCCTTCGCGTACCAGTCGACCTGCCGATCGTCTAGGGGAATCCCCGGTACGGTTGCTAGCTCTTCGGGCACGGGAATCGTATAGGTGGGATCTCCCAACCTAACGCCCGGACGGACTACTTCGTGGCCTATCTTCAGCATAACCTTTCCTCCAGGTTTAATTATTGCCTAAATGAGTCACCCAGTTCTTCTGGGAAGATTAAACATCCTAGGTGCAAATGTCAAGAGTGTGGCACCAGCGATTTGAGAAACTTATCTAATTATCTGATATTCGACGCATTGATTACGGAATCAGTCGCGCATAGCCNTCACATATGATTATTCGCTATGTCAGGCAGATTTAAGGCCCGCGGCGCCGGGCAATCATAGCGTCGGCCAAGGGGCTGGCGCCTGATCTTACAATCACGTTGACCAGCGATGGAAGGTTGGAGCCCAGCGCCCGTTCCACCGCCGGAGCGACGTCGTTGGGATTCTCGACGTATTCGGCATATCCGCCGATGGCTTCCACCATCTTGTCGTACCGGACCGACCGGAGGTCGGTGGCTACCGCCCGGTCGAAGTAGGCCACTTGGAAAGTCTTGTCGATGCCCCAGGTAGCGTCGTTGCCCATGATTGTCGTGATAGGTAGGTTGTGCCGGATGCAGGTGTCGTACTCCATGGGATAGAAGCCGAATGCGCCGTCGCCGATGAATACCAGAACTTTGCTCTCGGGATGGGCAAGCTTGGCGGCCATGCCGTAAGGTATGCCGGCTCCCAGGTGGCTGAGGGGTCCCAGGCGGATGAACCGGCCCGGCATTCGCGCCTTCAGATAAGAGCGGCCCCACTGCACGTAGTCGCCGCCGTCCATGACGATGATAGTGTCTTTGTCGATCAAGTGCTGGATCCTGGTGAATATGTCCAACGGGTGCATCGGGCTTTCACCGGTGGCTTTGGATTCCAGTTCATCGTTCCAGGCCTTTCGGTCCTGCTCTAGTTGCTCTACCCAGGAAGAGACGTTCGGCTTGCTGCCTTTGGCCGCCGCTGCGGTGATTTGGTCCACGATAGCTCCCAGGTCGCCAAGCAGGCCGACCGTCACGCCACGGTTGCGTCCAATCTCCGCAGGAGAGGGGTCTGCCTGGATGAGCTTAGCGTCGGCGCCGAATATCTGGCCGAAACGGTACCGATGGTCCAACCGCTTGCCCAGCAACAGGACGACATCTGCCTCGCGGAACCGGCGGGCGGTGGGATTCAGAGATCCGTCGGCGTAACCGAAACACAGGGGATGCTCGTCGTCCAATAATCCTCGGGCCTGCTCCACGGTGAACACCGGGATGCCGGTGGTTTCGGCCAGCTTCTCCATCTGTTCCGATGAGATTGAGTAGCGGCCGGGGTTTCCTACTATAATCACTGGTTTTTGGGCATGGCTGAGAAGTGACGCGGCCTCATCGATCAACGACGGATCGGCCTGGCTGCGGCCCATCGCCCGGTATTCCTGGGGAAGGTACTGGGGTAGCTCGTCCTCGGATATCTCTTGCTCCTGAATATCGATGGGCAATGTCAGGTGCACCGGCCCCGGCCGGCCCGACATGGCGGTGCGGAAGGCGGTGGCCACGAACTCGGGGATGCGGCGGCGGTCGTGAATCATCCAAGAGCCCTTGCTGACCGGCGCGGCCATGGCTACCTGGTCGATCTCTTGAAAGGTGGTCATCCCCTTCTCGGGAAGCTCGGCGGCCCCGGCGACGAAAATGACTGGAGTTTCCGAGGTGAAGATAGCTGGGAGACCGGAGATGGCGTTGGCGTAACCCGGCCCTCCGGTGAACATGGCCACCGCGGGTTGTCCGGTTATCCGGGCGTAGCCGTCGGCCATATGCATCGCTGCGCCCTCATGACGGGTGTCAATGAACTCGATGCCTTCATCGGCAGCGGCGTCCACCAAGGGCAATATAGTGTCCCCTACTATAGTAAAGACCTTCTGAATGCCTTCCTGCTTCAAGCAACGGATGAACAGGTGTCCACCGGTGAGATTAGCCATTTTATCTCCTTATATAACCTNTCCCAGCCAGCACTCCGGCGGCGGTATAATCTAGCTGGTGATATAGCCTAATAGAGCTTACCGGCCCTCCAAGGTGGGCGCAATAGCGATGGTGGATCGTCTGGAACAATGGGCAAACTTTACGTAGTAGGCACTCCAATAGGCAATCTGGAAGACCTTACCCCCCGGGCGGCTCGGATCCTGGGGGAGGTGAGTTTGATCGCGGCCGAGGATACTAGAGTGACCCGGCGTTTGTTGAGCCACCTGGGCATCCACGTTCCCATGGTCAGCTACAACGAGCACAACCAGCACCAACGTCTTCCGGCNTTATTGGANGACTTGGGCTCGGGTGACCTGGCGTTGGTGACCGACGCCGGGATGCCGGCCGTGAGCGATCCTGGCTCCGATTTGGTGGCGCAGGCCGCTGCCGCGGGATTTCAGGTGGAAGCGGTGCCCGGCGTTTCGGCAGTTACTACGGCCCTGTCCATGTCCGGCATGTCTGGCGATGGATTCCTTTTCCTGGGGTTCCTGCCCCGAAAAGCTCGGGAGCGCCGGACCAAGTTGGAAGGGTTAACTGAGTCGACCCATACTCTGGTGGTATTCGAAGCACCCCACCGCCTGAAGGCCACGCTGCGGGACATTCTGGCGGTGCTGGGCGAGCGGGAAATGTCGGTATGCCGGGAGCTTACCAAGCTGTATGAAGAGGTGTTCCGGGGTACCGCCTCGGAGGCTCTGGCCCATTTCAGCGAGCCCCGGGGCGAGTTCGTTCTGGTGATTCGTGGCGTTACGCCCACCGCAGCGGCGTCGGGACCAACAGATGACCAATTAGAGGAAGCCGGACAGCGGTTAGNGTCCCTTCGCAAGGATGGGGTGAGAGCTAAGGACGCCGTGGCCCAAGTGTCCGATGCTTTGGGCATGACCAAGAACAGGGTGTACCAAATGTGGGTCGAGTCCGGCCGGACTACCCGATAACCCTGAGAAAGCCCGCGCCCCCCATCGCGCTTTAGCTTTATATGAAGCGCTTAACTCTCGGTGATGTCTATTCCTTCAATCACCTGAGTCGCCACGGGAGTGGAGCGCTCTCCGCTGCCTCCGGATGTCACTTCTACATTGGCCAGCGCGTCCAAGACCTCAGCGCCCGACGAAACCATGCCGAAGATGGTGTAGTTGGGCGGTAGGCCCGCGTTGGCGCCATGAACGATGAAGAACTGGCTGCCGTTGGTGTTGGGCCCTGCGTTGGCCATGGCCAACGTGCCCTTCGTGTATTGACGNGTCACCGGCTCGTCGTTGAACCGGTAGCCGGGGCCGCCGGTGCCGTCTCCGGTGGGGCAGCCTCCTTGAATCATGAAATCTTTGATTACCCGGTGAAACTTGCCGTCGGTATAGAAGCCTTCTTTCGCCAGGAATACAAAGTTGTTGACCGTGGCCGGCGCGTCAGAAGCCAATAGGTCTACGGTGATTACGCCGTGTCCGGTGCGTATGGCCGCCGTATAGGTCTTGCTGGGGTCGATGGACATCTCCGGCGGCTGGGAATATTGCTGTGGCATGCATCCTCCTGTTTGACCTTGGCGGCCATTGCTGAGGATTCTAACATCTGGAAGCCTTTCCAGTCTAAGGCGAAGCTGCGAAATTAGAGCAAAAATGAAAGAAGACTCCCACATGGGAGCCTTCTTCATCGGTAACGTTGCGAAGGTCCGGTTAAGCCCGGCGGTGGGTCTTGGTCTCGGCCCAAGCCACAATCTTGGGCAGCGCGGCGTCAACGTCTTTCTGATCGATGTCGCGGGCGATGTCATCAGCCTCGCACCGAAGCAGCATGATGGGCAACCGGTTTTTGATTTTGTCGATCGTCCAGGCCAAGGCATCGCCTTCAGCGGTGAAGTCCAGCATCAGCCGGTCGTTCTTCTTAATCGTTGAGTTGCGGTAGTGGTAGTGAGGCGCCACCCTGAAGCAGTCAAAGCGGAGCAACTCTTTATCGTCTCCGGCAATCGCGTTGCCATATACGTGGATGCAAACGCCTTCTTCTTCACCGCCGTGGAGAGTGCGGTACTCCAGGCCGAAGGTGACCGCGCCCGCTGGGATCAGCTCCTCGGCGCCGCCGGTCTCGCCCCCCATCTGGGCATGCATTACTTGCTGTGTCATGCTTCGCTTCCTCCTTTATAGCCCCGATCGCCGATTTAGTGAAGTTAGGGCGAGGGGCTGATTAGCGGGGATTATAACCCCTAAAGCGTTTCCGCTCCACCTCCCTTNTTTGCCGATGGCCCGAATCAAAGGGAGGCAAAGTTTTGGAGTCCCAAGCATTGGTTTATAATTAATATGTGGCAGGAATTCGTGGCGTACCTGGTGGTTTTCAACCAAGTTTGGTCCATCCTCCGGCAACGCGCATCTAATTTTTTAGGGCCGTTCCGGTGATTCTAGTGATTCTATCGTAGCTGCCCTAAATCAGGAGGTTGATCTGTGAAGATATTCGATTACATGGGGTCCTACGGNTACGAGCAGCTGGTGATGTGGTCCGACCCGGCGACGGGTCTGAAAGCCATGGTCGCGATTCACGACACAACGTTAGGCCCGGCTTGCGGGGGGCTCCGTATCTGGCCCTATGAGACCGAGGAATTGGCGATACGAGACGTGCTGCGTTTATCCCGGGCCATGACATATAAGTCCGCAGTGGCTGACCTTCCTTTAGGTGGCGGTAAGGCGGTTATCATCGCGGACTCCCATACGCAGAAAACCGAGGCTTTGATGCGGGCCTTTGGCCGCTTCCTAAACACTTTGGGAGGCCGGTATTTAGTCACGACCGATGTCGGCAGCACCGGACGGGACCTGGAGTACATCAGCCAGGAAACGAATTACGTTGTCGGCTTGCCCATCAACATGGGCGGTAGTGGCGACACGTCTATCATGACCGGTCTGGGTATCTACATGGGNATGAAAGCCTCTGCCAAGGAGGTCTGGGGTAACGACTCNTTAAAGGGGAAANGGGTTGCGATGCAGGGGTTCGGGAAGGTGGCAACCTATACCGCCCATCATCTGATAAAAGAAGACTCCCACATCGTGGTCACCGATATCAATGAAGAGGCTATGGACCGGGGCAGAAAATTGGGATTGGAAGTGGTGGCCCCGGACGAGATATACGATGTGGATTGCGACATCTTCTCCCCCTGTGCCCTCGGAGGAGTGATTAACCCGGACACCATCCCCCGGATAAAGGCGAGAATCGTGGCCGGCGGGGCCAACAACCAGTTGCTGACCGAAGCCGATGGAGAAGAGTTGCACCGGCGCGGGGTTCTATACGCGCCCGACTACTTGATTAACGCCGGTGGAATCATCAACGTGTCGGCGGAGATCGGCGCAACCTATAGCGCTGACCGTGCACGGGAAAAGACGGAGAGGATCTACGAACTCATGTCACAGGTGGCCCACGTCTCGAAAACGGAAGAGATTTCCACATCCCGGGCCGCCGACCGGATCGCCGAGCAGCGGTTGGAGTCAGTACGGTCGATCAAACCCATCTATCGCGGGCGATGATTCTAGCCGCTTGATGCGGCCATCCTTAGAGGCAAAATAAAAAGGCCGGGGCAGATGGTGTTCAAAAAACAACCTGCTCCGGCCTTTTTTGTGTCTCCGGCAGTACCCGGTCCAGGGAGTTACTACATCACTAGCACCCTTGGGACCGCCGGCTAGGCGCTAGTTACTTGGCTGCGCTCTCGCCTTTCCATTCATTAGCACGATGAGCGCTGTCGCAGAAAGGCTTGTTCTGGGACATGCCGCAGCGGCAGATGCTGACGAACTCGCCTTCTGGCAAGGTATACGTATTNCCGTCTTTGTCTACCATCTCGAAAGGTGCGTAGACGCGCAAAGGACCGTTTTCCCTAATTTCAATCTTGGAGCCTGCCATGATTTCCTCCTGTCGTTCGTTTGTACGGGTCGAGGTTAGCCTCGGACCCGGGATGCTGGCGGTAGCCACCAGGCAGTCAAGGTAGTCTGCCACCTAGGGTTGGGGGTGTCAAGCGGCTCTGGGTTGGGGCAGGGACGATATCACTTATGCNAGAACAACGTAATTTCTGATGCACAAGAAGCCATCATTTCTTGNACCATNGGTTGATACCGACGCCTATGATTCATACACGTTTGGATAGAAGGCCATCCGGAGTATCAATCAAACAGCTGCAGCTTGGGCGATGGTGACCCGGCTTGGCTATGCGACGGATAGGGGGCAGACGGACTAATCCGACTCGGTTATTGATTCCTCTTCCAGAAGGGNTGNTTTCCGTTCCAGTCCCCAGCGATAGCCGCCCAGGCCACCATCTTGGCGAATCACCCGGTGGCACGNCACTACCAAGGCCACCGGGTNGGCGGCGCAGGCGTTGGCCACGGCACGAGTAGATCTGGGTTCGCCTAGAGCTTCAGCCACCTGTCTGTAGGTCCGGGTTTCGNCNCGGGGAATCGTCATCAGGTGTTGCCAGNCCCGCCGTTGGAAGGCGGTGGCTTGNACGTCGAGGGGCANGGAATGGGTGGNNGGGTGACCTTCCAGCGTCNCCAGCATCANGCCTACCCAATCATGGAGCTGCCCGNNGTCCCNTTCCAAGCTGGCGTTGGGGTACTNCTNCTTTAGATCGGATTCAAGGGTGGCGGCATCGTCTCCCAGACGGACGGCGCANACACCTTTATCCGTGGCCGCTACCAGAATCTGACCCAGAGACCAGTCAATGACGGCGTAGGTTATCTCGACGTTCTGTCCACCTTTTCGATACGTGTTCGGCNTCATGCCCAATTGGGCCGNGGCTTTCTCATACAGGCGGCTGGTGGAGCTGTATCCGGAGTCGTACAAAGCGCTGGTTACGTCCTGACCCTTCTGCAACCGGGTCTTTAGCTGGTCCAACCGGCGAGCGTCGGCGAACTGGCTGAAGCTCAAGCCGGTAACGTTCTTGAACGCCTTGCGTAGCCGGGNCGGAGTTACGCCGNCTTGGGCGGACACCTGTTCTAGACCGACCGGCTCAGGATGGCCGGATGCTAAATATGCATGTGCCAAGCGGACCAACCGGGTGTCCGTGTCTTCGCCTGATGTTTCTTCGGGACGACATCGTTTGCAAGGCCGGTATCCCTGTTCTTGCGCGGCGTCGGCGTTTGGGAAAAAGGAGACCTGCTCTCTCCGGGGCTTCCGGCTGGGGCAGGAAGGGCGGCAATATATCCCGGTGGACCTGACCGCGTAAACGAACCTGCCGTCGCTCTGCCGGTCTCGTTCCAGGACCGATTGCCAGCAAGTTTGATCAACCAGTATTTGAGGCGCTTCTATGCTTGTCATGGATTTAGGATAAGCCTCGAGATTCAGCCCGTCTATCCGGAAATGACTTTCAAAGTCCCGAAAGTTCATGGGTTCCAGCCTGCGCCAGAATGACGGAGTTTGGCGGAGACCCCTCGTCATTCCCGTGCAGACGGGAATCCAGTAGGTTGGCTGGAATAGGCGTGGAATTTGAAAGCGGTGCTTGGATGGATTCCGGCCTGCGCCAGAATGACGGTTGTAGCTTTTACTGGGCGATACGTGGGCATTACTTGACGACCTTCGCCCCCTTCAGTTAAATTCAAGGAAGCGAACTCGGTCCGAAATCTCTAGGTAAGGAAGGTTCAGGCATGCCTATATACGAATACCATTGTCCGACCTGTGAGAATAAGTTCGACAAATTGCAGTCGATGAGCTCTAGCGGAGCCGACTGTCCCAATTGCGAGCAACCGGCCAAGCGAATCATCTCGGTCTTCGCTGCTGTGTCCGGAAGCGATTCGTCCGGCGACACCGGCTACAGTCCATTGCCTCCCATGGGTGGCGGCGGATGCTGCGGCGGTGGTTGCGGCTGCGGGCACTAGCCGGTAGCGGTCCAGCACGTCTGGTAACAAATCTCTAACTCCGCCGCCCCGAATGATGTTCATCCTTGGGGCGGCGGGCCTTTCTACTGCGGTCTCTTCCTTAAAGTAGNGCGTCCCTACTGAACACTTCCTCTCCCAGTTTTACGCTGCCACAGTAGGTGGCCCCCGGCGATCAACGTTAATGCCACCGCTCCAGCCACCGTCAATGCGACTACTCTCATGGTCGCATCGAACCAGAACCCCTGAGGGAAGATGATTAGCAGGTAATCTCGTCGTGGGTTCAGTTGCCAGAGGTCGTTGGCAAAAGCCAATTGATGAAATCTCAAGAAAAGAGTATCGAATCCCGCCAACGCAAAGACCCCCACAAACACCACTAAAACAACCATCAGCGCCACACCCCGAATCACTCGTTGGGCCAGGACATCTAAAAAGCCCCGCTGATAGACNGCCNCTCCCCAAGCCGTAGCCGCCAGCAAGTAGATGCCCGACACGATAGCTGCGGCGTAGACCCACCACACCAGCCGCTTGACGTCGCGCATGTGTTGGACCTCTCGCTNGTTGAAAAGCTCTCGATCTTCACCATATACCTGGGTGTTCACCAGCAGAGGCTCATCAGTGGAGTTGAAGTAGTGTCTGATCTGGCCGCCGACCTGGCGAAGATCTTCCTCGGTGATGCCGGATGTNAGTGAGATGCGGTATTTCTGGAATCCCCGGTTATAGACGCCGGGGTCGTTGAAAGCCCAAGTCACGCTGGCGGTGACCAGAAACAGGGGNACGGCGAAGATGAAAAGAAAGGTTGGTATCCAGGCTAACCGGTTCATCCTAACTCCAGATGGGTGATGCTAAAGGTATCATCCGTTGTCTTGTGAAGCAACGCTGCCCACGCCTATAATTCGTCCATGAGCAACAAACAGATTCCTCAAGGTGACCTGGGCAGCTTCCAGACTTTCATGGACATCGTAGAAACGCTCCACGCTCCGGGGGGTTGTCCCTGGGACCGGGAACAGACCCATGAGTCCCTGAAGAGGACGTTGCTGGAAGAGTCATACGAAGTTTTGGAAGCTATAGATAAGGGCGACCCGAAGGGATTATCCGAAGAACTGGGGGACCTGTTGTTGCAGGTTGCATTCCACTCCGTGATTGCCCGGGAAGCTGGGGAGTTCTCGCTGACGGACGTGCTGACCCGCATAAACGAGAAACTGATACGCCGTCATCCCCACGTGTTCAGCGACGGCGCCGCCTCGGACGCCAGCGAGGTGGAGGCCAATTGGGAACAGTTGAAAGCGGCCGAGCGGGCGAAAGAAGGAATCAAGAAGTCGCCGGTGGAAGGCATCCCCGGTGAGCTTCCCGCTTTGACCTACGCTCAGTTGATGCAGGACCGGGTGGGCCGGGCCGGCTTCGAATGGGAGGACATCTCCGGCGTGTTGGACAAGGTGGCCGAGGAGGTGGAAGAGCTTCGCGCGGCGGTAACCGATGAAGAAAAGGTGCATGAGATGGGCGATCTGATGTTCACCATGGTTAACCTTTCCCGCTGGATGAACATCCACGCCGAGGACGCCTTGCGCCAGGCCAACCGGCGCTTTCAGGGCCGGTATCTTCAGATGGAGGAGCTGGCCAATCAACGGGGTAAAGACTTCAACGGCTTGCCGCTGATTGAGAAGGAGTCTCTGTGGCAGGANGCCAAGGGATTGGAGGGCAGTTAGCGGGATAAATTTACCGTATCCAGCAGCCCAAACTCATCGAAATCCGGCTGACATCACCGTGGCACCGAATCGCCGTCACCATTAACATAACTGAATCTTCTTTCTTTTATTTGGGTGGTGGTTGTGATGTTAGACTTGAATCGTTGGCTTGTTCTTGCTTTCTTTGTTTTTCCTACGTTTGCCCTGNCCCCCTTCCTTATCGTCGCTCCTGGTATGGGTTGGGCCCGCCGCCGGATGTCCTCGGTTCTTCCAAACTTAACCTTCAACCCCCGAGTTTCATTCCCACCTCAATAGCCTTAGGTGCCTGCCCTCATGTTTTAGTCTCCTCTTGATGGTTGAATAGTCTCATGAGGGAAGACACCGTAGTTTTCTCTGATACTGGGGTACCTGAGGAGTAGGTTATGGACTCACAGCCCTGGATCTTGGCCGTGACAATTGTCNTGATGTTGGTTGTGATTTCTTTTATTCTCGCCCTGGGTTGGGCTTGGCGATCGCCTTCAATCTTGATCGGNATGGGGTCGANGGCTATGGAGCGATGGACCTTCCGCCTCCGTACAAACGTTAGCTTTCCAGTGCCCAACGAAGACGACGATGACGACTTGGAGACGCGGAGCTACGCTTAACTACCCGTACGGTCTGCGTTCTACTTTCGACCAAACACTCCATTGACCGCCGCCCGTAGTTCGCGACTTTTATCGTTGAAGTGCCGGATCTAGATCCGGCTCCCCCATGTAATCCCCCATCAAGNAGGATGGCTCCAGGAAGTAGAACCCCCCGCCCATAAGCCGCTGGAACTGATTAGCNAGCACGGAGATACCCGCCTGTTGGCTGTTCGCCCGGCCTAGCAATCTTGCGGAGAAGGGACGTTTGGGTCTTACCCACAGGGGCCGTGGGCGGGCATCGCCCAACTGGGCAGCGATATCCAAAGCCTCGGCGAACCCACCGAAGTCGTCCACCAAGCCCAGTTCCTTGCCCCGCGTGGCGGTAAATACCTCGCCGGTGGCCAGTTCCCGTACTGCCGACTCCTCCAAGGACCTTCCCTGGGCGACCACGGTAACGAAATTGTCGTATATCTAGGTCAACAGTCCCTGAAACTTCCCCTCTTCTTCCGGCGTTGGACTGCGCCAGAACCCGGTCATGTCCTTGAGCCGGCTCTCTTTGAACACGGAAAACTCCACGCCCACTTTGCCCAACAGNTGTTCCAGGATGGGGCGTAGGTAGATGACGCCGATGCTGCCGANCATCGCGCTGGGCAGAGCAACTACCCGGCTGGCGGCGGAGCATAGATAGTAGGTGCCCGATGCTCCGATACCCCGAACGTAAGCCACTATGGGCTTGCTTTCTGACACCTTCAACAGACTGTGGTGCAGGACCTCCGAGCCTGAAGCCGATCCTCCCGGGGAATCGATATCCAGCAACAAGGCCCGGTAGCGCTTGCTCTCTGCGATGCTTTCGAATAGGCGCTCGTAAACGGGTGTCCTTACTTGATTGCCGATAACGCCATGAATCTCCACAACAGCGACGCCGGGGCGCTTTCGGAACGGCAGAGCCATGACTGATCCCTCCACGAACTAGATGGTCTTATNCTATCGTATCAATGGGATGTCAATAGAACTGCAGAGGTTCCTTGGGTCTAGGTGTAAGGGCTTGGGATAAAAACAACCCCGAAGGGAAGTTACCTCCCTTCGGGGTTGTGCTGGTTCGTCAAGAACCCAGGATGCCCATCCTGCCTCCGAACCAATCGTCGGTACTCCTCTCCCTCAGGGAGAGGGGACGGGGTGAGGGCTCCTAGTCGTCGGCGGAAGCTGGCTCGGCGATGCGGTTGTCTACCAGATCGGCGGCGCAAGCCTCGTCGCTGAGTAGATTCCAACGGGTTAGCCAGTTGTAGGTGTCCTCCACCATCTCGTCGGTATATACCGCCGGCTTGGTGTAGCGCAGGCGGGGCAGGTGGAAGTCCTCGGGGGTCAGTCCGCCGTAGTTGGCGGCGACTACCGCGAAGCTGGGGTCGTCGATAAGGTAGTGTAGGAACTTCCTCTTGTCGGCGTTAATCAGGTCGACGGCGTTCTCCACCGCCCGGTTGATCGCAGCGAAGGTTTCTTCGTCCATGTCCTCGCTGGCGTTCTCCGCGCCCAGGTAGTGACCCTCGGCAACGGTCTTGCAGCCCAACTTCTCGCCCAGGGTGATCCAAGGCTCCATCACCACTGCGGCGGCAACCTCCCCGTTGAGCATGGACTCGAAGCGGTGGATCGGCGATCCGTAGTGCACCAGCTTTATCTTCTCTTTCGGAAGGTATCCTTCCAGCAAGCGCAGTCCAACGTAGTGGGACCCGGCGTGGAAGTTAACTGCCACGGCTTGGTTCCCCAGTGTTCCCGGATAGTTGTGGGGCGAATCTGGGGCGACCATGATGGCTTGGCTGGCCACCGCGGAACGCAACGCGATTATTCTGGCTCCTTGTTTACTCTCGTAGGCCCGACGGACCTGACCTTCTTCTCAAGCCCGGTAGATGGAAACCTGACCCTGTTCGAATGCGACATGGCCCAGGATGGGATTAACGTTTTCCGGATTCTCTGTGTGCTCCACCGGGCCGGTCCTGATGGCCTTAACAAACTCCATGTCAATGCCTTCGGCTTCGAATAGACCGTTATCTTTAGCTACCAGCCAAGGAAGGCTGAACACAACACCGCTGATTTCGCTTACGACCTTCTTCACGCGTAACTTCCTTTCGCGAAAGTTTGGATATATTTCGGCCAGTCTAGCATAGGCCGGTAGGGCTGTCGATTTGCGATGGTGACGAGTCTAAATTCCTGTCTTGACACCCCTTAGAGACCGCCTTACCATCACCACAGACTCACGGCCCATGCCTAACTGGGTCCAAACTGAGGAGAAGACCATGAACTTCGGACTATTCATGATGCCGCTCCATCCGCCCCACCGTAGCTACGCTGATTCTTACGATCGGGACTTGAACCTGATTGTGACTGCCGACAAGCTGGGCTACCACGAGGCTTGGATCGGAGAGCATATAACGGAGCGCTGGGAGAATGCGCCGGCGCCGGACCTGCTTATCGCCAAAGCCTTGGCGATGACCGAGAACATAATTTTCGGCACCGGCGTAACCCTGCTTTCGATTCATAACCCGGTGGAGCTGGCCCACCGCATCGCCATGCTGGACCACTTGGCACGGGGCCGCTTCTATTGGGGCATCGGCGCTCGGGCGATTCCCACCGACCTGCAACTCTTCGGCCTGGACCCGGCCAAGGGAGTTGAGGTGCGCGAGCGATCTGCCGAAGTTCTGGACATCATCCTGAAGATATGGGAGTCAGAAGGACGGTTCAGCTACCACGGCAAGTACTTCGACATCACCGCGCCCGCTTTGGACCCGGTGCTGGAGCGAGGGCTCTACATGAAGCCCTACCAGATGCCTCACCCGCCGATTGCTGTAGCCGCCACGTCTCTGGCCTCTGGCTCCATCAAAGTCGCCGGGGAGCGGGGTTGGTTCCCCATGAGCAGCTCCAACCTGGCGCCCCAACATCTCAAAGGGCACTGGGAAGTGGTGGAGGAAGGAGCTGCATCCAGCGGACGAGAGCCTGACCGTCAGGAATGGCGCATCGGCCGGGACGTTCTGGTGGCGAAGACACCTCAAGAGGCAAGGGAGCGGGCCCATGCGGTGCTGGGCCGGAATTACATCCANCACCANCTACCCAACCGTCAGGGCTCGGGGCAACTGGGCGCTTGCAAGATCGACCCCAATATGCCCGACGATTCCGTGGACGTTGANTACATGATGGAGAACATCTGGATCGTGGGAGACCCCCAAGAGTGTGCCGACCGCATCCGCAANCTCTATGAACAAGTTGGCGGGTTCGGCAGCTTGCTGGCCATCACCCAGGANCCGGAAGACCCNCAGTGGGAGCACGAGTGCCTGGAGTTGCTGATGAACGAGGTTGGCCCTCTAGTTGCTGACTTAAAGTAGGTGGTGCGCCAAAGGCCCGCTTCTCATGCTCCAGCGTCCTACTTGAACGCCGGGATGACGTGCTTGCCGAACATCTCTATGGACTTCATCACCTCCTCATGNCCCACGGTCTCGGTGGCCATGAGGANCTGCATCTGATCTACACCCGTGGCTTCATGCAGCTTTAAGGATTCGATACAGCTGTTGGGGTCCCCTGCGATTATGACACCCCGTTCAGCCAGGGTTTCAGCGTCGAACTCTTCCCAGATTTTCTGGGCCAAGGCGTTTCCTCCTGANAGATCGACGGCGCTGCTNGGCGCGCCGTTNACTCCCTGCACTTCCACGAACCGGGAGAANTTCTGAGTCAGGTGGTCTGGCACGCCGCCCCATTGATCCAACAGTTTGCTGTAAACGTCCTTCTGGTCTTGGAAGTAGGGCCGTCCCGGACCGAAGAAGGTCTTTAATGACTGAGTGCAAAGCTCCTTTACCGCTTTATCGTCCTCACCGCAAAGTCCGAAGCAGGAACTTAGCCACTGGTTGTTGACGGCGGCGCCCACCGGATTCGCGTTTTTGATGGTTTCCCGGTAGGCGCTGATGTGGGGTTCCAGAACTGAAGGGGCGTTGACGCCCAGGGCCATCACTCCGATACCCTTCTCTGCGGCCAACTGGTAGGTGGCGGGCTGAAGCGCCGCTACCCAGATGGGCGGGTGGGGCTTCTGGTAGGGCTTGGGAAGAACCTCCCGAGGCGGGACGTTCCAGAACTTCCCCTCCCAATGAAAGGTCTCCGACTCCCATATCTTGGGAATCATGTTCAGCGACTCTTCCCACATCTCCCGGGTGAACCGGGGATCGATGCCCATGCCCGTCTGCTCGTAGGGCGCGGAACGCCCGGTGCCGAAATCCACGCGTCCGTGGGAAAGCTGGTCCACCATCGCCACCCGCTCGGCTACTCGTATGGGGTGGTGGTAAGGCAAGATAACGACGCCGAAACCCAGGCGGATGTTCTTGGTCAGTCGACTNAATGCCCCGAATATCACTTCTGGACAGGGCGATGAAGAGAAGGTGGTCAGGAAGTGGTGTTCGACGAACCACACGGCGTCGAAGCCCATCTCGTCGGCTAGGATGCACTGCTCGATGGTCTCNTCGATGACGGCGTGGTCATCAAGGGTAGGCCTTTGCATTTCGTAAGCTAGAGAAAACTTCACGNAGAACCCCCATTTGCGCTCGTTCCTTAGATTGGCCCCAGTGTATCGGTAAATCGCATGGCGGGCAACCGAGCGTAGATGATGTGNCTTGTGGGCATGNGTATGATTTGCTACGATATAGTTATACTTTATACTNGGAGTTATACTTTGGCCAATAAAGTAGGAGAAAAAGGCCAGGTTGTCATCGACAAAGCGATCCGTGACCGGTTGGGCATTGGACCAGGTTGGTTGGCGATACAACGGATCGTGGACAATCACGTGGAGATTTACTTCGTCACTCCGGAGCACAACCGGTCGCTAGCGGGTAGCTTGGCGCCTTATACCAATGTTCATATACCTCTCGGCCCAGAGTGGAACAAGGCTAAGGAAAAGGCTTGGGACCTAGAGGTTCAAGAGAGGTATGGATTGCCGGATGGCACCGATTGAGCGGCTTTCTGGATACTTCGGTAGTGGTTCGTTACATCACCGGTGATCTCGAAGGCCTAGCGCAAGCGGCTACTGATATCGTCGATGGTGAGCAGGAACTGNGGATCACNGACGTNGTGCTGGCCGAGGCATCCTACGTCCTAAGNTCGGTGTACCAACTGAGTCGAGCGCTGATAGTAGACCAACTTATCGAGTTCGTTCAGAAGCAAAACATAATTGTTTACGCCATTAGCAAGGGTCTCCTCATACAGGCGTTGTTGATGTGCAGACCTTCGGGCCGAGTGTCCGTAGCGGATGCCTTGATCTGGGCTGCCGCGCGTAGTAGTGGATCAGGAGTGGTCTATTCCTTCGACCAGNGGTTTCCCGATGAAGGGTTGGAAGTGCGGAGTTCGGCCACCGGACCATGATCCCGATTCAGTTTCGGGCCAGCCGTCAGCTGATGGTCTGGAGCATTCCTCCGTCAATCACTACGCTGGTTCCGGTTATAAATCCAGNGCGGTCGGACGCTAGNAACGCGATCAAGTCGCCCAATTCTTCCGGTTTCCCCAGGCGCCCCATGGGGATAGCCTCGANGGCGTCCAGTACAACCTCGTCGCTGGTGCGTCGTTGCTCNTCCGCCGTGGATTCGAANGTTGAAGTCAGAAAGTCGGTCTGCACCGGTCCGGCGATGACGTTGTTAACCGTTATATTGAACGGCGCCAACTCGGTGGCCAGCATCTTGGTGTAACCCACCAAGGCGAGTTGACTGGAAGCGGAGAGCGCCGACCCCTTGCCAGGTTGCTTCACTTGGACGGGCAGGAGGTGGATGATGCGTCCCCACCGCTGCTGCTTCATGAAGGGAATCACCTCTCGGGTCAGCCTTNCGGCACCCANGAAGTTCTCCTCGAAAGCTGCGGTTAACGCTTCATCGTTGAATTCAGACGGNCGGCCGGGNGCGCCGTGCCANACGTGGTTGACTAATATCCCGATCTGGCCGAAGCGGTTCATGGTGTCTCGAACCACCCGNCGTATGTCCCGGGCAGANGACAGGTCGGCGGGTATCGCCAGGACATGGTGCTGAGAACCGATGCGGGCTAATTCAATCTCAGTGCGGCGCAGGTCGGCTTCGGTGCGGGCCGAGATTGTGACGCTGGCTCCCTCGTGAGCGAACGTGGTAGCNATCGCCCGGCCGATNCCCCTGCTGGACCCGCCGATTATGGCGACCCGGTCCTTTAATCCCAGATCCATGGCCAGATGGCATCCTCAATCAGAATCATTCGGGAAAATGCTGTCCCATGATAGTCTTCGCCGGAGGCGCGAGCAAGACGGAGAACGACAATCGCTTGATCGGGGAACGATGACCCCAATCAGTTTGGNTGNAGAGGNTGATAAGGGGTTGAGTCNCTACCNGTCCGTATTGCGAATCGGTCCGGGAACGCAGGTATCCAGTCAACAGCAGTGCCTTTTCATCCGATAAACCCAGGCTTTTCCGTGGCGGTAAAANACGAGCCTTCGCTCCGGGAGTCAATTTTCCGACTGCAAGCATTACCGATTTATTACCCGTTTCTGTAACCTGCCGCGCCCTAGGGTAGATATGTCAGATAACCGATGCGTCTTTCAGACTCTGGACGTCGGCGTCGGAATATCCCAGGGAGCTTAGAATCTCTTGATTGTGCTCTCCCAATAGGGGTGGGTGCAGGTCAAGACCGCCCGGGGTGCGGGAGAACTTGATGGGCAATCCCGTTTGCTTGATGGTACCCAGAGTCGGGTGGGGCATTTCCTGCAACATGTCCCTGGCTAACACCTGGGGGTCGGCGAAAACGTCGGCCAAGTCATTGATGGGGCCGCAGGGCACGTTCGCAGCCTGCAGATCCTCTACCCACTCTGACACCGGCCGGGTGAGGAAAATCTCCTGAAGCATGGACACTATGGCGCCCCGGTGGGCGACCCTCACGCTGTTTACNGAGTAGTCGGGGTGGTCCTTCAGGTCTTCTCGTCCCATTCCCTGGCAGAACCGTTCCCAGATTCTCTCCGAACCGACGGCGACGTTGATGTATTTGCCGTCGCTACACATGAACGCCTGATAGGGCACCAATGTGGGATGGGCGGCGCCCATGCGCTTTGGTGGCTCGTCGTTGGCGAAGAAGAAGGCGGCCTGGTAGGTCAACCAGGCAACCTGAGCGTCCAGCATGGAGATGTCGATGTACTGACCTTCCCCAGTCTTATCACGGTGGTGCAAAGCCGTCGTGATGGCGAAGGCGGACCACATGCCGGCTCCAATGTCGGTGACGGCTATCCCAATCTTTTGCGGCTCGCCATCTGGCTCGCCGGTGATGCTCATCAGACCGCCAACGCCCTGCATGATTTGGTCGTAGGCGGGACGGCTCCTATAAGGACCGTCCTGACCGAATCCGGATATGGAGCAATAAACAACGTTGGGATTCACGGCTTTGACCGCTTCATAGCCCAATCCAAAGCGATCCATGACCCCCGGCGTGAAGTTCTCCACCACCACGTCGGAGTCCTTGGCCAGCTTCATGAAGACATCTTGGGCTTTGGGGTCTTGCAGATTAAGGGTTAGGCTTCTCTTGTTGCGATTGATGGAGAGAAAATAAGCGCTCTCATCACCGATGAACGGTGGTCCCCACTTTCGGGTGTCATCCCCTGAGCCGGGAATCTCAATCTTAATCACGTCCGCCCCGTTGTCTCCCAGCATCAGTGTGCAGAATGGGCCTGCCAGAGCCCTGGTCAGGTCTAGCACGCGGATGCCTTCAAGTGCCTTCGTCAATCTTGTTCCTCCGTCCGTTCCGGTACAGGCTTTATCCGCCTATGGCGAATCTCGCTGCGTGAGCCTGGCCGGTCAAAAATGCTCACCAATGTTAACACAGGGAGAAGGGACTAAAGACTAAGATGTGGCAAGATCTGAGTTATATAAAGAGGGGCTGATTGGTTGTAGATGGCCGATAGTCCGGTCCTACGTGAGTACGAGGACCGGACTATCGGAGGGTAGGTCAATGGGGTTGATGCATCGGCGAGGGGTCTCGTGAAGAGTAGTCCGAGCCTCTCTCGCGATGCTGGGCCTGGCGTTGGATCCGATTTCTCAGGCTGCGAATTACGCCGCTGCCTCCTCGCCCAAGGTTAAGGGCTTGGCGAAGTGACGTCCGCCGTGGGATACCCGGCGGCGCGTGGTTCCGTCCATATGCCACTGCGGCAACGGAGCAGGCAAAGACGGTTCTGCCACGAGCCGTAGTGCCTCGCCGGGTTGATTGGCGAGTTCTCTGTTCAAACCGCATTGCAAGCAAGACACGAAGGAACCGTACTGATCCTGGTCAACGTATAAGTCGCCGCTGCAGCGGGGACAGCCTTTTAGCCAAAACATGGTGGCCTCCAATAAAACCTGATTGAAAGTACTATGACCATATTGCTGGCAGCCGCTCCCGGAAAGTAGGGTAACGATACCTGTCACCCTATTGGTGAAGCCCCACCACTGGTATGGGTGGANCGGACCGGACCGGACCGNTGCCACCGGTGTTTCAGNTCTNATGAGAACAGTTGAGGTTTGACAACAGATAATGCCCCNCCTAGACTTGTTTTGAGCCCGTACCTATTGATTTTTAGAAGCCGCCCAGATGATTCCTCAGGGTGCTTCAATGTAATGATTGATTCGGCGTTGGAAGGGAATATGAGCGATAGACACTTTGCCTTGCCGGCTGTGGTTTCTGCGATTCTGGTTGTCTTGATTGGTTTGACTGCGTGTGGTGGGGGGGCGGCGCCGACCGTTGCCCCGGCGACAGCGGTTCCTGTAGTCCAGCCTGATCCCACAGCAACACTACCCAACCCTACCGCAGCCCCGGTGGTGGAGGGTACTACAGTACCGATTCCTGTCCCAGCCTCAACGACACCGCCTTCGCCCACGTCAGCGCCAGCCGACACGCCCACGCCTACTGACACTCCTGTGCCAGTTCCGACAGCTACTCCAACGCCGGTTCCGGTCCCGACGGCAACATCTCCGCCGCCTTCTTTCGATGGGACTTATATCCTCATCGTCAATCAGACCAGTGGTGAGACCTATACCGGCAAGACGATAAACTTCAAGATCGGCGAGCGTGATGCTGCGGAGTCCGCTGTCTGGGAGCAGGGCGGCGTTGACGAATTAAACTTGACCGCTTCCAGCGCCGCTCAGGGTGGAGGTAAGCAGGCTCCGCTCATAACCTTGGCATCCCGCAGCGGATTGTCCCGCCGGGGAGGGATATTGGCTGCGCCATTATTGCAAGCGCCCCCGTTGGCACCCCACGTCTTGGTGGGCACGGCGTCTGTCGATGGGACGTTGGTTCCTGAAGGCAGCGTGATTTCCGCCTGGATAGATGGAGTTCAAGTTCCTGGGTCCGAAGCGCCGATCGAGGCTAGCCCAACGGCGCTGGCCGGTGGATCAGGTTCTGTGGGACAGGCCCTGGAAACGATCGGGGACAACCTGGTACGGGTTTGGAAATTCGATCCGGCGACTCAAGCCTGGACGTTCTACGACCCAAGAGCCCTGTTCGGCAGCTTCAATTCCATCAAGGAATTATCAGCGGGCCAGTTCTATTATGTGGTGACGAAAGAGGGGCAGACAGCTGCCCTCAATGGACAGCCGCGCACGCTATTCAGAGGCTGGAACCCGGTAGTCTGGTAGGAAGGCATAATCGAAAAAGTGAGGCATAGATGCCCTATTTTATGTACGTTGCTCTGCAAGGTGACGACAAGATTCTCACCTTCAAGATGGACCCGGATTCGGGCAAGCTGGAACCCCAGGGGGAGCTTGCCATCAGCGGCGGACCAGCGCCTCTGGCAGTGGACCCGCAACGAAGATACCTTTATGCGGGGAGGCGGGGGGCCAAAGAGCTCTCCAGTTTTAGTATCGACCAAAAAACCGCTGGACTAAGCCTTATCGGCACTGTCCCTCTGGAAACGGACTCCGTCTACCTGGCCACGGACCGGAAGGGCCGGTTTTTGCTTTCGGCTTACTACGAAGGTTCGATGGTCACCGTTCATACCATCGGAGAAGACGGTGCAGTGATGGACCCCCCGGTCCAAACACTGCCCACGGCCCGGGGCGCGCACTCCGTCCAGACGGATCCGTCCAACAAATTCGCCTTCGTGCCCCACATCGCCGCTGGCCGGGGCCCCAACGCGATTTTTCAGTTTCGCTTCGACGAAAACAGCGGCACCCTTTCTCCAAATGATTCGCCCAGGGTGGCTCCGGAGGAAGAACTAGGGCCTCGCCACTTCTGCTTCCATCCCAACGGCAACACCATCTACTTCTCCAACGAGCAAGGCTGTAGCGTGACGGCCTACCGGTTCGACCGTACGGCGGGCACTTTATCCGCCTTCCAGACCATATCGACTTTGCCCCAAGGCTATCAGGGTGATAACACCTGCGCCCAGATACAGATATCCCCCAACGGGAGATTCCTGTACGCCCCCAACCGGGGCCACAACAGCATCGCCTGTTTTACCGTTGACCAGGTGACGGACGAACTGGCGCCCATCGGCCAAACCTCGTCGGAAGACATGCCTCGAGTGATTGGCCTGGATCCTCAAGGCAAGTTCCTGTTTGCCGCCGGACATGCGTCGGGCCGCCTGGCTTCCTACCGGATCAACAACGACACTGGGAATCTGGAACCTCTGGAGATTTACCCCTTGGGCGAACGGCCCATGTGGGTGATGATTATCGAGCTGCCCGGATGAGCAGTGCCGCCGTTTCAAGGTGCACCTGGTCCAAAAGCGACCTGATGATTGAGTACCACGACCGTGAGTGGGGAGTGCCCCTACACGACGATCAGATGCTCTTCGAGTTTCTGCTTCTTGACGGCGCTCAAGCCGGTCTGAGTTGGGAAACCATCCTGCGGAAGCGGGAAGGCTATCGGGAGGCGTTCGACGGGTTCGACGCCAAGGCCATCGCCGCCTACGGCGAGGACAAGATCGCCGAGTTGCTGAACAACCCCGGCATCGTACGCAATCGCTTAAAGGTCCGCGCCTTTGTCACCAACGCTCAAGCCTACCTGACTTTGCAAGAGCAATCAGGCGGTTTAGACGCCTACCTGTGGGACTTCGTTGGCGGTACCCCGGTACGAAACGCATGGACTGGCGACGATCAGGTCCCTGCTAAAACCGAACTGTCGGACAATATCAGCGCCGACCTGAAGCGCCGGGGCTTTAAATTCGTCGGGTCAACCATCTGCTACGCCTTTCTTCAAGCGGCAGGCTTGGTCAACGACCACTTGGTCACCTGCTTCAGGTACCAGGAAGTGGACGCCCTCTAACCTACCCTCACTCCTCGCAGCCTCGTCGAAACACCAACCCTGAATCCCTTCCGCNCCTCCGGCTACACCCACGAAATATCCAGTTTCCAATTCATCAGCACGAGTCTTGCAGGTAGACGTGCGAAATCCCGCAATGTTTTCGCATGTTTTCCCACGATTCATTGCGTGTTGGCGGCCTGGGAACATATTTCACAACAATGTAGTCTTAACTATAGATATGTTCTAGAAATATGGGCCTAGACNGTCGGTTAGCTACGGAGCNTAATTGCTGAATAGACGTAGTTATACGTCGTAATGCTCGGATATGTAGNAGTTCTGAAACATCTAATACCGCCTGTTCCTACGTTTAGGGTTACGGGCTTTTGGTGACCGATCGAGGCTATTGAACAAAAGTATTTGCGGCACTGAAATCGTCGAGGCTCGGTAAGGCATCGCGCATCATGATTTCAGGGGAGATTCGGGTAATGAAAAAACTCACGGTTTCAACGTTCGTCGCTCTGGCGGCTCTCATGGTGTTCATGGTTGCGGCAGGTGTTGCCCGAGCCGACGCCTCGATTGTTAACAGTGATTTCGAAACCGGAGACCTAGCCGGTTGGACCCAGTTCACGACGACCAACGGTGCGATGGCCGGCGGCTCCTTCCTTGCGGTTTTCTTCGACGTGCTACAAGGCACAGTGTCTCGCGCCGTCCAGTTCGTCGTGGGACAAGATGGTACTTCTGGTTTGGGGCAAGAAGGCGGCGGGATTTTCCAGGACGTCGACCTGGATACCGGAGTTTTGACTATAAGCGCCAACATCGGTGTCCGTAGAGTGGCGGGCGCGGATGGCGGCGGCGGTTTTAATGGTCAAGCGGGAATCTTCCAGCTCCTAGTGGATGGAGTTGTGGTAGACACCCATGATTTTGGGCCATTAGCTTCTCCGGTGAAACCAAGCACGATAGCTTGACCGTCGCACTTTCAAACGTGTCCTCGGGGACTCATGAGATTCGCTTCCTGATTACGCGAGCGGGTCTTCCAGACACTTTGCTTGGCCAATACATAGATAACGTAGCCGTGTCGGTAAGTGCCAATGGTTTGGCACTGAGCACCGTGGCTGGCAACGGAACAGCGGGCTTCGATGACGCCGTCGTGGCTATAGGGTCGACACTGGATCTCCCCCTAGGGGTGGCATCGGATGCGGTGGGCAACTTTTCATTGCCGACGCTCTTAACCACCGCATCCGGCGGGTGGACGTCTCCACCGGCATCATTACCACGGTGGCGGGTAACGGGGTCCGGGGCTACTTAGACGACGGTGTTGTTGCAACTACCACCCAGCTGAATGCTCCCAACGGTGTGGCAGTTGACGCCGCAGGCAACTTGTTTATTGCCGATTCGGGCAACCACCGCATACGCCGCGTTGACGCGGGTACGAATTTCATCTCTACGGTGGCAGGCAACGGCACAAGAGGCGAAGGAGGAGAAGGGGGCCCGGCTACCAGCGCAGAATTGTTTATCCCTGCGGACGTGGCGGTGGATGTTTCGGGTAATCTGTTCATCGCTGGACCATTCAAAAACCGGATCCTGAGGGTGGACGCTGGGACTGGGACGTCGCTGCGGCCCTCACCTACGTGCATGAGCAGGGATATCTACATCTGGACGTCAAGCCCTCCAACGTGATGTACCACAACGGACACGCTACGCTGTTCGACTTTAGTGTGGCCGAAGAATACTCGCCGGATGAAACCTTGCGCAACGACGCAGGCACCACGGAGTATATGGCGCCGGAGCAGACTTACCGGCGTGAGGTGGGCTACTATACTGACGTGTTTGGGGTGGGTGTTCTGTTCTACCGGTTACTCAGCGGCGGAGAGTTGCCGTACCAGGTAATCGAAGTTGATGACGAAGACGAAGAAGGGGATGGAAAAACCAAGCGTGAGCTGGACTACTATATCGCGCCGGTGCACCCATCGGTCCAAACCCCCAAGTCTCCCAAGACCTGGGTGATGTAGCTGTGACCGCCGTGAGCGCGGAAATCTCGGAAAGATACTCCAACCCCCAAGACTTCAGTGATGCTCTACTTCTGGCGGCCGCAGACCTTCTCCATTAAAGACCGGTTGCCCCCCTGCCAGACCATCTGGCACACCGGAAGATGATTGCCTAGGCGAACTTCCAGATGGACAACGCGGTCTTGCCGTAGATCCACTCCAAGTCGTCCGCGCTGGCAAAGGGCATATGCTCCTGAGGATAGTTCAGGGCGTTGCTGTATCCTTCCCTTAAACTGACCGGAGGGTAGTCGCTGCCCCAAGTCATCCGCTGGGGACCGAAAGCGTCGTAGGCCATGTCCATGAAGGGCGGGATGTCCTTGTACGGATATGGCGGCGGGCAAATCTCTCCGATGCCGTGAATCTTTACGTAGGTGTTGGGGAACTTGGCCAGATTTAGCATCTGCCGGAATTGGGTATAGGGTGGTTCAGGCTTCTGAGTCTCCCCAACCGCCCAGACCCCAACTCCGCCAAGGTGCTCTATAACAATCTTCAGGCTGGGTAGAGCCTCCACCAGATCCCAGAATTCATGGGACGCGAAGACGTCCGTCGGCCCGCCCACGCTGACCGACATGCCCAGCTCCTCGGCTTTGCGCCAGATGGCNAGGGGATCGTCGCCGGGAGAGCGCTGGAAGTTCCGTAATCGTATCGATTCGGCTCCTTCGCCGGACCATCTCTCCAAGTCGTCCAGGGCCACCGGACTGTCCACGTCCACCCGGCAGACCACGGAAAACTTCCCCGGGAATCGGCGCATGGACTCTATGACGTAGGTGTTATCGGTTGTAGTGGACGATTGCACCAGGACTGTTTTCTCGACCTGGTTATGTTGCATCTGGGCCAGCAGAATCTCCACCGGCTCGTACATGTGCAAGGCGATGTGGACGTGGCTGTCGACGATTAACAAAGCGATGTTCCTCCGGCAATGAGATTAGCTTAGACATCNCGTAGGGGCACGGCTGGCCGTGCNCCTACATCGCAACAAGTCATTCATGCGGGTGGGTGGAGCAATTCCCCTTTTATGGCCCGCCATAGATATAGAGCCGCCCGGAAGGCGATGAACGACTTTTCCAGGTCAATCACTTGGCGGGCTTCAAACTCCGGGGTAGCTTTTCCGAACCGCACCGTCCAAGCTTCGGTGACCGGCTTTCCGGTCATCTCCGCCAAGGCGTTGGCATAGGCGGCAACTTGCAAAGCGTATTCGGGATATAGGCCATTGCTGGTTTTCCAGTCCAAGGCCACCAAGCTACCGTCACGGTAAGCGATGGCGTCCATGGCTCCGGCGTAGCGGTACTTGTCGGAGAAGACCATGGTCTCGGTCANGTGGAGATCCAGGTTGGCATCGCGCCGCCATTCGGTGAAGTTGTTGACCACCAACTCCATCTCGGGCGGGATCTGGGGCTCAAGACCCTGAACGATCTGATCAATGGCCACGTGGGCCTGAGTGCCGAAGTCGGCAGCCTGGTCCCTGACCTGTTCCGGACGGCGGCGGGCTTCGGAGATGACCTGGGAGATCCATTCCGGGGTGATAGCCTCTTGGGTGCCGGAGCGCTTCTTCAATGCTGTCTCCACCGATTCCAGCGCCATGTTCCTGGCCCAAGGCACCAAGGCTGGCTTGTTGATGACGTCCAATACGGTGGTTACAGAAGGAAACAGTTCGTCGTATCCTTCCACCCGGTAGTGGCGACCGCCGGGCGCTCCGTCGACTCTAGTGATGGAGGGAGTATCTAGTAGCATCGTTTCTTCACCAGCCTCACCGTCGTACTCAATCTTACTCAGCGCCGGAAAAACAGAGCATTCCGGCGAAGTGTCCATCAAGGCTTTTTAGCCAACTAAGATATAATAGCAGACCTGTGGCGCCGTCCTGGCAATCGTCCGGCGCTCAGCGAGCATTCCATGAAGGAGTGGAAAAACAGGCTGCTAGGCAGACCTGTTACATTTTTACAAAACCAGCGGGGAATCACCGGGCTAGAGACTGCCATCGTTCTCATCGCCTTTGTGGTAGTAGCCTCGATATTCGCCTTCGCTGTTCTCAACACGGGACTTTTGAGCTCGGAAAAGAGTAAAGAAGCCACCCTCGGAGGTCTGGAGGAGACGTCTGCAACGCTGAGCCTCCGGGGGCAGGTCATAGCCGTCGCCAATACCGGCACGACATCTGTCGATACCGTGAAGTTCACCATAGCGCCAGCTTCTACCGCCTCGGAAACCGTAGATCTCTCCAACACTGGCACCGTGATAACCTACCTCGATGAGNACCAAGGCATCAATNGTGGAAACCCTCAGAGTTTCGATGGCGATGCCGACACCGCCGAGTGTTCCTGGTCCTCAAGTTGGTTGATTGGTTCGGGAGACATCGTTGATCCCGGTGAACAGGTGGAGATTACACTCACTCTTACTGATCTGACGCCCCTGTTGGCTGAGAAGATAGAATTCACCGTCCAAGTTAAGCCCAANAAGGGCGCCGTGGNAATCGTAAACCGTGTTATGCCTGGCGAACTGAAGGGCGTGATGGNNCNCAATNAGCNTGACTCAGGGCAAGTTCACCAGACNGCNTTAGTTGGCTACCGAAAACTTTCGGGTTGGGGAAACAGGGATAGCAACGGCGACACGGTGGTCAGCGTGCTCATGTCGATGCTGTCGATAGTCGTGCGGCCGCACATGCCCATCGTCGCATCCAGTTCGTCCCTCAGCATCTCCAACACGGCTAGAACTCCGTCTTCCCCGTCCACCGCCAGACCCCAGAACAAAGGCCGGCCAATCAGNACTGCGCGGGCTCCCAGAGCCATGGCCTTGAAGATGTCGNTACCCCTCCGGATACCACCATCCATGTAGACTTCTATGCGCCCGTCCACGGCTTCCACCACTTCCGGCAGAACCTCGATGGTCGCTAGCGTAGTATCCAGGTATCTGGCTCCGTGGTTGGAGACAATCACGCCCTTGGCCCCGTGCTCNGCGCTTTGCCTGCCGTCCTCTCCGGCCATTATCCCTTTCACGACCAAGGGCAGCTTGGTGTTTGACGCCAGCCAGTCCAGGTCGTCCCAGGTGGCGGCGGGGTCGCGGATGTCGCTGGGACCCGCCGGGGCGTCGGCGCCGAACTTCCAGGTGTGGGTGGATAGGTCGAGGTGGGNGTAGTTGGGAGACACGGGGCCGACATAGTTATTCCTTAGNTTGCGCTCGCGTTTGGGCTTAATCTTGGCATCTAAAGTAACAACCAAGGCCGAATATCCTGCGTCCTCGGCGCGTTTAGCCATATCCAGGGTCAGTTCCCGGTCCTTGAAGAAATAGTACTGGAACCACAAAGGACCGGTGGCTACCTCGGCGACATCTTCCATGGTGCGGGATGCGTGGGAACTCAAGGCCATCAGAGTGTCCATCCTGCCGGCGGCCTTGGCGGTCGCTAGTTCGGCATCGGGATGGGCGGCGCTGTGATTCCCGGCCGGGGCCATGATGACNGGGAAGGAAATCTTGTTGCCCAACACCGTGGTGCTAAGGTCGCGTTCGCTCACGTCCACCATCATCCGAGGTTTCATCATGATGGAATCGAAAACTGCTCGGGTCCGCCGCAGAGTTATCTCGTCGGTGGCGGCTCCGGCGATGAAGTCGTAGTCTCCTTGGTCGATCCGCTGCTTGGCAATCTCTTCGTATTCGTAGATATTTACCGGGTTCGTGGTCATGATATTCACCTCAAAAGAGCGGGAATTGGGAATCCGGTATCAGGCTGTGACTCNCAGGAAGGAGCGCGTTGCCTCGATAAATTCATAGGGTTTGTCGACGGTCACCACGTGGCCTGCGTCGGGGATGTCCACCGACGTGAACTGCTTACCCCGCTGCTTCATCTGTTCGATGGTTTCATCGGCGACCAGACCGCTTTCAGCACCCCGAACTTCCAAGATGGGGCAAGTGATTGAGTCGATCGCCTTCCAATAGCGGTCCCAAAGCTTGGTGTCGCTCTGGTCGGGCAGCGGAATGTTGAATAGAGAAGAGTCAGCCTTCCAGGTCCACTTGCCGTCTTCCCGCTGGTGCATCTTGTCCTCTGCGTCCTTTCTCAGGCCGGCGTTGGAGGCCCAGGGGTTGTATTGGCGCATCCAAGCGATTGCTTCGTCCAGGCTGGGGAACTCCAAGGGAGTGACGGGACGGGAGGCCGCCCGCTCCTGCCATCCAGGGCTGGGTTGGGGGCTGATGTCCACGATGATGATGCGCTCCACCCGGTCTTGATGGTCCGGAGTGTAGAGCAAGGAATGCCAGCCACCCATGGAAAGCCCGGCCAGGACGAACTTGGACAAGCCCAAAGCGTCAACAAAGCTTGCTAGGTCCTCCACGAACCGGTCCCTTGCGTAGCCGGTGCTGGCCCATTGGCTGCCACCGTGCCCCCGCTGGTCCACGGCTAGTACGTGGTAGTGGGGGGACATCGCTTCCGCGAATTCGTCCCAGATGTGGGCTTGGCCGGTGTGTCCGTGCAGGCAGACTAAAGGGGGTTTCCCAGACGTGCCCCAGTCCAGGTACCGTAGCTTAACGCCGTTCACCGTTACGAACTTTTCTTCTGCTTTTACTGTAGTCATTCTTCTACTCCGTGCTTGTTGAATTAGCTGATTGGACGGAACGCTTCGCCACCCATATATGTGGCGATGGGGCGGTTGCCGGAATAGTAGTACGTAATAGCCTCGTCGTCCAGTGTTGAGCCAAGACCGGTGTTGATGAGCCTAGATGTCGCCGCTGCGGTCGCTCAGGAGATCGATTCCGGGTTTAGATGGACTGTGCTGTTTAGGTACAGGACCTCAAAGCGTCCGTCACCGTCCATGTAAAAACGGGAGATTGCCGTGTTGTGATGGCGGTAGTACATGTGCCCCTCGGATATCTGGCCGAATATAGCATTTAACAGGGCGTTCATAAATGCCCCATGGGTAATTATGGCCACCCGATCTTCCGTCTTCGCCATTTCCCTCAACTGCTCCGAGACCTTGGTTGCCCTGACCAATAGAGAGGCCGGGTCTTCATGGTCTTTGTTCCACCATCCAGTCTCATCGAAACTCGTCGGCAGAACGTAATCGGGGAATTCGGCTAGAATCTCGGACCTGGTTCTTCCCGGGTAGCCAACCAGCCCCTCGTCGCCGCCGTGGTTCAGGAACATCCCGCCTTCTTCGTGGATATCCACCCAGATCCGGGGAGCCAAGCCCGATGCCCGGCTTACCGGTTGAACGGTTTGCAAACTGCGGTACATGGGACTGGTGAACAGCGATGTGATGCCAAGCCCATGACGCAACTCATACTTGGTGTTTCCGGTGGTCTCGCGGGACAGTTCTTGGTTCTCGCCTCTCGCCACGTATTCCCCGAGCATCTCCGCTTGCCGTTCGCCCAAGTCTGTTAGCGGCGGGTCTACTGACCGGTCGCGGATATTCGCCAAGGCGTTGTTCCCTGACTGACCGTGCCGAATGATAAATAACTCCATTTGATAAGTCCGCCTTTATATAGGTTAACGAGGGCACTTACCTCTTAGACAAGTAGCCTCTCGCTTAGGTTTCGGGAAATTGGGGAATATTTTTCCGGGCGAATCGCTCCATGGTGGCCAGGACTGTATCCACGGTTTCTTCGTGCAGTTCGGGGATGCTGTAGAACGTGTCCATCACCAGGTGGGTAACCCCAGCCGACGCAAAGCGGTTTATCCCCTCAATTACGCTGCTTTCAGTGCCGACCAGTGGCCAATCAGAGTGGGCTGCGCCATCCAGAATCTTCATGGGATGGCGGGCGGCGATCTGAATCTTGCTGGGGTCNCGGCCCGCCCTTTCCGCCAACCGATGCAGACGGGGCGCTCCTTCTTCCAGCAGTTCGAAGCTGGGGCGGGAGGGATGCCAGGCATCGCCGTATTCGGCTGCCCGGCGGATGGACCTTCGGCTGCCACCGCCGATCCAGAACGGAGGATGGGGACGCTGCACCGGCTGAGGAAACGAGTTGATTCCGGAGAAATTAAAGTGCTTCCCCTCAAAGTTGGGCTGGTCAGCGGTCCAAACGTGCTGGAGGACCTGTATCACCTCGTCGGCAACTGACCCGCGCTCCTCCCATGGTGCTCCCAAGGCACGGTATTCCTGCTCTGCGGAGCCAACTCCCACCCCCAGTATCAGACGGCCATTTGAAAGCTGATCCACGGTGGCGGCAACCTGGGCCATATGCAACGGGTTTCGGAAGGGCATGATGATGATGCTGGTGCCCAGGGTGATTTGCTTGGTGACGGCCGCAGCGTACCCCAGGACTGTAAAAGGGTCGAAGTAGCCCAAGCCGAACCGCTCCACGTCTTGATCGGGCACTGCGGTATGTTCGCTGACCCACACGGAGTCAAACCCCATGGACTCGGCTTCTTGGGCCACCCTTATGATTCCTTCGGCTGAAGCCACTTGGCGGTAGTGGGGCAACATAACTCCGAACTTCATATGCCGATTCTCCTATCGTCAGGAATGGATGGATGGCCGGTCACGGCACGACGTCTTTATCGCTTACACGGTCATTATAAGCAGACCGAGGCTGTAAGGCACTACTTCAACGAACCTGGACAGGCATCGGCCCGACACCGGAGGAAACCGAGACAGAAACAGGGACGAAACCCGTGTACCTTGAGGGTATGCCGGCTATGCGAATGAGGGTGGACTTCCTTGATTTCCCGCAGCTGGAAANTACAATGTAGCCTTGGTTTTATCGACTGCAANAGCGGAGGGAAAGCGAGATGAAGTTCGTGATGCCGAGTAAGAGTCTTTTGGTGGTTGCAGTAGCAGTGGGTATACTGGCCGCGCTTCCGATGTTCGTCGTTCTCGCAGCCCAAGGCCAAATCACCGAGGTGAACCCGTCTGGAATATCCAGCGTTCAAGGCATTGTAAGCGTTGGGGACCCCGACGATTCCAGGGACCTGAAGATANTAGCGAAGGCGTCTTGGAAAGTGATAAACGGGCAAGGACAGGAAAGAGCCGTAAAGGCAAGTTTTTATTTCAGTGCCGCTGACACGGAAGGCAAAGGATCGCCGGTGTTCGAATGCCGAGAGGAAGGTGGGTCTTTGTCTCGTTTAGTCGAGGACTGCGTCGGGAAACTAGACGGTGCAGAAGAGGATTTAGCTGGCNTAGGTNNCAAGATAATATCATTCGGACCGGCGGCTGAAGGGACAATCGGAGCATTTAACTTGGGCGCAAGCCATTATCCCGGTAGCGGCACACTCTGAGGCTGATTCTCTACTCCGGCCCAGGCTATTAAGATCCATGGACTCGCCGTAACGGTCACTCGCGCCGGGGGATAGTTCCGTCCCACTCGCTCAGCGGCGCACACTGCCAACGCCAGTTGGCATCCTGGGGGGCTACTTCCGGAATCTCTAGGCGCCCGTTGGCCCACCGTAATGCATCCCAAGCCCCGATGTCCTTCGGAGCCCAAGGGAACAGCCGGGCGAGAACCCTGGCGCAGATCTCCTCAGGCGGCTGGAAGTCCACCCCAAAGCCGGCTGTTATGTCTAAGGTGTGAATCAGAATCTCGTCGCAGGACATTCCTGCGAACCCGCTGGGATCCGCCATGCCGGACGGATGGAAAGCCCGGGCCGACGCCGGAGCGGCGCGAAGTACATGCTCCAAGATTGCTGCGTTCACTTGTACGGACAGCAACGTCTCCCCAGCCGTAAGCTGATCTTCTCCGCCACGGAGCCTGGGCAACCTATCTTGAGCTTGGACCGCTAGCTGGGACGCATAGAATAGCTGGGCGCTGGGGATGTGTTCCAGAGTTTGGCGGCAAGACCAATCCAGCCCGCTGGCCAGGATGGACCAATCCCGGTCCACCAGACCGGCAAGCGCCTCGTGGCAGGCCGCTGCTGAAGCCCGCACATCGTCGGGTCCCACTATTTCATTCATGATTTAAGCTCCTCTGTTTGATGTCCGAATAGTCGTCGGNCCTACAGAATAGGTTCCGGAACGGTTTTCATGGGAATACCACAAAAACCAAAGGCCCTCGAAACTAGTCAAGGGCCTATTGCAAGCTGANTATGAAAAGTTGGTGCCGGGAGAGGGACTCGAACCCACACACCTTTTAAAGTAGCGGATTTTAAGTCCGCCGCGTCTGCCATTCCGCCATCCCGGCTAATCGCGCATCAAGAACCAAGACAGGCTCGAGAGACGATAGGTTTTAGAGGCCGTTTCAGTCCGTTCGGACGGGCGAATGGTGGTGGGTGATATTTGATCGTTGGTTCAGATCCGGAGGGTTGCTTCTCACGGAGCGAGTGACTTTTTGTGCTCCGGCTGTCTAGCAATGAGTTATCATTCTTGANCTGGTCCAGGGGCTTTATTGAGTTGGAGGCGACGGGCGGATTCGAACCGCCGAATAGAGGTTTTGCAGACCTCCGCCTTAGTCCACTTGGCTACGTCGCCCCGAGCAACCAGCTTGGTGCCGAGGGCGGGATTTGAACCCACACAGGCTCACGCCCACGGCCCCCTCAAGACCGCGTGTCTACCAATTCCACCACCTCGGCCTATTGGCGCGCGAATCATTATATCATGACATCCGCCCGGAAACACGCCCAGGGACGCCTGGGTCTAAAGCTACAGGAATCGAGGGTCATGGGTGTTTTTGATATAATTGAGAGCGTTACCGATGGCGCGTCCGCCGACCGGTGAAAACATCCCCTTAACTTTTAGGAATTGTTCCGATTTGAAGCGTGCGAAGCTCGGTATGGAGCGGTATGGCCTTTACTGACCGAGACGATAGGAAACAGGTTCGCTTGACTGGATTCGACAACGAGCCGATGGCCCGGCTAGCTGAACAACGGCTCTGGCAGTCGGGTATACCCTGCATCACTCGCAGCATGAGAGGCGGCCCCGGACTCTGGGGTTCGGCCTACAATCTTCCTCATGACATCTACGTCTACGAGGCGGACCAAGTTGAGGCAAGGGAGTTGCTAGAACTGCCGGAGATCCCTGAAGGTGAATCGGAAGCCGCCCAGTCTCGAGGGCTGTCCGGCATCTGGTTGGCAGCGACCGTCGCCGCCATAGTTCTAACTCTGGGGGTTGTGATTCCCTGGTTCTCCAACCTAGCTGGTTGATTCTAGAGACGAACAATACCTGATCTACGTGCTTTGCGGAGTTCCTTTCTTATATATCTGGTAAGGACTTAGCGAGACATTCCCCCAAGGGTATAAAGAAGAGCCCGGCCCCGATACATCGGGGCCGGGCTCTTACTATTTCGTAGTCCAGAGTTCTAGGGATGTGGGAGGCGGCTGGATATTTAGTCGCGGCCCCTCAGCTTGGGGTCGAATATGTCCCTGAGGGCGTCTCCCAGCAGGTTGAACCCCAGGACCACCACAAATATTGCCAGGCCAGGGAATATACCTACCCAAGGAGCGGTTTTGAGGTGTTCTTGAGAAGCTCTAGTTAGCATCCCTCCCCAACTTGGTACGTCAGGTGGTGAGCCTACCCCTAGGAAACTCAGGGAGGCCTCGATAATGATAGCGAACCCCAAGTAGTAAGTGGCCATTATCAGGTAAGTGGCGAAGCAGTTAGGTGCGATGTGCCAGAAAATGATGCGCGTGGAAGAGGCACCTATCGCTCGGGCTGCTAGGACGTAGTCCAATTCCTTGAGTGTCAATACCTGGGACCGGATGGTACGGACCACCGGCGCCAACATTCCTATGACGATGGCGATGATTACGTTATTTAAAGAGGGACCCAGAACAGCCATGATGGCCAAGGCAATGATGAGACCGGGCAAGGCCATCAAGGCGTCGACGAAACGCTGAAAGGCCATGTCAACCTTGCCCCCGGCGTAGGTACTGGCAATGCCCAAAAGGAAACCAGCGGTAATCCCAATCAGGACGCTGCCGACACCAACGTAGAGGGAAACCCGCGCTCCGACGATTACGCGACTGAAGACGTCCCTACCCAAGGCGTCAGCTCCCAATAGGAAGGGGGCCCCTGGGCCCGGGGAGCCGGGTGATGCGTGGACGTAATCGCCATGTGTGTCGCGTTCATCGTAAGGTGCAATCACAGGTGCCAAGATCGCCATTACGAACAATATCACGGTGATTATTCCACCGATCGCTCCCAATGGCTTACGCCTAGAGAAATCGACTAACCATCTAGTCGATCGAGCCGTCTGCGTGAGCAACGCGGCGCGCTTGGATGGGATAGGAGCAACTACTGTATCGCGGTCGTCGATCATGGGCTTCTCCGATGTCGAGATGATATCAACTATATCGGATCCTGGGGTCTATTATCCCGTATAAAATGTCGATCACCAGATTCAAAGCCAACACCACCGCCGCTGCGAGGAGGACCACGCCTTGCAGGACTATAAAGTCCCGGTGGATGATTGCATCCACCAGGTACAGACCTATCCCTGGAATCACAAAGATGGACTCGATGATAATCACTCCACCTAATAGTCGGCCGAATTGGTAGCCCGAGATGGTGATTACAGGAAGTAAGGCGTTCTTCATAGCGTGCCGAATGATGACAGTCCGCTCCCGGAGACCTTTGGAGCGGGCGGTCCGCATATAGTCCTCGCGCAACACCTCTAGCATCGCTGAGCGTGTCACCCGGGCGGTGAAGGCCATGTCATGGAAAGCCAACGCCAGTGCCGGGAAGAAAAGCTGTTGCAGGTTGCGCAGGGGGTCACCAGTTAAAGTGGCGTATTCCAATGGAGGCAACCAATCGAGCCCATAAGCTAGCGCATACACCGTGAGAAGCCCTATCCAGAAACTCGGCATAGCTATCCCAATCAGAGCGAAAACCCGGCTAGCGTAGTCTATTTTGGTGTCTTGCTTCACTGCAGAGATGATCCCCAGGGGTACGGCCGCCACGAAGGCCATCAGGATTGCTAGCACAGCCAACTCTATGGTGACCGGGAACCGTTCCTTCAGGTCGTCGATTATGGGATTCTTGTACCAGAGAGACGTGCCCATGTCGCCTTTCATCAGGTCCCAGACCCAAGAGCCGTACTGGACATGTATGGGACGGTCCAGTCCCATCTTCGCACGAAGCTTGTCTATGTCCGCTGTGGTGACTTTCCCCGTCCCGTCTTCGTCTCCGGTAAGGAGCATCATGGCCGCGTCCCCAGGCACGATCCAGAACAAGGCGAACACCATGATTGTGGCCAAGAATAGTGTTGGTATGAAGAGGAAAAGCCTTCTGCTAGCGTACTGCCACATTATTTCTCCAGGAAATCACTTTGAGCTGCATCAGGTCGGACAATTGCGCAGTTGGAATCGGAAAAAACGAGGGCGGGTAAGGCTCCGCCCTCGTTCAGGGTCGAGACTAAACTAACATATTGGGCCGTAGGTTTCCGCGTTTATTAGACCTACGGGACGTATCCCGGTGTGGTAGGCATTTTAGCGTCCGGGTCCCAATACACGTGGTCCCACTTGTGGACCAACTGGACTGTCATCGGCGCATGCCAGTTCCGTAACCGGTAGTCGAACGTAGCTCCAGACGAATTCCACCACAGAGGCACTATGTGGCTCCGTCCTTCGTGTAGCACGTCGGCGAATTGTTTAATCAACTCCTTGCGTTTGGTTGGGTCCTGCTCCATGTTCTGGTCAACCATCAGTTGGTCGGTCCTGGGATCGTTCCAGTTGTGAGGGTTGCGGAGCACGTCCTGAAGGAAGAACTGGTTGATGATATCACCGGGGTCCGTGATGATTATCCCGGTATTGACCAGTGACATGGAATGGTTGCCGTCTCTCATCTTGACGTACATCGTCGCCAGGTCAACCGCGTCCAGAGTTATGTCAGCGATTCCATCACGTCTGAACTGGGCGGCAACCTGTTCGGCGGCTTTCATGCTTGACCCGGCATTAAGCCCGTTGATCTTGAGGTTCGGGATTCCGTCGGGGAAACCGGCCTTGGTCAACAGTTTCTTGGCCTCGGCCAGGTCTACGTCCTTGTCCGTCCGGTAACCCGGTTTACCCTCTTTGGCGAACTTGGTAGAGTCCTCCACGAAACCAGGGCTAAAGAATGTACCCGGGACTCCGAAACCTCTATAGGCGACCTTGCCAAATTCTGGCCGGTTCAGAGCAAGATAGAATGCCTTTCTCAGATCGGGATTGTCGAAAGGAGGCCTATCGTTCCTCAGCCAGAGAAATGCGATACCGACGCCGTCCAAGATGGAGGCCCGCATAACCCCTTTCGTATCGATCTCCAGCTGTTCCATATTCCACGGGGTGTTGCCGCTGGTCCAGGGCAGGAAGCTCCCGAAGGCCTGTCCAGCCTTCCATGCGGCCAACCGCCTGGCCTCGTCCCTAACGGTGAATACCTTCAAACCATCGAAAAAGGGGCGGGGACCTTTAAAGTAGGCGTCGTTCCTTTCGAATTCGAAATTGTTGTCTTTCTTCCAACTCTTGAAGATCCACGGGCCGGAGCCGTATGACTTCTCGGGACAGCAGTTNAAGTCGTCCTGAGAAACTNNNTCCAGGGCCTTGGGGTACATCTTGAAGTAGTCGGTAGCCATGTTGGGGATGAATGTGGCGGTGGGGAACATCAGAGGGACTTTGATGGTGTATTTATCGACCACCTCTGCGGCCCCGTGTTCGTGGACCGTCCTAAGGTAACCGGTCCGGGCCCTTAGAGCGTCTGGCATCGTGATGCGGTCTAGACTGAATTTTATGTCTGCGGAGGTGACTTCTCCGCGGCCCTTACTCCACTGGACGCCCTCGTGCAGTCGGAACGTGTAAACGTCGCCNGCTTCGTTCACTTCCCATGTCTCGGCTAGATCACCGATAATCTCGGTGGGGTTGACAGGATCGTATTCCACCAATCCATTGAATCGTGGACTCGATGGGGTGAGGACAGTGTTCAAGCTACCGCCGTAATGGACATCCCAGAAACCCGGGTTTCTGATAGCCATTAGNGGGAAGACGCCTTTGTAATGTTTGCCAGCGGCTATGTCCTCCCACGCCGCCCTTTCTTTGGCCGNANCAGGCGCCGGTGCGGGGGTCGCAATGACCATGACNTCTTTGTAAACCTCTTTAACGACCTCTTTCTCTACGATCACTTCCTTGGTTACTTCTTTNATGACCTCTTTGATTACCGGGACTTCTTTAATGACCTCTTTGATTACTTCCTTCTCCACCACAACCGGTTCCGCTGAGGAACCGCAAGCGGTGGCGAACAGCAGGACGAGCAAAAGAGGGGTAAAAAGGACTGCGCGCTTGTTCANGAACCAATGATGCATCTAATACCATCCTTCAGGTTAAGTTGTAGCCGTAACCCGGATTGGGAACTGGGAAGACGTATTATTCAGAAAACCCGTAAACGTAGNGCAAAAAAGAACCCGGCTTCGATTGCTAGCAAGCCCATCAAAGTCGTGGTTCAATGTAAACTATCAGCAAATCAGATGTCAATTACATATGAAATTCAAATAGTATACTAAGTTAACTATTGTGGAACAGTTGAAATTAAAGCAAGTTATTAAATANTACAACTATAATATCAACCTTGCTTAAGGTAATNCTTGTAANACATGTGCGATTCGGTCGGTTTGGCCTTGATAGCGACGTTTCGAACATGGGAGAGACTAGGGATTGACGGCGTTGCAGCAGCAGCCTACACTCGATATTAGAAAACTTGATGATTATCGCGGGGAGATTCACCCGCAGGATGGAACCGGCCTTTGGTACAAGTCAGGGAACAAGTTCGCGTTTGCCGGGTCTGCGGCCACTTAAATCCCTCGAACGATTCAACTAGATGTATCAACTGCTGGTCGTTCCTGACCGGTACTGACCTAGTCCCCAGAGATCAGGCACCGCAGCGCTCCCGATTACCCAAACTCCACGTCTGGCGCAGGCGCTACTTATACTCTGTGCTGGTGGCTACGCTGGCGTTGATTATTTGGCCGATCGCAAACCGGCTCGACCCCGTACCTCTTTTGTTTGCTCCGCCTGGCGCATCGTCAATTGCCGAACCATCTACCGGTTCCAACGCTTGGCCCCAAAGTAGAAATGGTTCTCGTAACACCGGCTATACCTCGGCTGAAGCACCCCTTCCGGATAAGGTGAGGTGGACTTATACCTCTCCTGAACCCCTGATAAACTCCCCCTCCGTCGTGGATGGACGCGTCTATCTCGCAATGGAAGACGACCGCACCATTGCACTGGACGTCCAATCAGGAAATGTGCTGTGGGAGTATGACAGCGGGTGGCCTTCCAGCTCGACGCCTGCTGTAACCGGGGATACGGTAATTTCNGCGGTACGCCCGGGAATCGTCGTGGCTCTGGACCGGTTCACCGGCAAGCTGAAGTGGGAAAACATAACGGGCAGTCCGATACTCTCATCTCCAGTTATCGCGGACGGCACGGTCTATATAGGGTCAGCGGATAGCAGCGTACATGCTTTGGATGTGGCCACTGGAAAAACCCGCTGGGTATTCCCTACTGGATCNTGGGTCGTCGAAGGACCCGCCTATGCCGATGGGACGCTGACCGTGGCTTCACTGGACAGCGAGCTATACATAATAGGCGACCGGACGGCGCGCCGGCAGTTGATTTACGATACGGGCCGAGGCAGGCACATCTCCGGAGGTCCGGCTGTCCAAGGGGATAAGGTTTACGTCGGCACTGAAGATGGCAGTATCTGGGCATTGGACCGGAAAGCAAGGACCTACCCGTTCGAGAGAGGCCTACTCTTTTGGAAGGTGAACTTCTATATATGGGGGATTATCGACGCACCCATACAGAAGGGCACCATATGGACGAACCGGGTGGTATCCGGCATGACCAAGGGTATCGCGGTCGCTCCCGATGCGGCGTATGCCGGCGGCCGGACAGGCAAGGTTAGCGCGGTGGACCTTGAATCCGGCGACGAGATTTGGGTGACCAACCTGGACAGTGAGGTGACCTCATCTCCTACGGTGGCGGGCAAGACGGTTATGGTGGGAACTATGGATGGCCGCGTTGTTGGGTTGGACCGGGTCTCCGGAGAGATTGCTTGGGAATTTCAGACGGGCGGCAAGGTCACTGCCAGTCCCGTTGTGGCTGAAAACACTCTCTTCATTACGTCGACTGACGGAAATCTATACGCTATCCAGGGTCCTTAACTCCGAAAGCGGGTCATAGGCGATCGGTCTCCGGGTAGGGATCTAGTCTTCATCTTCAGAACGGGAGAACAACATGGGCAGATTGGACGGCCGTGTTGCGATAATCACCGGCGCTAGCCGCGGTATAGGCAGTGAGATTGCCCGGCTGTTTGCCGCAGAGGGCAGCAGCGTCATCTGTGCGGCCCGCACTCTGCACGAGGGAGATCATCAACTGGAAGGCTCCCTGGAAAAGACCGTTGGCGAGATTCGCGAAGCCGGCGGCGAGGCCACTTCGGTCGCGGTTAATATATCCCTCCCCGAAGATTGTGAGCAGTTGGTCCAAGCCGCAAGGGACACCTACGGAACGGTGGACGTGTTGGTGAACAACGCTGCGTTGACCTATTACTATCCTATTAAAGACTTTCCGGTGAACCGCTGGATGCGCTCTTGGGCGGTGAATTTCCATGCCCCCTTCCTGTTGAGCAAATTGGTTCTTGAGGACATGGTCCGCCGGGGCAGCGGCAGTATCATTAATATTTCGTCAGGGTCGGCAGTCGGGCCCGGACGGGGACCCTACCCAGACACAACTGCCGACGGAGGCGGGGCCTGTTACGGCGCAGAGAAGGCGGCATTGGAACGGTTCACCCAGGGCCTGGCAATCGAGGTCTATGACAACGGCATCTCCGTAACGTCGCTCGCGCCTTCCCAGGTGGTAGCCACACCGGGTACGGTCTTTCATAACCTGGTCACCGGGATGGACGATCCCCTGAGCGAGAGCCCGGAGTTGATGGCCAAAGCGGCCCTGCTTTTGGCCAGTGAACCCTTGGACCTGGTTACGGGACGGGTCACTTACAGCCAGCAGATACTCATGGAGTTCGGATGGCTCACGGAAGGCAAGGGCCGGGGAGTTGACGCGGATAGGCCCGGCACCGGATTCAGTCAGATCTGACGTTCCGCCGGTTTTCCTTCCCTTGATTCGCTTGCAACTCGCTTCTAAGTTTCCCATCGGTCTCCGGTTTCAACACCTCTAAGCGAGGCAATTCATGTCTGTTAGGTACGGCGTTCTCCTGATTCCTTCTCCGTCATTCACTGCCAGGGTCTACCGCGCGCGCCAGCTTATCTGTGGCCAATACGGAGCGTGGGCCGCTGAGATGCATATGTTGCATCTGACGGTGGCCGCCTTCTTCGAGTGCTCCGANGATGCCTTGGCGGAGGTTGACTCCGGTTTGACGGCCATCGCTGATTTAAGCCGTCAAAGAGACTCCCAGTTTCCGCTGAATAATCAGGGTGTCGCCGGTGGGGATGGGGNCATCTTCCTCGANCTATCCGGACCCCAAAAGCCGGAGGCGTTACATCAGCTTCATGGGGAGGTGGTTGGCCTGCTGCGTAATACATCCGGCGCCACCCTGGAGATGGAGCACGTTGAAGGGGATTATCGGCCCCACGTCCCTTTGATGCAGTACGCCAANCTGCCCACAGATGTGATGTCCGACGCCTTGGAGTTCGCTCGAGGAGTGGTTGGCGACCTGGCAGTTCCGGAGTCAACCACCGCTTGGCGATTGCTGCTGGTCCGTTTCCAATCTCAGGCCGCTGGAGAAGATTGGAGCGTAGGCCGGTGGGCGGCCGACCTTAGCTGGGATATAGTTTCNAGCTTTCCTTTATAATCCTAAATTGTTCGGCGGCCTTTGGAATGGAAACTTGTAATTCCGAGGAGAAAATCGACGAGGAATCTGNGGTAGCGNGCCCGCCTTCCATCCCAGATCCCTCTCGGTGATCGAAATGACATTATCATGGGTTAGACTGCTCCGATGCGACTCAGAATAATAGTAATAGAGGATGATANCAATGAAGNCCACCACTAAATTGCGGCAACTATTGGCGTCGGACCAGATGGTCGTCGCCCCATTCGTGATGAACGCTTTGCATGCGAAGATTGCCCAATCGGTGGGCTTCGACGCAGTCTACATGACGGGCTCTGGCACCTCGGCTGAAAAAGGTTTTCCCGATGTGGGTATGTTGACCATGACGGAGATGGTGGGCAACGCCAAGTACATCGCCAACGCCGTTGACGTGCCGGTTATCTGCGATGCGGACACCGGATACGGGAATCCCCTCAACGTGCAGCGAACGGTGCGGGAGTACGAGGCTGCCGGGGTGGCGGGCATACATATTGAGGACCAGCTTTTCCCCAAGAAATGCGGCTTTTTCGATGGCAAGCAGGTTATATCGTCTGAGGAGATGGTGCATAAGATTCACGCCGCCTTGGACGCCAGGACCGACCCGGATTTTGTCGTCATCGCCCGCTGCGACGCCTACGCCGTCACCGGCTGGGAAGATACCGTGCGTCGATGCAAGGAGTATAGCGACGCCGGTGCGGACGTTGTGTTTGTCGACGGAATCAAGTCGGAGGAAGACTTGCAAGCCTATGCAAAGGATCTGCCCAACTTGCACCGGATGTATAACGGAGACCTATTCTCGACCCAGGAAGTGGCGGCCCTTGGTTACAAGCTAATGATTTGCGGCGGCACCATATGGTTGATCTACCAGCAACTTCGGGACTCCTTCGCGGAGTTGAAGGCCACGGGGAAGGTGGACACCTCCCGTTACGGCAGCAGATTAGAGGTAGCCAATCTGCTGGGTCTGCAAGAAGTCTATGAGCTAGAAAGCAAGTACGGCGTGAACTAGGTGACCGTGCTCT
>PANP01000014.1 GCA_002708395.1 Dehalococcoidia bacterium
CTGAGACACTTCTGGCTCCTTTCTTGATGTGGATGATTCATACCCAACACCAGGAGTCCAAACCCACCACCACTCTCATGTCTTTCTCCCCTTAGAAGTGTCCCATCATCGCTGAACTCCTACAGTCTCTAAGAAAAGCGCCTCGGCACAGTCGGGTTCTCTTTGGCTAGCAGCGTGACGTTTGAGCGGCCAATCGCTTGTCGGCCCCCCGAGCCCTCAGGGCTCTAACCACCTGCGGGCACTCGGGGGCTTTCAAACCCAAGCCTCACCCTCCGTTACCTCGACGCCAAGCTCCGCATCGGATCCAGCACGGCAAATGACCGTCCTCCGGTGGCATGAGGAACTTGTAGCCTTCTTGGACTAGGTGGTCCATGACGATCACTTCGAAATTGATACTGAGGCGCGCTGTCTTCGCGGCATGGCGCATTACCAACAACTGGCCCTGGTGTCCTTTAAGCTCCGATCTACCGGTGTAGGGCTGCCTGTATTGAACAATCGCTTGTTGNTTATCACACAATATCTCTGAAAATGATAATCACTTNGTGCTATTGNCAATNNAGATAGTAAATTATGTTCAATATCNAAATANNCNAGGAAGGCACGAAACATGGTTACCTTAACAAAATTAATGCANAGCATTTTGCACCACGACACTGAAGAGANGAATCGCGACANTCTCCGGCCNGTCAAGGGCATGACCGCACGTGACAACAGTGTCAGGGAACTTGAAGAGGCAAACCCCATGTGCATGGCACAGGTAGTCGGTTACAGCGGCTTTTAGTCTGTATAAATTCCGAGAGCAAGCCTAGTTCCGAGTCGTCCGCTCCCCGCGGGGTTTNCNGTAAACGGAANCCTGGAGGAGCGGATTTGTTTGTGGCTGAGAAGCGCTTTTTACCGTTAGCGTTGCTACTTTCTGATTTACCCCTCTTGAGGCCTTCCGCTAGTTTCAGGCCTGCTCCGAAATCGAGGGCCGCCACTCCCTAGAACCCCAAAGCCCCAGCATCCGCTACCTCCCCGCCAAGCTTCGCATCTGGTTCAGCACGGCGAAAGACCGTCCTGCCGATGGCATGAGGAACTTGTAGCCTTCTTGGACTAGGCGGTCCATGTTGTCGGCGTCGGGGTGGGGGTGTCCGCAGGGGACGTTGTTCTCTTTGCATATTCGTAGGATGGTGTTGATTGCTGCCGCCACGTCCGGGTGGTCGTACTCTCTGGGGTGTCCCATCTCCTGGCTCAGGTCTCCTTCTCCGATCAGGACCACGCCTATTCCAGGCACCTCTTTAAGTATCGACGGGAGGTTGTCGATGGCCAAAAGGTCTTCGCATTGGATGATTACCAGAACCTCGCCTTGGGGAGCCAAGGGCCAAACGTCCGCCCTGGCGTAGTATTCCTGCGACGTTAGACCCCAGTATCGGGCGGCCCTGGTTGGGGCGTCGCCTCTGATGCCGGGCGGGTTGTAGTTGGAGACCTCGGGCATTCGAGGATAGCGGCAGGCCCTGACTGCGTTCCAGGCCTCGTCCACGGTGCTGATGTGGGGAAAGACGATGCCATAGATACCCAGGTCCAGTACCTGTTTGGCGATCCACTGGTTCATCTCGCCGCCGTTTGGCGGGATGCGGACCATGGGGGTTACTGCCGGAGCCAATGTTCCGCCGTCCAATATCTGGCGGCGGCCGAGCATGTGCTGCAAAGCGTCGCGAAGATTCGGCGCGTCGAAGGGGCCGTGCTCCATCTCGAAAACAACCCCATCCAGAGGCGCCGCTCCCAAGGCAGCGGCGCTGTCTATATCCGCTGGGGAAAACGTCGTGAACGCGGTCTTCCCCTCTTCCAATGCTTTAATTACTCCATTGAGCCTGGGTATCTCCGCCATGTTCGGTCCCTCCGTCACAAAATGCTGGCTGACTGATGCCGAGGGATTGTAGCAGAACGGAAATTAGGTGCCAACGTGAAGGCATCCTGTTACAATTTCCGGGCTATAAAGAATGCACCCCTCTGACGTACCCTTCTGTAGTAGGAGCCACAATGATTATCGACGCCCATGCCCACTACACCAGCGCCCCGCCCCAGTTGCAGGCTTTCCGGGGCCGGCAGATATCGGCCTACGCCCGCCCGAACAAGGGCATCCTCCAGATCAGCGATGAACAGTTGAAGGCTTCGGTAAAGGGTCAGGTCGATCGCATGGACGAATGGGGCATCGATCGGTTGATGTTCTCTCCTCAAGCTTCGGCCATGGGCCACCAGTTCGGAACTCCCCTCATCAGCCGCCACTGGACCGAGCACTGCAACGACCTGATCGGACGCATCGCCAAACTGTGGCCCGACCGTTTCAGCGCAGTGTGCCAGCTTCCCCAATCGCCGGGCGTGCCCCCGGAAGAATGGGTGGATGAACTGGACCGGTGCGTCAACGAACTGGGATTCGTCGCATGCAACATCAACCCGGATATCTCGGGCAGCGCCGATCCTTTCACACCATCGCTGAAAGACGAATGGTGGAATCCATTGTGGGAAAAGATGGTGGAGCTGAACATCCCCGGCACCATCCACGCCAGCTCCACAATGAACCCAGCCTTCCACGTCACCAGTTCCCATTACATCGGCCAGCACCACAACGCAGGCGTGGAGATACTCAGCTCACGGGTGTTTCAAGACTTCCCTGACTTAAAAATCATCATTCCCCACGGCGGTGGAGCGATACCCTACCAGTGGTCGCGCCACCGTGGGACCCATGTCATGATGGGCTTGGAGCCATTTGAGGAAGCGGCCCGCCGCGTCTATTGGGACATGGCCATCTACGATCAGGCTTCCATGGAGATGCTGATACAGCGGGTGGGCGTGGACAACGTGCTGTTCGCCACCGAGATGTTCGGTGCGGTTAACGCCATCGACCCGGAAACCGGCAGGTCTTTCGAGGACGTTCCGTCCATGTTCAGCGGCATCGACTGGCTGAGCGACGAAGACCGTCTCAAAATCACCGAAGGCAACGCTCGCAAGGTATATTCGCGATTGCCGGTGAAGGTCTAGTTATAAACACTGGCCTAGCAACTCAAGCATCCAACACCAATCCAAGTAGGACATCAGGAGGAGAGTCAGGATGAAATTTGTATTGTACGACGATGGCCGTCCGGGATTGCTCAGAGACGACGGCGTGGTGGATATCAGCGGAGTGACCGGTCCGTTGGGCGCATCCAGCGGACAGGCCGCGATGGAAGCCATCATTACCAACATCGACGATATGCAGGCCGACCTGACCCGTTTGCAGACAGAGGGCAGCGCCGTACCTCTGTCCAGCGTCAAGCTCCAGTCTCCCCTGCCCCGGCCGAACAAGGTCCTGTGCATGGGCGGGAATTATCGGGAGTTCGGACACCGGGAAGCTTCTCCCATGTGGGGCTTCCTGAAGGATTCAGACTCAGTCATCGGCCCAGGCGATACCGTTGTCCTCCCGCCCGACGACATCAACATCTTCCACCACGAGGCCGAGTTGGTCCTGGTGTTTGGAAAGGCCGGTAGCGGCGTGAGCCAAGCCGACGCCATGGAGCATGTCTTCGGCTACACTGCGGGGATCGACGTTTCCGCCCGCTTGCCCGCCAACGCCCGAGGCGGCGGACCCAGGAACACCACATCCATGCCCATTTCGCCGTGGAAATCTTTCCCGACGTTCTGTCCTCTTGGCCCCTGCATCGTCACGAAAGACGAGATTACTGACCCGCAGAATCTTCAGATCCGCCTGTGGGTGGATGGGGAATTGCGGGTCAACTACAACACCAACGACGCTGCCCACTCCATCTCCGAATCCATCGAGTGGGCCAACAACCTGGAAAGCTTCGGCCCCGGAGATGTCCTGTTCATGGGCACCAANCATCAGGGGCTCGGAGCCATGCAGGACGGAGACAGCATCGAGGTNGAGGTTGAGGGTCCGGGCCGGTTCACCATCCAAGTGACCGACGCCTTGAAGCGCCGCTGGCCCAAAGGCGTGGACGAACTTACCGCCAAGGACATCCGGGACGGTACTGGACCTCCCGGCTCCAAGCAGCGCCCGCTATAGCGCATCCTTTAGACAGACAGGAGACAGTCATGGAATACCACATCAATCACGTTCATATCAGAGCCTCTGACCCTAAGGCATCTGCCCAATGGTACGAGAAGTACTTCAACGCCGAGATTGTCTCGGAACGGGAAGTGATGCCGGGNACCATCACCATCGGTATGAANATGGGCGGGCCGGTGCGCCTCAACATCTCGTCGCAGGCTGAAGGCGCGTCCCAAGACAGGGGGTCCGCCGAGTTGACCCACCTGGGCTTGGAACATTTCGGATTCGACGTTGAAGACCTTGACGCGGAGTTGACCCGGCTGAAAGAAGCCGGCGCCCGCATCGTGCTGCCGCGCACCGACGTGGTCGGCGGGACCAGATTAGCCTACATCGAAGGACCGGATGACGTCCTTATTGAACTGGTACAACGCACCTGATTTCTAAGATGGTTACGCTTAAAGGTTCTACTCAGTGACCGGCCAGCCGGAATGGTGGCAAGATTTTTTCTCTGGTCTCGCCTTGGACTTCGTCCGCCATTCGCGAGACGAAGAAGATACCTTCGCCGAAGCGGACTTTATCCAGGAGGCGCTTGAGCTTCCTGAGGAGTCCCGGCTGCTGGATGTACCCTGCGGCGGCGGGCGTCTAACCCTGGAGATGGCTNCCCGGGGCTATCGAGTCACCGGCGTCGACATCAGTCCAGATCTCATATCCGACGGCACCAGCCAGATCTACGCTGAGCNGTCACCGGTAACCTTCGAACAACGCGACATGCGGGACCTACCCTGGCAGGAAGAGTTCGACGGGGCTTTCTGCTTCTGGAGCAGCTTCGGTTATTTCGACGACGCCGGGAACCTCGCTTTCCTGAAGGCAGTCCACAACGCCCTGAAGCCGGGCGCGTCTCTCTTGCTAGACACCCCCCTCATCGAAACCCGCCTTCCCGAGATGGAATCCCAGGAAAGAGTCTGGTTCCCAGTGGGAGACNTGCTGGCCTTGGAAGAGCGCGGCTTNGACCATGAAACCAGCCGGGTGGAGNNCGAGTGGACCTTCATTCGAGGGAGTCAGGTAGAGCAAAAACTTCTATCGCTTCGCCTGTACACCTACCGGGAACTCTGCNCCATGCTGGAAGAAGCGGGCTTCGGCAACCACNAAGCCTACGGTTCTATGGACGGGGAGCCCTTTGAGTTGGGTGCGACTTGGCTGTACATGATTACGACTAAGGTAGAAACCTAGTACTTCGCTAAGTTGTTCGGATACGTTGGGAGCCCTATGGAACCACCCTGATCACCTCAGTCCGCAAGCCCTGCGGCCATGTCTGTCGCATGAGGTGATGAGTCTTCTATTCTGATAAAATAAATGTAGATTCAAATGAGTCTACATTGAAAACGGGGCCCGGATATGGAAGAAATCGGCATCCGAGAGCTCAAACAAAGGGCTAGTGAGATACTCCGGCAGGTTCGGGAAGAACATGAAAGCTTCTCCGTTACCTACCGGGGGAAGGTCGTTGCCAAGTTGGTGCCTGCGATGGACCCATCTGCGGACCAGGAAGTGGCTTCGGCAATCTGGACTCGGATGGACGATTTATCCCGGGAGGTCTCCGCTCATTGGCCCACCGGATCGTCGGCGTCGGAGGCTGTCAGTGAGCAACGGCGGGAACTATAAGTGTATGTGGTTGATGCCAGCGTCTGGGTCAGCCGGTTCGTCCTCAACGATGTCCACCACGAACCCAGCTACAGCTGGTTAGAGGGTACCGTCATCCGTGGGGAGTTAATAGTGGCTCCCGCATTGTTGCTTGCCGAGGTTGCTGGAGCGATATCCCGGCGCACTGGGCGGCCCGAGTTGGCGGCGCAAGCAGTAGACCTGCTGGAGCAGTTGCCCAACTCCCGGCTGGTAGCGATCGACCCCCAACTGGCCCGCCACGCCGCCCTCCTCGCCGGTGAACACCGGTTGAGGGGCAGCGACTCCTTCTATGTAGCTCTGGCCCAACAGTTGGGATTCTCCCTCGTCACTTGGGACCGGGAACAGGCGGAACGGGGCAGTGCTGCCACGCCCGTGATTACCCCTGGGTAGGAATAGGGCCGGTGTAATTTAGCTGTGATGGGTGGCAATAAGCCCACCCAACATGAACTAGAAAAGGCCCGCCCCGAGCTTATCGGAGCGGGCCTTCTTGGCGCTAAGAGGTGAGCGTCCTCGGAGAGGACTAGGCCGGGGTGGCGCAGGCGGCGGCTTTGGCGTCGTCGGGGACCGCTTCCACACCGTCGGTCTTATTCTGAACGCAAACGTTGTCCTTGGAGTCCCAGCAGTAGAAGAACTTGGTACTGTTCTTCTTTAGGTAGCCGTCCAGGGTTCCGGCGCCGGTGCCGGCGGGCAAGGCGGTCCAGGTGTTCTGGCCATTGCTGGTGGTTCCCTTATCATTGGCGGTTACGGCTACGATGCCCTTGTCAGCCATCATGGCGTTCATGGCGGATTGAATGGTTTCGGTTTCAGCCTTCAGAGCTCCCTCGTCGCCTTTGCCAGCGAATTTGGTCACTAATGGCACAGTGATCGCAGCCAGGGCAACGATGATGCCGATGACTACTAGTAGCTCGATAAGGGTGAAGCCACCTTCCCGCTTTTCTGACCTTCCCATCGCCTTTTTAATGAATTCTCGCATCTTTGGTTCCTCCTCCGTTCTTGTTTTCCGCCGCCTGATTGTTGGCAGAAGCATTAACATCATTCTAGACAGACTGGGAGGAACCTTCTGTGATTGATGTCCGGTTGAGATGTGGCATTGGTCACACTTAGTCCTGACCCCATCTTTTCCACTCCCAGTAATCAAATCGTACCCGTACAGATAAGGAGTGTCTAAAGTAAAAACCCCCTGAAGTTTCAGGGGGTTTTTACTCTANGAACCNACCGAACCTTGATCCNGNGCTGTCGGCCGGAGGCTAGAACGGAGCNCCAGTTGGGTACATCTCATCTTTAAGGGAATCCAACCATTGGGCATCCGGAGGCAAGACACGCTCGATGGCGCGAATATCATAGTAGGACTCATCNACACCCAGGGGACTTCCGCCGTCTTCCACCGTTTTAGCACCGTTCAGAAGTAGCCTGCGCGCTGCGACAATCGCCTTGTCGGTTTGGCTCAGCATCTCTTTACTTCGGTCAACTATTGGCCCCATGGCTTCCTGAACCGCTCGGTCTTGTTGATTAACCCCCTCGATCCCGGTGAAGGTCTCCGTTTTTTGCACTTCCCGGTTTATACCCCAACTGTTGCCCTTGTTGAGATAAGCGCGAAATCCGTTCTTCTCATCAAAGAAGCTGGGACCGTTGCCCCAGAAAGACTCGTTCCGCTCTTGGGGTTCCAGTGGATTGTCCAGNCTGTAGTACCAATTCCAAGTCATGCAATGCTCGTCGTCTATGGGCACCCACATGTGGCCGCCCATCTTAAACTTGGTGATGGCGCCTTCCGGGGTGTGCTCTTGAATCGCCCGAATCTGATGAAAAGGCATCACATAATGGTAAGTACGAATGTAGTCGCCCTTATCCTCTCCCAGAGGACGCATTGAGGCGTAAGTGTAGCCGTAGGGAGTGTTCTTGACGTCCAGCCTGGCAGCGGGCGTCTTAGATCGCATGCCGCCCAGACCTGCCCTGTTGCTTCCCTCAAACTTACGGTGCAGGAAGGAAGTGTGAACAGAGTCTAGGCCACCTTCCATGGCCTGCAGCCAATTGCATTCCTGCATACCTTTGGATACGTGAAGGTGNGTATCCGGCTGTCGAGTCCACTCAAAGCTGGGCGGCGGAGGCTGCTTCCCCTTCGGACCCATGTACGCCCAGATAACGCCCCCAATCTCCTCAGTTGGATATGCCTTGATCTGGACCTTTTCCTTGAAGTCATATTCCGGCAGCTCGTTGGGCATATCGACACACTGGCCGGTGGCGTCATACTTCCAGCCGTGGAACACGCACCGTAGGCCATCTTCCTCATTGCGGCCAAGCCACAGCGAAGTGCGGCGGTGGGGGCACCACTCGTCAATCAGTCCCACACGTCCGCTGGTGCCGCGAAAGGCCACCAAGTCCTCTCCCAGGATGCGAACCCGGACCGGAGGGCAGTCCGGCTCCGGAAGTTCCCATGATAGGGCCACCGGCTGCCAGTACCGCCGCATCAGCTCTCCCATGGGGGTGCCNTCTCCTACACGAGTGAGCGTTTCATTGTCCTTCACGGATACCATCAAGAACCTCCTNAGTCCTTAGTGTTGCCGCGCNAGGAGCTGCGGCAGTCGATTTCCAGAGTTAAAGCCATTCTNGGTGGCCCGAAGAATATCGAAGTGGCGGCAATACTCTCCATCAGCGGCTCCTCGATACATGTTATCAGGAATCGTCACGCACTAGCATCAACGGCTCAGTCCTACAGATTAACTTATCTCCAAGGATACACCGAAACGTGGATCGCGCCTGGGGCTCCTTCGCCGGTGACGGACTTGATGGCGTAATCCACTTCAGACAGCCCGAAGGAGTGGGTAGTCATCAGTTCCAAGGGGAAGCGGCGGGATGCAATCTGCTGCATCCCGACCTCCACCGACTTGTAGCTGTGGCCCCGAGCNCTCTTCAATGTGATGTACTTCCGAGTCATTCGGCCAATGGGGAAGTTGGGGAACTCTCCGTCCTCGCCCTGAACCACCAAAGTCGCTCCTCGGCGTTTAGCGGCTTCTATACCCAACAACGTAGGGGCGGTGCCGGAGCCAACNGTACAGTCGACGGAAACATCGATGCCCCGTCCGCCCGTAATCTCCATGATGCGCTCCAGGGGATCTTCGGCGGAGATATCAATCACGTAGTCCGCCCCCATCGCCTTGGCAACTTCCAATCNCCGGGCGTCCTTCGCGGTGCCGGTGACGATGACGCACTCTGCGCCGGCATGTTTCGAAGCGATAACGCAGCACATACCCTGTTGGCCCGGACCCTGGATCAATACAGTAGAAGAATAGTCAACCCCGCCTTCATACAAAGCCCACTGAACCCCGTTAGCCATGGGAGTCGCCGTTCCGGCTTCCTCCGGCGTGACTCCATCGGGCACTTTGTGAATGATGGCGTTGGGGGCAAGGTACAGGTACTGGCTGAAACCTCCCCAGAGTGAGGGAGTTGTCTCTATAGATGTATACCCGTACCTGATAGCGTGGTTGTCGTAGAACCAGTCGGTGGCGGTGCAGTGGCGGTACTCGCCCATGTGGTCCCATTCGCAGTTCCCGCAGGGGAGATAGTGCTCTAAGAACACTAGGTCTCCCTCGTGAACGCCTTTTCGCGCGGCGAATTGCTTACCCACACTGGTTATGTAGCCCACATTCTCATGCCCCATGATGATGGGACTGCCCCGCAACTCCAGACGGTACTGACTAACGTCGGTGCCGCAGACGCCAGCGACTTCTACCTTTAACAGAGCTTCATCGGGACCAATCTCCGGAACCTCCATCTCGCGAAAATCCATGGTGGAGGGTCCAACTTTCAGCGCAGCTTGCGTGGTCTCGACCACTGGGATCACCCCTCAGTCAAGATTCCTNATCTGGGCCATTCCAGTGACCGTATCCGAGCCTCAATCAGGTGGTTTGAGGTTACTCTCGGCCTTAGGAAATTGTCAAACTTTTCCAGCCGCAGCGGGCCATATGCGAATCGCCGCAAATGTGGCAAACTAGGCATCTGCCAACTACGGTCCAAGGACGCAAGTATGATTTGGATCGAATTCAGGTCGACACGTAAGAAGGAGTAACCATGCCAGACCATCAGATCAAAGTAGGAAACGTGGAGTTCATCTCCCTCAGCGACGGCGCCCCGTCCAGATCGCCTTTGATGCCNTTTCCCGATACCGCCATCGAGCAATGGAAGGAGTTTGTCGGATTGGTGGACGAACAGGACCAAGTTCGGACCCGGTACGGGACGCTGGCGGTGCGCTCCAGCGGAAAGTTGATAATCATCGATACCGGTCTCCAGGCCGAGGACGGCACCTTGATGGACGATATGAGCCAGAAGGGCATCGACCGCGNCGAGGTGGACTTGGTGGTCTTCACCCATCTTCATCCCGACCACGTGGGCTGGAACCTGACCAACGGCCGCCCCAACTTCCCCAACGCCCGGTACGTGATTCCCCAGAAGGACTGGGACTATTGGACCAAACCTGAGGTTGTGGCCCAAGCCGAGCACATCACCAACCAAGTGCTTCCCTTGCAAGAGCTGGGGCTCATCGACTTCATGCAAGACGACCACAAGATAACCGACGAGTTAACTACGGTGTGGACGCCAGGCCATACCCCCGGCCACGTCTCCATCATCGTAGCCTCCGATGGAGAGCGAGCCTACATATTGGGCGACGTGGCGCACAGCGTGGCCCAAGCCCATTACACCGACTGGAGTCCCATCTTCGACGTGGATCCGGCATTGTCCCGCCAGACCCGCCACTCGGTGCTGGACCAACTGGAGGCCGAAGGGACTCTGGTATCAGCGGGCCACTTCCCCCATCCGGGATTCGGCCGGTTCGTCCGTGGCGAGACCAGGCGGGTTTGGCAGGGAATCTAAAGACAGGCAATGTAGAACTAAAACTCCAAAACTTTTCCTGAAAGGAGCGTCCTATGCTTCGCCGAAAGCGGATCCTGGGCATCCTGGCAGTCGTTATATTGGTGCCCGTGATCGGCATCGCTTGGTGGCTACTAGCTCCCTTTTTCACCAACACCACGGTGGAAGAGGAGTTTCCCTTCGCTTCCACGGCTGTCGTTCCCCCAGACATGGACCGGGCCCAAGTGGAGCAGGTCATGTCGGGCATCGCGAAAGTGGACCAGTCTTCCAATGAGGACATGCCGCTGCCAGTCGACCCCAGATCCGAATTAACCAAGACCTTGGGCGCACGGAATGCCGACGCGACGGACGCCGTGGTGAAATCCCTGGCGGACGCAGCGGTGAAGTCGATGCCCGGCACCATGACTGCCCCGGCCAAAGATGAAATGACCCAGAAGATTGCCGAGGCGATGAAGGACGCCCTTCCCGAGGTTATGGCCAAGGCCGAAGCTCAACCTGCCAGCGAACCAGTCNGGCTAAAGTCAGGGCAGTTCCGGGATCAGGACCGCTTTCACAGAGGAACCGGAACGGCGACCATCTACAGCCTAGCCGACGGCACCCAGCTTCTCAGGCTGACAGATCTCCAGGTAACCAACGGCCCCGACCTGCGGGTCATCCTCACTCGCAGTCAAAACCCGGAGGAAGCTGGGCAGGTCACCGGTCCGGGCCACCTGGAATTGGCCAAGCTTAAAGGGAACATGGAAAACACAACTACCCCATCCCCAACGATGCCGACGTTTCTACATTTAATAGCGTGGTAGTTTTCTGTAAGCCGTTCCGGGTGATTTTCAGCGTCGCATCGTTGGAGTCGGCGGGGTAAACGCTCCACCGTCACACTGGCGCAGGCCGGGATCCAGGCAGGTTGATAGCGGAATATTTCGTGGATTCCCGCCTGCGCCGGAATGACGAAGGGTTAACTTCGGATATTTCGCCACAGAGCCCAGAACACCAGCTTACTTGACAGGATTATTGCCACTCAGCATAATTCGACAAAAGATTCGACCCGGTGTTTTAACCGGCGCCACCAAGCTCCGGTGGGAACCCCAGATTCAGTTCTACCCCTGAAAAACTTCGAAAAGAGGGATGTAATGGCAGAAGACATAGCGTTAATGGCTCACCTTATGCGCCGCGCCGGATTCGGCGCGACCCGTGAAGAGCTGGAAACCAGGGCGGCCAAAGGCTACGACGCGACCGTAGACGAGTTGCTCAATCCAGAGACTCAAGACCCATCGGACCGGTTGGAGTTCTTCCGGTATCACCCCGGCTACCGTCGGCCCATAACCTCGTCTGGTATGGGCAGCGCCGCATGGCTCCACGATCTGGTCAGCACCGAACGGGTATTGGAAGAGAAGATGGTGCTCTTTTGGCACCACGTGTTCGCCACAGGCGCCGGAAAAGTAGACCACTATCATGAGGTCATCTCCCAAATCGACATGTTCCGAGAGAAGGGGATGGGCGACTACCGCGAGTTGCTCGTCGCCCTGGCCAAGAACCCGGCGATGATTTTCTGGCTGGATAACTGCGACAATCACTCCTACGCCGTCAATGAGAACTGGGGCCGGGAGTTGCTGGAACTGTTCAGCATGGGTGTGGGCAACTACACCGAAGACGATGTAAGGCAATGCTCTAGGGCCTTCACCGGCTGGACGCTCTCACCCATGATTCCCCGGCAGGCCTACGGTCGTTTCGACTGGGGCTTCGAGTTCCAGGAAGAAGACCACGATGAAGGCGAAAAAACCTTCTTGGGTCAAACCGGTAACTTCAATGGCGAAGACATCATCGACATCGTTTGCCAGCAGCCAGCAACAGCCAAGTTCGTCGCCCGTCATCTGTACAACTTCTTCGTCGCCGACGAACCCCAGGTCCCGTCCTGGTTGGACACGCCTCCCAATGATCCCGAGGCGGTGGATCTGCTGGCCAAGACCTTCATAGACTCCAAATACGACATGCGCTCGGTATTGCGAGTGCTGTTCCATTCCGACTTCTTCAAGAACGCCCGATTCGCCAAGATAAAGAGCCCCGCCGAGGTCGTCGTAGGCACTCTGAGGGTGGTCGGGGGGTATGCCTTTCCTTCCCCAGGCATCGGCGAACGGGCCAAGCAAGCCGGGTATATGGGGCAAGACTTGCTCAATCCGCCCAGCGTAGAAGGCTGGCACACCGGAGTTGAGTGGATCAACAGTGGTTCGCTGATGAAGCGCATCAACTTCTGCGCCGACATGGTTGGTGATGTAAGCAATCCGGGAATCCAGTCGATAGTCGGCAGGATAAGGGCCAAGGGAAACCTGGATTCTGAACAGCTAGTGGACACCTGCTTGGACTTGATGGGGCCTTTGGATGTCACTTCGGAGAGCCGTCAACTGCTGGTGGACCACGCAACTGAGTTCGGCCAGCTTAGCTGGGACTCAGACCAAGACGTCAGTAACTCCAGCGAAAAGGTTGGAGAGCTGCTTCAGCTAGTCGTTTCATTACGAGAATATCTTTACGCTTAGTACCTGTGGCACATAGTGGTTCGACGAGCCTGTCCTGAGCTTGCCGAAGGGCTCACCACGAACGGGATAAAGAAAGTTTCTCCGTTCATCCTGAGCCTGTCGAATGACCGGGGAAAAGGCATCTCGAGTTTTTAAAACAGCCTTTCAATCAAAAGGAGCGATAAATGACCAGTAACAAGAAAGACCCGGTGCTGGTGGTACTGCAACTATCCGGAGGTAACGACTACCTNAACACCGTCATCCCCTATACCGACCCTCTTTATTGGGACGCCCGGCCGGGTGTCAAGATACCTGAAGCCGATATCATCGACCTGGACGGCAAGTTTGGTTTTCATCCCAGCATGCAGGTCATCAAAGATATATACGACCAAGGCAACGCAGCCATCATTCACGGCGTTGGCTATGCCAACTCCATCAGGTCCCACTTCCGTTCCATGGACATCTGGCACACCTGCGAGCCGGACCGGGTAGGTACTGAAGGCTGGCTGGGGTTGGCAGCCAAGGACATTGACCCCAACAAGGAAAACGTGGTCACTACGGTCAGCATCGGCCCCAGCATGTTTAGGGCCGTGTCCCTGCCTGGGGTGCCGGTAGCCTGCGTGGATTCCCTGGATAGCTACGGCCTCCTTACCGGAATCTCCGACACCCAACGCCGGAATACGATTTTGGACCGGTTCACCCAGATGTACTCTCCGGCCATCGGCACGGGCTTGGCCATGGAGTACCTCGGAGAAACCGGGCTTGAGGCAATGGCTGGGGCCGACATATTGAAAGTGGCCCCTCAAAAGTACTCATCCACGGTTGAATATGCGGATACGGGCGTTGGCCGCAAGCTCAGGGACATCGCCCAGGTACATCTGGCCAACCTAGGGACTCGAATCTTCTATTGCGAGTACGGAAGTTTCGATTCCCACGCCAACCAACTTGGCATGCACGCCGACCTGTGGCGGGACACGTCCCGGGCGGTGGGCGATTTCTTTGCCGACCTTAAAGAGCACGACGCAGCGGACAACGTCGTCATGCTGCTCTTTTCCGAATTTGGACGCCGCGTCCGGGACAACGGGTCCGGCACCGATCACGGCTCCGCTGGCGTGGCCTTCGCTATCGGCGACCCTGTGAAAGGCGGCCAGTACGGTGAGTATCCCTCCACCAAGACAGAAGACCTGGAACAGGGCGACTTGGTGCCCAACCTGGACTTCCGTGGCCTTTATTCCACCGTTTTGGAGGACTGGCTCGGGTTGGATGCCAAAACCATAGTCAAGGGAACCTTCGAAAAGCCATCCTTCCTCTAATCAGAGAGGATTTAGACACCAACAGGGCCAACCGACCTCTATGGCGGTTGGCCTGTATTCTCCAGAACCGGTGGTTCGACAAGCGCACCACGAACGGCAGGAATCGACTACCGTCTTACGTTCGTCCTGAGCTTGTCGAAGGACCAGCCGCAAATCCGTTAGCAGGAGCAAAATATGGTTACCCAGATAGTAGCCGGGCGCACATTCGACTATAGCCATAGTATCGGACGGGGAGCGCCTTCCGGTTCGGGATTTAACGTAGCCATCGACATCGCCTTGGGCGAGGGAACCCGGGTGTATGTACTGAATCGGGGGTATGAATACATCCCAACGGTCCCTTGGAACCGGGCCGGACGTGGCGCACGGGTGGGAATCTTCAACGTTGGGACCGAGGCGGGCGACGAGGAGTTTATCAGCGAATTTTCCAAGTATGGCGATGGTCAAGGCGAACTCATCTGGCCCGCCGGTATCACCCTGGACGACCAGTACAACGTGTATGTTAGCGACGAGTGGCTAAACCGGGTTTCGGTATTCGATAAGGACGGCAACTACCTTAACGACTGGGGATCTTCCGGAGAAGGAGACGCCGAGTTCAGCGGCCCTTCAGGCATCGCGACTGACGCTCAGAATGACATCTACGTGGTCGACAGCCGCAACCACCGGGTGCAGAAACTCACCAAGGAAGGAAAGTTCCTGCTCGGTTGGGGTAAGTTAGGCACTGGAGAGGGAGAGTTCGACTCCCCCTGGGGTATCAATCTGGATCATGAAGGCAATGTCTACGTTGCCGACCACAAGAACAACCGGGTACAGAAATTCACTCCAGATGGCAAGTTCCTGGCCCAGTTCGGCACCTACGGCACGGGTCGCGGTGAACTGAACCGTCCATCGGCAGTATCGATCGACCCGGACGGAGACGTGTATATCTGCGACTGGGCCAATGATCGGGTGCAACTCTTTAACTCGGAAGGTAAGTATCTCACCAGCTTTGTGGGAGACGCTCAAGAGCTAACCAAGTGGGCTCAAGAAATCGTCTTTACCAACCCCGGAGCAGTCAGGCGGCGCCGCGAAGTCAAGAACATGGAGGTTGAATGGCGATTGGGCATGCCAACGGCCTTAGCCTTCGATACCGGCAACAACCGCATCATGATTGTCGACACGCAGCGGAACCGGCTACAGATATATAACAAGCTCAAGGAATACGCCGAGCCTCAACGCAACCTGTAAGCCTCATCACCTCCTCAGTCATGAGGGGATAGCTCAAACTTTGTGCTCACAACGAAGACCGGCGGATAAAATCCGCCGGTCTTCTTCTTACATTGCATCTATAGCATCCATTGTTCACTACTATTTCGTAGGTATATGTGGGTAAGCAACGGTTTTAATTTCTGTCATCGGCGCTATGAGAGATAACTACCGTCCGCTGCTGGCAAGGGGTTCCGTTCTTCNGATTTTTTTGCTTGACACAAGNCAACGGCAAGGAATACTATCCAGATATNANATACTCTAAANNANTANCATCACGATTCTCAATTAATAATATTCTCATATGGCAATGCTCATTGAGAATNGGACANATGATTCACATTGAGGCTTATTGAACTAACCAGCTTTTACTACACGGCTCGTTACCACAGTGTCACCAAGGCTGCCCGCAGACAGGAAGTTGGGCAGAGCGTGGTCTCCCAGCACGTCAGGAGACTTGAGATTGAGTTCGGAATCACCTTGTTTGACCGATCTTCCCGGCCATACAAATTGACCGTAGAAGGCAACGCCTTTCTGAAACTGGTTATCCCCATCGTCGATGCGGCGAGTAGCCTCAAGGACCAGATAGCCCACCCGGAACAACACGGCGCATTCGTGGTGGGGGCCTATCCTGACTTGGTAATGCACCACCTCCCCAAGGTTATCCAACCGTTTCGCGAACAGTACCCTGACGTAAGAATCACCCTGTTGGCCCGCCCCTACGACTCGCTGCTACGTTTGGTCAAGTCCGGTGAGGTCGATATGGCTCTGTGCTCCCCTCCCTCGGCCGACGACCAGAATCTCGACTACCTACAATTGTTCAGTTACAACGCAGTACTACTGACACCGAAAAACCACCCGTTGGCAAATCTCCAGAATATAGGGATCCGTGACATTTCCCAGTCGTCTCTGATTCTCCCAGGACCGGAGAGCGTGATTTGGCAGCAGGTAGACCGTGCGTTGGAGGCCCAGGGCATCGAGTGTGATGTCACTCTGTCCATGGATAGCTTCCAGTCCATCAAGCGATACGTGGAGATTGACATGGGCGTGGCGGTAGTCAGCGATTTCGCCCTACTGCCCGAAGACCTTGAGCATTTGAGTGTGGTGAACCTAGACCATCTCTTCCCCGGATCGGCGATCGGCATCTGCACTTTGAAAGGGAAGTATCTAGGTCCTGCCGTGCAGAACTTCATCGACAAACTCGCCGCCGACCTGACTGGTTTTCGCAGCGCCCTGTGGGAACAACCGATTCTCCAAGAAGCTGATTAAACCACTGAAGCGTTCCCACCCCGCCATCTCAGTCAATCAGCACCGCTATTTCGCCGAAGAGACCGCTACCGAATGTTCTCCTCCATTCCTCCCCCACCGGACTGTTCTTTCAGATACACGCGCTTCATTCCTGACGCCGGGTTTACAGGCAGGTTTAGCACGGTATACTCTGGCAGGGCCGGAGACCCGGCTAGCTAGAGGAGGTCCGATTTGTACTCCCCAACACAAGCAGCAACCCTGATCGACGCCCTGCTGCCCACAAGCCAACTGAACCGCCGGATAGCCAGGGACGTTCTACTGATTGTAGGGTTCAGTTTGTTCACCGCCTTGATGGCCCGTTTCGTCATCCACCTGTCCTTCACCCCGGTGCCCATCACCGGCCAGACGCTGGCGGTGCTGTTGACCGGAGCGACTCTAGGCAGCCGTCGCGGCGCAGCGGCCCTCGCCCTATACCTGGTGGAGGGTAGTGTGTTTCCGGTCTTCGCCGGCGGCAGCGGAGCGGACTTTCTCTTTCAGGCCAACGCGGGCGGATACATCTTTGGCTTTTCCTCGGGCTCGGCCGGATTAGTTTGGAATCTTGCCTCGGGCGGGTACATCATCGGCTTCATCCCGGCGGCGTTCGTCGTCGGCTACCTATGCGAACGGGGCTGGGACCGCCGGGTGTGGATCCTCCTAGCCATGGGCGCAGGCAACATCGTTCTGTACATCCCCGGCCTGATACAACTGTCATTATTCGTGCCCAACGATAAGGTGCTGGAGTTCGGATTGTATCCCTTCATCTTTGGGGATCTGGCCAAATTGTACGTCGCGTCTCTGGCGGTGCCTTCCGCTTGGGCCTTGGCCGGTCGGTTGGGCGGCAAGCCAGGCGATTAGACCTTGTCCGGGTTGGCCTGATGAATCAACAACGAAGGCAGGATGGCGTCGACACAGGCGGTAACACGGCTTCCCGGCGCCGGTCCGGTCTGCAAACTTTCTCATCTCTTAAAAGCATCGACTTTCGACTGCTATGGGCCGGGAGTATCTTCGATAACCTGGCCCTATGGCTCCAGTTCATAACCTTGAGTTGGATGGTGTGGGACCTAACCGAATCAGCTTCCCTTTCCGGCGCGGCTGCCGGACTGCGGGGGCTCCCCACCTTGGTGATTGGACCCTGGGCGGGGGTGATTGCCGACCGCATCGACCGGCGCAAGCTGGTCATTGTCCTCCAGATATTCCTCGGTGTTGTGGCCGTTTTCTTCGCCAGCATGGTAGCTACCGGCTCAGCCCAAGTCTGGCACGTATTCGCATACGCTTCGGTATCGGCGGTCTGCTTCGCATTTATCATGCCGGCCCGGCAATCCCTCATCGCCAACACGGTGCCCCCGGAAAACATGGGCAACGCCTTCGCTTTAAGCGCCATGACCGTCACCGTGAACCGTCTAGCCGGAGGATTGTTGGGAGGATTGCTAATCACCACCGTGGGGATACAGTGGAACTTCTTCGTCGAAGCCGGAGCCTACATCGCCACCGCTTTGCTGTTGATTCCGATGAAGACTCCCTACCAGCAGGCATCGACCGCCCGGTTCACGTCGGTCTTGGCGAACTTCAAGGACGGGTTCAGATACATCTGGCGAGACAACCGGATAATCCTGCACCTGATTGTCCTGGGAATTATATTGAATGTGGTATTCATCCCCGTGCCGGCCCTGCTCCCGCCTTACGCCAGCACCGTGCTGGGCGCCAATGCCAGCGTCGGAGGATACCTCTTGGCGGCTCAGGGTGTCGGAGGCATCGCCGCCACCGTTGCCATCGCGTCTCTGGGATTCGTCATCTACAAGGGGAAGCTGGGGCTGATATGCCTGGTTCTGGGGTCGGCGGCGGTCCTTGTACTGGCCCAGTCCCATTGGCTGGCCCTATCCATAGCAATGCTGATTGTGCTGGGGATCTCCCAGTCCACCTTCATCGTCAGCACCCAGACTCTGATCCAATCCATGACGCCCGACACTCTACGGGGCAGAATCACTAGTATCTACATGTTAGAGTTCGGATTGGGTCCTATCGCCATCGTATTGATTGGGCTTTTGATGGATCTAACCACCGTGTCCGGCGCGCTGACAATCGTCGCGGCGGTCAGCTTGACCCTATCTCTTCTGTTTTTAGTTACATTCAGACAGGTCAGAGGATTGGCGTAACCGGGAACCACCGGAGGAATGGAGATATGAGCGACCCCCCTTTGCATTACCTGACTATCACCGAAGTCGCGGCCTTGATCCGCGACAAGCAGGTTTCCCCGGTGGAAGTGACCGAAGCGATGCTCCAGCGAATCGATGCGCTGGACGGTCGATTCCAGAGCTACGCAACGGTGATGGCGGACCAAGCGATGGATTCGGCCAGAAAAGCGGAGATTGAGATTTCCGCCGGAGGCTACTTGGGTCCTCTGCACGGCGTGCCCATCGCGGTGAAGGATCTTTGCTTCACTAAAGGCGTCCGCACCATGGGCGGTACACCGGTGCTATCCAATCACGTTCCAGATTTCGACGCTACGGTTATCTCCAAGCTGGCAGCTGCGGGCTCGGTCCTGCTGGGCAAACTGAACTTGACCGAGGGAGCGATGGCCGGATACCACCCTGACTTCCCGATCCCGGTCAACCCGTGGAACCCGGAGTATTGGACCGGCGTATCGTCCAGCGGCTCCGGAGTAGCCACCGCCGCCGGGCTTTGCTTTGGATCTCTGGGCAGCGACACCGGCGGCTCCATACGGTTTCCCGCGGCTTCCTGCGGTATCGTCGGTATCAAGCCCACATGGGGATTGGTCAGCCGCTACGGAGTTCTGGCCCTGGCCGAGTCCATGGACCACGTCGGCCCCATGACCCGCAGCGCCGCCGACGCCGGTATCATGCTTCAAGCCATCGCCAGCCACGACCCCAACGACGCAACCTCTCTGCCCAGACCTGCACTCGACTTGTTGGCGGGACTGGGAGAGGGTGTAGGTGGCATTCGCATCGGCCTGGACCTTCGGTATATCGAGGACGACGTTGACGGCGAATTATCAGCGTCGGTGTTGGCGGCCATCCGAGTGATGGAAGTGCTGGGCGCGGAGATTGTCGAGGTGAGCATGCCCGAGACCCGCGAATATACCGGAGCTTGGGCGGTGCTATGTTCCGCCGAAGCCGCCGAAGCCCATCGCGCGACCTATCCGTCACGCCGGGACGAGTACGGCCCCTGGTTCCGGGGCTGGCTGGACAAGGGCTCTGAAGTAACCGGCTCGGATTATGCCCAGGCCAACAACGTGCGCGCGGAGTGCAACGGTCTGCTTCGAAGCGTGTTTGAAGATATAGATGTGCTGGCGTGTCCCTCAACAATCGCCCCACCGGGCCAGATAACCCCGGAGCAATTGCGCGCTCCCATGGGAGGCGAAGACGACCTGAAGTGGGGCCGCTTCACCGTTCCAT
>PANP01000015.1 GCA_002708395.1 Dehalococcoidia bacterium
GTATGAGTGCTACCCGTAATTTAGCCTCAGATGACCCATGTAATACTTGGGTACCCATAGGTAACATGCACTCAGACATGTCCATAAGATAGGGCTGATTGTTGAAGGCTGAGTGGAAGGAGATGGATNGGTGGCCTAGGATTTGNCACCGCGGCTGCGACGGTTATTCAGTGTTGGGGTGGAGGTTAAAGAGTGGTGNAGTTGGCCGTTAAAAAAGCCGGATACCGAGACGCCGACAACCGCCATGCTAAACGAATGTCTCGGCCTGGTGATCCGGCTATTGGGTCGGTTAAATGGTCCGGTCTGCTGATCATGTCTAGGGGTCTAAAGCCAGCCCGTTTTCCCTTAAACGAAGATGTCCAGGGGAAGAAATGCGGACACTACAAAATTGGGGACGTCCACTACCTGGCTCACTTTTAGGTCCACCGCTACGCTACAGATGCAGTACGCTTGCTCGCGGGACCAACCCCTTTCCATGAGCAGTTGAATCATGCTAAGCAGAGCGTTTCGCGACGCCAAAGTTGCGTTCTCCGATTCGTTAACACCGTCGGCGATGCACATGCCGGTGGATGCTATGAATCGCTGGGGCACCGCCATTTCCGGCGTTGTGAAATAGTCGTCCCGTTCGAANATGGGGAACCGAAGATTGCGCCGCGTTGCCTCTCCCTTCCGGACCTGGAAGTTCACGTGAAGGGTGCAGTCCATCTCCACCGCCGTCCCGCAGCATTCCGAATCTCCCTGGGCGAAGTGGGCGTCTCCGGCTGAGAAGAGAGCCCCAGGAGTGAACACCGGCAACAACAATCTGGTTCCGGCGGTGAGTTGTTTGATGTCCAGGTTTCCACCGTGTTCTCGGGGCGGGATGGTCCGTAGCGCTTCNGACGCTATGGGTTCATGAGCCGGTACTGCGTCCTTGGGTTCGGGTCCCAACACCGCCCCTCCCCTTTGCAGCAATTCATCTTCTCGCAGGTAAATCTCCCGGCGCAATTCNCGCGACGGGGCCACTCCAATGGTGCCCATGAAAGGCGCTCCGGGGATACGGACGCCGGGAAGGTCCGGCGACTCGGCGTAGCCGTCTTCGATGATCCAGTGGACGATGTAAGGTTCCAGAAATACGTCCCGCAGGAAACCGAAGCCGGGGATGATGGTGGTGAATCCCCAAGATGCTGGTTCGATCTCGAGGATGTTTACCTCTAGCAAGTCGCCTGGTTCGGCTCCGTTGACGAACACTGGGCCGGTCAGCGGGTGCACCACATTTAGGTTCAGGTTGGTGAGGTCCCCGGCACGAGAACTTGGTGTGACCTCGCCATCGAACGCGTTCCTGGTTTGAAGCAACACTTCTTCGCCCGGGTCGGCCGTCACCGCTGGAGCGATGTCCGGGTGCCAGCGGTTGTGCCCTTTGGACGGTTCGTCCCCACAACGTTTGGAGTAATCAAGTTCAATGCTTTTCATAGCATCCTCGCAAAGGGTTTCCCCGAGAATAGACCAGGTTAGNTCCCACATTATAGCCCAGGGGNTAAGTTGAGGAATAGGGACGATGAACTCCGGGTGCATCCGACCGGGATGGAAGGTAACGTTGTGGAACATCTCCGAGTCCCAAACGACGGTGTAGCCTTCCTGGATATTGATGTCTTTGGCCAGAAAGTCGAAGGTCTGGGCCGTGGCCGGGATTCCGCCGGCGCCGGCCTGCACGTGCCAGATGGTGGTGCCGTTGGGACCGGGTTCCATGCGCACGTTTTGCCCGCTCTCAACGACCCGTGCTATCTCGGCCNGTAAGGGAGCCTCTTCGGCCTGAGCCATGGCGTCGATGTCTGCTTGGGATGGGACATCGGAGACAGTGGCGTCAACCACTATTAACCGTGGCCATGCTGAGGGATTGGGGAAACGTGCTGGAGAACCCGGGACTGGGTCTTTACGGGGCTTCCGGGGCGATAAATTTTCGCTAAATCACCCCTTGCCTCGGGTACGTTGATATCATCCGTTCGCCCTGAGCCCGTCGAAGGGTCCTTCGGGGGAAAGGTGGTTCGACAGGATCTCCACGAACGTGCATGAGCGGGTATCTAATAGAGCCTAGCTCTTTCTGGACAGCCAGTCCGGCGGCAGATAACATAACTGAACNGCCGCACGCCACTCATTCGCTGCGGCGCGAAATCCCCTGGTCATTCGCAGAGGAGAGCATCATGGTAGATTCATCTTGGGGCGAGATTTACAAAGAACTAGGCGCAAATCCAGTGATCAACGCCACCGGCAGCGTGACGATGCTGGGCGGCTCGACCCCCTTTCCCGAGGTCAGAGAGGCGATGGCCCAGGCCGACGGAGCTTATATATTCCTTCTTGATCTACAGGAAAAGGCGGGGGATGCGATCGCCAAGATGGTCGATGTCCCGGCNGCCTATCTGACATCCGGAGCGGGTTCGGCGCTGACGCTGGCCACCGCAGCCGCCATGGCCGGCGATGACGACGACAAGATTCAGCAACTGCCCAACACAACCGGCATGAAGAACGAGATTCTCATCCAGACCCGGCAGCGCTACTGGTACGACCGCTGCTTGGAATTGGCCGGGGCCACCCTAGTGGACTTTGGCTCCGAAGAGGAGACCACTGCGGACGACCTGGAAAAAGCCATCGGCCCCAATACGGCTGCGGTCCACTACTACGCCGTGGAGCAGGAGATTGATCCTCATGCGCTTTCATTGGAACAAACTATAGAGATTGCCCACGCCCGTGGCGTGTTGGTCACCGTGGACGCCGCCGGACAGATATACCCGCTGGAAAACTTTGGCAAGTATGTCCGCATGGGTGCCGACTTCCAGTGCATCGCCGCTAAATACCTGGGGGCTCCCCAGTCGGTGGGACTTGCTTTAGGGTCCCAAGAAATGATTCGCAAGATNGGACTGCAGTCTTTCGCCAGTTACGAGGGGCGGCGGGTGCGGGGAATCGGGCGTCCTCAAAAAGTCGATCGACAGGAAATCATCGGGGCGGTGGCGGCGGTGCGACGGTGGATGACCCTCAACCATGAAGACCGCCTCATCGACGCCGAGGAAAAATGCCGGACGATGATGGCCCCTTTGATGGGCATTCCCGGCGTCAAAATAGAGTCCATAACCAACGTGATTGGTCACCAACCCTACGGCGTGAACATCTATATTGACTCGGCGGTAACTGGGATGACGAATCATGACCTAGTGGCACGTCTGAAGGCCGGCGACCCCCCCGTATGGACCAGGGTCCGGGAAGGCGAGGAGTGTATCACCCTGCATGCCTTCGGNTTGTATCCAGGAGAGGATGAGATTGTCGGCCAGAGAATCGCAGACTTGTTCGGGAGATAGGAAATGACTACCCAGCCACCCATGCCAGAAACCATCGAAAACTTGGGAGCAGCCGTGTTCCCATCGTTCGCAATGCTGGCCGGAATGNAGCTAGAGCTTTTCACCCTGTTGAGCAATGGACCGATGGATGTTGGGGAGTTGGCTCAAACTCTTGACGTTGGTTCAACCAAACTAGAGCATTTGTTGTACTCTTTAGTGGATTCGGGGTTGCTGATTGTAGAAGGTCAGCGATTTTCCAACACAGCCGAAGCGGACCATTATCTGGTCCGTGGTAAAGCTACATATATGGGCGAAAGGCACCATCAATTTTCCGATCAGTTGAACTCAATCCTCAGGACCTCGGAATCCATCAGGACCGGAGCAGCCAAAGCCAAGCTAAACTTCCACGAGATGACCCCCCGAGCAGGAAGAGACGGTATATCGTGGCCTACATCCGACTANCCTGGCCACCGGACGAATACTGCCTACCAGGTATGATTTCTCAGCCTACCGCACTCTGCTGGACCTTGGCGGGGGTTCTGGAGGGCTTGCCATCGGTGTTACCGAGGAATGTCCTCACATCCACGCCACTGTGGGGGATTTACCTGAAGTGTTAGCTATCGCACAACGCTTCATAGCAGAGACCGGAGCAAATGACCGAGTATCCGTTATGGCGGCTGACGTCCTCAGCGGGTCAATAAATGGGTCCTTCGATGCGGTGGTGATGTGCAATTTCATTCAGGTTTTTTCTCAAGACGAGGCACGGAGAGCGATTAAGAATGTCATCAAGGCCGTGGAGCCAGGCGGAAAGCTCTACATAGTGGGGCGGGTTCTAGACGACGATCACCTGTCACCGGCTAGCGCACTAAACAGCAATCTGTTTTTCTTGAATATCTACGACGGTGGCCAGGCGCACACCGAGCGACAACATCTCGAGTGGTCAACTGATGCGGGGTTCGAGTCTATAAAACGCGATGTGATGCCGGATGGACGGAGCGTCATAGTTGCCCGCAGGCCGTTGTAGGACGTTATAAAAAGAGGTTAGAAACTCATCCAATACACCGTATGCTCCGGATGTAGAGGCATAGCTTCGGCGGATGCCTGAGATTCCTCGCTACGCTCGGAACGACAAATGCCCGCATTAGGAATTACGTAAACAACCCTTCTGTAATTCCGACACAAGCCGAAGGCGGCGAGGAATCTCAAGGCCTCTAAGTGACCCCATCCGGATTCCCCGCCAACTCCCGGTTGATTCACTGCTGCAGTGAAAAACGCCCGGTTAACCCTTACCTAGCGCCGCCTTCTCCTGCAATGCCTTAAGAACCTTCTCCGCAGTGATTGGCAAGTCGTATATGCGGACCCCGGCGGCGTCGAACACGGCGTTGGCGATGGCTCCCGCCACCGGCACGTTGCTGCTCTCGCCGATACCCTTGCTGTCGAAGGGTGCAGGGCCCGAGGCCGACTGTAATAACACCGTCTCCAGTTTGGGGATGTCCGGCATGGTCGGTATCTTGTAGTCNCCCAAGCTTAACGTGGAGATGCGTCCGTCCTCGGTGGTTATCTCTTCCATCAGCGCGTAGCCCAAACCCTGGATGACTCCACCTTCTATCTGCCCTTGGTGGGTCAGCGGGTTGAGGATAGTCCCCACATCATGGGCGGTGACGATGCGTACAACCGTTACTTGGCCTGTCTCCGGGTCCACTTCCACTTCCGCCACCTGAGCACTGAATCCGGTAATCTCAGACGTTGGCGAAGTGTAGCTGAGTTCTCCTTCGATGGGGCCGTGGGCGTCGGTTACCGCCTGAGCGGTAACGTCTTGGAGGGAGACCGTTCTTGATGAGTCGCCCTTGACGACGAAGCTGCCACCCACCAACTCGACCTGGTCCTCATCGCTTTCCAAAAGCTCGGATGCCCTGGAGACCAGCTTCCCCCGCAGGTCGTTGGACGCGCCTAGGACCGCTTGTCCGGAGGTGTAGGTGACGCGGCTGCCACCGGAACCGGAGTCGAACTCCACGGCGTCGGTGTCCTGGATGACCATCCGAACGTCCTGCACCGGTATAGTCAGAATCTCTGCTACCACCTGGCGGAATATCGTATGGGCGCCGGTACCCGTGTCGAACAGGGACATGAATAGGTCTACTTTGCCTTCAGCATCTATCGCGACCCTAGCGGTAGACCGGCCACTGCCTGGAGGTTGGTCCGAGATTGCCATGCCCCGGCCAAAGAATGGCCCGGACTTGGGACCGTCCCAGTTGGCGGCTTCAGCGGCTCCGCGGAGGGTGTCCTCGGCCCGGATCTCCTGAAACTCTTTACCGACCGGGGTCGAGTCACCGGGTTTCATGACGTTGATCAGACGGAACTGGTAGGCATCGATACCCATCTCAGCGGCAATCATGTCCATGTGGGACTCGACGGCGAAGTGGACTTGGGGTTTGGCCGGTGCCCGCATGTGTCCGCAGGGAACGTTATTGGTGTACACCATGAAGCTATCGATGTTGACGTGGGGTATCTGGTAAGCCCCCCCTAAATGGTCTGACCCGCCCAGATATACCCTGGGCTTGAAAGCGCCGTAAGCGCCGCTGTTGAACACAACATAGGCTTGACGTGCCCAGATCCGCCCGTCCTTCTTAACTCCGGTCTTCAGCGTAATCTNGGCGGGATGGCGGGGATTGCCTGCCATCAACTCCTGGATGTAGTCCATGAACATCTTGACCGGCTTGCCGGCATGGANCGACAGATAATAGCACAACGGAACGTCCATGAAGGACCCCTTTCCGCCGAAGTCGCCGCCGATATTGCACGGGTAGAGGGTGATCTGGTCGGTGGAGATGTCAGCCGCTGCGGCAAGTTGATCACGTAGCATGAAGGGGCCCTTGTTGTTGGCCCAGATCTCTACCTTTCCCGTGCCAGCCACCTTTACGATGCAGGCATGGGGTTCGATGTATGCCTGGTGCATCATCTGTGCGCTGAACGAATGTTCAAATATCAGGTCCGACTCACTGAACCCCTGGTCGACGTCGCCTTTGGACCAGTGGTTCTCGGCAAGCACGTTGTTGACCTTGGAGATGGGCTGAGGTAGGCCGATGTAATCGGCTTTATTCGGGTGGAGCGTCGGCGCCGAATCTTCCATCGCCTCGGTTGGGTCGAAGATGGCCGGAATCTCTTCATACTCGACTTCGATAAGCAGCAAAGCCTCTTCGGCTATCTCGTCGGTATCTGCCGCCACCGCCGCCACCTTTTCGCCCACGAACCTAACGTGGTCCCGGGCAAGTACGGGGCAGTCTCGCAATAGCCGTCCCACTGGTCGGTCCGGAAGGTCCGAGCCGATTAGGACCGCATGGACACCGGGTAGGGCACGGGCTTTAGATGGGTCGATGCTGACTATGCGGGCGTGGGGAAAGGGACTGCGAAGTATCTTTCCCGAAAGCGCCCCCGGCACCACCATATCGGCGGGGTATTTCGCGTTGCCGGAAACCTTGTCCGGACCTTCGTCCCTAAGTACCGATGTGCCTACTACAGAGTAGGTTGTAGCCATGTTCAGCTCCTGTATACTGTTTGACCGGGTTTGGGTTTATCTTGGTTGGACAATCGTGTCTATCACGCAAGTCCGCTTTTCATTCTTGACTATCTCCAAACCCTGCTTAAGGGCTGGTCCGATGTCTTCGGCGTTCAAGATTGGGCCTATGCCGGCCAGACCGAAGCTGTGAGCCAAGGTGGCGAAGTCGGTGAATGGGGCATCGATGTTTACGCCGATGCCAACTGTTTCCACCGACCTCTCCCGGTTACTGGCAACGGCTGTCTGGTGTCCAACATCCTGGTAGTAAGAACGGTTGTTGAACATAACTACCAGCATGGGAATATCGTGATGAGCCAGGGTATAAAGCGACCCGGCGGTGTAAAGGAGATCGCCGTCGTTCTGGATGCTCACGCAGACTTTGTCGGTTCCCCGGAATGCCAGAGCAGCGCCCATGGCGACACCCATGCCGGTTCCGGTTCCGCCGCCGCCTGCCACCCATCGGGACTCATCCGACACGTCCCACAACCGCCGCTCCCAACCGCTGAGGGAGCCGTGAACCAGCACCCAGTCTTCGTCCTTAATAACTTCCCATATCTCAGAGGCCAGCCTGGCGGTAGAGGTGGGAGTCTGGTCCCACAACCGCTCTTTCACTTCTTTATGAAGCCCATCGTAGAAATCCGAGTGAATCTTGGTTATCTTGGGAATTCGGTCCGTGGCCCGCTTCCGTGACCCGGCATCCATGGAATCTTGGCACACTTTGGTGATTTGTTTCAGAACCTGAATCTCGTCGCCCAAGATGGCCGTGTCGGTGGCCAGGATCCGCCCGTAGTTGCTTGGCCAACTCTTGATGCCATAGTCATTCAGACCGATCTGAATTATCTTGGTCCCGCTTGGAATCGAGCTTTCGAATACCCGGTTATAACCCGATCTGCCTCGAGGTGTCACGGGAGCCGTGGCGCTTGCCGAAGCGACGGATCTTGTCAGCACGGCCTCCAGGTTACTCACACCGGCGGCGAGCACTAGGTCGGTGTCCCGCAGCACTTCGGCGTTCGCCCCGGTCACGTTAAGCGGATGACTGTTTGGCAGGTTGTAGGCCGAACCAATCTCAATCACCGGAGCGCCTACCAGGTCCACCAAGGTCTGCAAAGTCTCAGAGCCGCCGGGTGTTCGTCCAAGACCTTCGACGACAATGACCGGATTTTCGGCCGCCATCAAGGCCTTGGCTGCCTCTTCTACGGCTTCAGGGTTGCCTTGTGGCGATGCGGGTACTTGGTAGCGGCTGATGTCGGGCAAGACGAAGTCGTCGGGCAACCGGGCTTCTTGTAGCTCAACGTCGAAGCACAGATATACCGGTCCTCGCGGCTCGGTCATGGCTATCTGGTAGGCCCGGAGCACGGATTCCGCCACGCTTTGCGCCCCCAGAGGCTGGTCGTCCCACTTCACATAATCTCTGACGATCTGACCCTGAACCTGAGCCGTGTGGATCCAGTCGATCCAGGGACGGCGGTGACTAGCGTCCAAGGGCCCCGTGCCGCCTAGGATAATCATTGGGATGTTGTTAAGGAACGCCTCGTAGATGGCCTTGCTGGCGTGCTGGAGGCCCACGATATTGTGGGCCAACGTGACCTGGGGCCTTCCGGTGGCTAGGTAAAATCCTTCGGCCATGGCCACGGCCAGTTCCTCATGGCAGCAGGTGATCAACTCTGGATTCGTGTTATTNCCGTANTTCACCACGGACTCGTGGAGTCCNCGGATGGTTGCGCCGGGATTCAATGGCGCGTACTCCACTCCTAATTCATTCAATAGATAGATAACCAGATCGGATACAAACTCGGGTCTTTCCAAGCNCATTCTATTCATCCTTCAGTATTCAATTGGCACNCTNGNCGGTCGAATGGCACAAATCGATCCCGGCGTGCGGCGATAGTTAGCAGCGAGTGTATTAGGACGCCCATGCNCTGTCAATNNGATTCGAACANGGANCGGGGTCTGGAANGCTCGNATGCAGGTGGGTAGTTAGTCCAACCGGCGGACCTGCTTAAATCCAAGCGCCATTATCAAAGTCGCGCCCAACGCTAATGACCCGAATAAGGTAAAGGCAGCCGATGGAGACCAAATGTGAATCAGCAAACCAAGGACTAGGGTCGCGACCGGCATGATTCCGTTGTCCAGCATGTATATGCTCATCACCCGGCCTCGTAGTTCGTCGGGCACCGTGGTCTGTATTAGGGTGCTGTTGGCCACTCGGAAGGCGTACTGGCAGAACCCCAATCCTGTAAGAAACGCGAAAGAAGCGATCCACCACGGGACCAGAGAGAACAGGACAACGAAAAGCGATCCGCCAGCGAGACCGATAAAGGTAACCAAGCCCNTGCGGATTATGAACCCTGTTCCCGCGATGATGACCGCTGCCACAACTCCGCCCACACCCATGGCCGCCGCCAAGATGCCTCCGGTGGCGGCTTCTTTGCNCAGAACCTCGGTGGTAAATACCGGCAGCAGGAATATCAAAGGTTGAAANACGATGTTTGGAATCAGCAGCATGATGATAAGTTGCAGGATTATCTTCTGACGCCANACGTAGGCCAAGCCTTCTTGCATGCTGCGGAGCGGACTGGACCGTGGCCCGGATGTCTCGGTGCGGTAGGGGAGTTTCACCGGAATCAACATAACGATTATGCCCACATACGCCAGGGCTTCAAGAAAGAAGTTCCAGTTGAACCCCAGGGTTGCGATGATGAGCCCGCCGATAGCCGGGGCAATGATTCTGGTTGACGGATAGACCATGCCATTCAGCGCCAAAGCGCTGGTAAGAGCATGACGGGGGACGGTGTTGGCAATCATTGCCTGGCGCACCGGCTGGATGATGGAGTGGGCGATGCCGGAGATTATCATATAGAGGAACGGGTGCCATGGCCGGAGCGGTCCGGTAACCGGGTCGGCTTCCAGGTCGCTGGCGACTACCAACAAAGCGAACAAGCATGCGGCCACGGCCATGACTGCCTGAGTGGCCATCACCACCTTGCGCCGGTCCACGCGGTCGGCAAGGACCCCGGCCCACGGTCCGATGAATAATATGGGTAACGCCCTAATCGCGATGACGGTGCCGGTGAGGACAGCGTTGCCATCGGTTAGCAGCAGAACCAACCAACCGATGCTGAACATCTGGATCCACTGCCCACCCAGAGCGATAAAGTTTCCGGCCCATACTAGCCGGAAGTCTTTGTAACTTTTCAGGGTGGTAAGGCTGGATTGTCTAGGCTGGCTCGTTGCGGGTCTGGACGGATCCGGGCTTGCTGGTTCTCTGGGTGCCTGGGTTGCCATACTAAGTGCTTGCTCCAGTAGTTGCGGGCTGGATATAAGTGTTGCCCGGAAACATTATTCTAATTTAAAGGCCGCGCATCGGCCTCGGTTCTTTCTATGGTATCGCCTAGCGCTGGACGAATATAGACGGGGACAGCCCGCCAACGTAGGCCGCCCCCGCTATTGTTATGTCTACGATTTAGGAAACTCGAAGTAGTCTTTTATCTGGATCGATCCCCCGAGCTTATAGATAGAGATGAAATCGCAGTCTAGATACGGTTTATCCCTTCAGATTTGCTTCGAACCAAGCCATGGCCTTGCCCCAGGCGTCGCGGGCAGATTCGGGCCGGTAGCTGGACCGGGCGTTGCAATTGAAGCCATGTCCGCAACCCGGGTAGACATGGAACTCATGGTTCTTGTTAAGTCTGGTCAGTTCGGCGTCGATCTTCGCTACGTCGTCAGGTGAGGGGTTCTGGTCCTCTTCGCCGAACAGGCCAAGCATGGGAGCGGTGATCTTGGATGACTGTTCGAAGGGAGACGGTCCGTCGCCCAAGGAGCCCATGATTCTTCCGCCGTAATAGACAACGCTGGCTTTGATGTCCGAAACGTTGCAGGCTGCTAGATAAGAAACCCGGCCTCCGTAGCAGAAACCGACGATGCCGATGCGGTCGGATTGAACGAAGGGTTGTGCTTTCAGGTAATCCACCGCCGCTTGGACGTCGGCAATGATGCCGTCATCGGTGCAACGCTGCATCCTGGCGACGGCGTTGTCCATCTCCTCGTGCAGTCCCATGGTCATCCGGCCTTCCCGGTGGAACATGGCGGGGGCCAGCCCAACGTAGCCTTGGGCCGGAAATCGGTCGGTCAAGAATTGGATGTGGGAGTTAACTCCCCAGATCTCCTGAATCACTACCACTGCCGGGGCCGGGTCGGTCGCTTCCGGCTGGGCCAGATACGCCTCCATGGTGTCTCCGCCGACATTGATGTCTACCCAACTTTGAGGCATTGTTTTCCCTCCATTGATATTGGGTTATTAGGTTTGGTCAGGCTGCCGCGCCATTAAACCGGCACATTGTATCACGGTTCTCTGGCTTCACAGGAGAGCTACTCACAGGCTGGCCCGCGAACGGGCCTCCGAAGGCAGCGCATCCTCCCAATCGGGAATCAATTGACGTGACGAGCTGGGCAACAGCAGAGCCGAGACCAATGCCATGATGCTAAAGCCNAGGGACATGATTAGAGGAACTGCAGAGGTTCCGGTTANGTCCCACAGGAATCCAGCNACCACGGGCGCCATTCCCATCCCCAGGCCGTTCCCGATGTTCTGCCACCCGTATAGGCTTCCTTGAGGGACATCNCCGAAGTACTGCCGGTTGGCGATAGGGAAGGTAGGAACCTCAGCCCCTTGACCGATACCAAGTAGGATGGCGAAGAGATAAAAAGCCCAGGCGTCTTGGATGAAGAGGATGAGGAGCAAAGGAAAGGCTTGAAGAGACATGCCGGCAACCCAAACACTCTTGCTGCCGATGCGGTCCGCAATGACCGGAACGGCGCCCCGAGCGAAGACGCCGGCGACCTGTTGCGTGGCAAGGACACCGGCAGCCACTCCGAGGGAAAGCCCGCGGTCAACGGCTATGGCCACCAACAGCACATTGATAATGTTGTGGCCCATGCAGCCCCAGAAGTGGATGCCGATGAGGTTCCAGAACGTACTGGTCCGTTGAGCTTGCCTAAGGAACACTTTGGCCCTTATCTGAGCCATNTCGTCATTCTGNGGCCTATGAACAGGNGCGCCTTCAGGAGCGCCCAGAGGACGCAAGCCTATGTCGCCGGGTTCGTTGTAAAAGAACTTAATCAGTAAGAGCACGATCGCCCCGCCAGCGATGCCGGGGATCCAAAAGATCCACTTCATGCCCAGCACATCAAAAGCTACGGCAATCAGGAAAAGGAATGCGATCGTCCCGATTCCCTGAACGGACCCCATGGCCCCCATGGCCACGCCCAGACGTCTCCTGAACCACAGGGTGACGCCCGTTACTAGGAGTATGGAAAAAACGGTGGTGGAGACACCCAGCATGACGCCGAAGAAGAGGTAGAACTGCCACAGGCTGGTCATGATGCCCGTGAGCAACATGCCGGCGATGAACAAGAATGTTCCAAACAACAACAGCCGGCGGGCGCCATACCTGTCCCCCAGCCAGCCTACATAGGGGCTCACGATCCCCAAGACGAACCACTGGAGGCTGAAGCCAAGGGTTATGGCGCCGTAGCTCCAGCCAAGCCCCGAGGCAGAGTCCCTAAGGTGGGGGACCAGGGCAGTGGCGGCAAATCGAACGGCAGAGGTGATTGACCCAATGGTCGAGGCTATAACTACAATCACCCAGCCGTAATGGATCCGTCGCGATCCGATGGCTAGGTGAGCCGGTCTTAAATCAGCCTTAAACAAGCTTATTTTCCCATTCGGGTCGAATCATGTTCTTGGCCTCGCAGGATGCCCTCGACGCTGGGCCGAGTTCCATGGCGGCTGGTCATGAGCTGGCTGATGAACGGGCTTCTAGGGGCAGGGTTTCCTCCCAATCCGGTATCAAGTGATGGGACGTATTCGGCAACGCCCAGATGCAAAATACTCCCACCAAGCTCAAACCGAATGAGAGCCACACGGCTCCGATAAATGATCCGGTTTGGGTCCAGATAAAACCGCCTACCAACAAGCCTATAGCCATGCCCATGCCTCCCCCTCCCACCTGCCAACCGTAGGTGGTGCCGATGGGCGCGTTGCCGTAGTATTGGCGGTTGATTATGGGGAAGGCGGTCATCTCGCCGCCGATACCGATACCGAATAAGATGGCGAACAGATAGAAAACCCACAGGTCATTGGCAACCAACAGCATCAATACCGGAAACGTCTGTAACGAAAAACAGACGGCCATGGCGGCTTTGCTGCCCATACGATCAGCGACTATGGGAACGGCGAACCGGGTTATAGTGCTCGTCACCGTCAGAGCAATCAATACCCCCGCCGCGGCTCCCGTCGAGATGCCCCGCTGAACCACCATGGCGACCAGACCCATCAATATGATGTTGTGTCCGGCGCATCCCCAGAAGTGGATACCGATGAGGTTCCAAAAGGTACCCGTACGTTGGGCCNGCCGCAGGAANCCACTGGTCCTGGCCTTGGCTATCGGCCCTTCAAGCAACCGCTCCAATGGTTCGTCTTCCGAGGCCCCCCATGCCTTGATGCCGATCTCGCCGGGCTCGTTGTAAAACAAGCGAACCAGTAGAAACAGTATCGTCCCACCGGCTATACCCGGCAACCAGAAGGTCCACATCAGCCCCAGAGAATCGACCATCAAGGACACTAGGAAGATTGCCGCTGCGGTCCCCAAGCCTTGAATCGCTTGCATGGTACCCATGGCTATGCCTAGGTGCTTCCTGAACCAAAGGGTAACCGCTGCTACCATCGGTACCTGGAAGATGGCCATGGCGAGGGACAGAATGATTCCATAGAACAGATAGAACTGCCACAGATGAGTCATCGTGCCGGTGAGAAGCATGCCGNCGACGAAGATTAAGGCNCCCAACACCATTATCCGCCGGACGCCATAACGGTCTCCCAACCACCCAACTAAAGGGCTGGCCAACGCCGAAGCGATCCACTGAATCGCAAAGCCAGCGAATATGTCAAAGATGCTCCAACCGAAGTTTTCCTGTAGGTAGGGCACCAGCACGCTGGCAGCGAACCGAATCACAGAGGTGGTCATCCACATGGCGGATGCCACTCCTACTATGGCCCAAGCGTAATGTATCTTGTGGGACCCAACAGCCAGACCTGCCGGCCGGAGATTGACCTTAAGCATCTATATCTCTTTTATACCTCTATACCTCTTCCCGTCGGTACATTTTAATCGTGGCTTAGGGTTGTCCCAATGAAGGCCACCATCTGAGTGCGTGAGGGACTTGCTTTCGTCACACCGGCGTAGACCGGTGTCCAAGTTCGCTGGCTTCAATATGTTCTCTGGATTCCGGCCTACAAGTTTGTAAATAAATCCCATTAGAGGGCTTAATGAGACTGAATGCACGCCTGTATTGAGACTATAGATTAGCCTTTTCGCTATAAATTCACAAACTCCTACGCCGGGATGACGGGGAGTATTGCCAACGCCAACCCGTCATTCCCGCGTAGCCGGGAATCCAGTAGGCTGGAGTAGACGAAGTGTATCACCTGGGAATAAAACTAGCATGGCTCCCGGTCTTTGCTGGATAGTCGGGAGAGTGTTTAAATACCATCCGTCACTACCGCGCAGGCGAGAGTCCAAGCACCGCTGCGGCAATTGAAGCGGTTCAAATCGTGGAATTCTCTGGATTTCGGCATCCCTCGGAATGACGGATGCGTGACCGTAAGACATCTAAGGAACGTTGGCGGGCATCTCACAGGAAGAGCTGGCCAGGTCGCCACTCCCATCCTGCCCGTTACAAAGGTCAACTTCGGCGCCTCCGAACATGATGTCATCGCCAGCGCCCCCGAACAGCAGGTCGTTATCATCGCCACCAAATAACTGATCGGCGCCATCCTCGCCTCGCAGTAAATCGTCACCGCGGCCTCCGGCAAGGAAATCTTTACCCGGCCCGCCCCGTATGAAATCTTTGGAATCCCGGCCTATCAGGATATCGTTACCGGGTCCTCCGTCGATAACGTCGGCCCCACGGCCACCTACGATCCAATCGTCGCCGCCCAACCCAAATATGACCAAGTCCCCGATGGAGACGCTGCAGTCGATGAAATCGCCAAATGGTGTGCCGGTTACGATGCGGCCGGTAACCTGGCCGTTACCGATGCACAGGGTTACTACTTGAGCGGATGCTGGATTGTCGCTGCTCAGCGTCAGCAAAGCTACGGCTAACGCCATCAACGATATTATTACAGGGTTCTTCATGGCCCATCCTTTCACCACCAACTATACACCAGCCGGGTAACCTACCCGCGGCAGATAGGTTATTATCGGTGCTGACATCAATGCTGACCGGACGGAGTGAATGAATGGCTATCATCGACCTACCCATGGCCGGGAAGATATGTTTGGTTACCGGGGCCACCGCTGGCATCGGAGAGGCTACCGCATCTGGTCTGGCTTCCTTGGGCGCTACGGTGATACTAGCCGGCCGGAATATCGAGCGGTGCTCTGCGTCGGTCGAACGTATCAAGCAATGGACCAGAAACCCGGAGATCGCATACCTAGTCGCCGATCTTTCATCGCAGCGAGAGGTTAGGCGGCTTGCTGACGAATTCAAAACCCGTTACGCAAGATTGGACGTGCTGGTGAACAACGTTGGGGCCATCAACTTGGCCCGCCGCTTTACCGAGGACGGCATAGAGTTAACGTTCGCACTAAATCACTTGAGCTATTTTCTTCTAACAGATCTGTTGATAGACCTGATGATCTCCAGCGCACCGGCCAGAATCGTAAATGTGTCATCCAGTTCCCACCGCCAGATCGGGATGAACTTGGAAAACCTGCAGGGCCAAGGGAGGTATCGGGGTTTCCGGGCCTATGCCCAGTCCAAGTTAGGGAACGTGCTTTTCAGCTACGAATTGGCCCGGCGGCTGGAAGGTACGGGCGTGACGGCAAACGCGCTGCATCCCGGCGTAGTGGCAACCAGATTCCTGTGCAACAACGGCAAGATCGGACCCATCTTTTCTTTCTTTTTTGGTTTGAGGGGTATCAGCCCTTCAGAAGGAGCCCTGACCAGTATCTACCTTGCCAGTTCGAACGAGATGGAAGGAATCACGGGCGGCTATTATGAGAAGTCACAGGCCGTTAGGTCCGCAGACGCATCCTATGATGAAGACACGGCGGCACGGCTGTGGGAAATCAGCGCCGAGATGACGGCAGAGTGATTAGATTGAGTATAATCGTTGCTGTCAGCGCTAGTTATTAAAGTCTCATACGACATGAATTTATCTAGGGGAGGCCTCACATGGCGGATGTAAGAGTAGATACGATAATTCGGGGTGGACAAATAGTTACTTCTTCGCAAGTTTACGAAAGCTCCATCGCGATATCCGGTGAAAAGATCGCCGCCATCGGGCCGGAGCATCTGCTGCCCCCGGCGGATAAGTATATCGACGCGGCGGGCAAATTCGTATTGCCTGGACTTATCGACAGCCACGTCCATCTGGACGGCCACGATAATTACGAATTGGGGGCGCTAGCTGCAGCGAGGGCGGGCCTCACCACCCTGATTCCCTTCGGCAGCTACAATCTGGAGGGTGACGAAACCCTGCCCGAGGCTATCAACCGGAGCAAAGAGGAATTCGCCAGCAACGCTCTAGTGGATTTCGCTTTCCACTTCATGTTGCAGAACCGGCCGGACATCCTTCAGGGATTGCCCCAGGCTTTGGAGATGGGGGTCAAATCCTACAAGATGTTCATGACATATAAGAAGCGCCCCTGGCGCATGTGCGACGACGACTACATCTGCAACGCCATGGATATCGTGGCTTCCGGAGGCGGTGTGATGCAACTCCATTGCGAGAGTGGCAACATCATCGAATACCTGGAGAACAAACTGATTGCCGATGGACACTCCCATCCCACCGATTTCCCCAGGGCCTGTCCCGATTGGGCGGAAGAAGAGGCCATCAACCGAGCGGTCAACATGAGCTCGGCCACTCATTGCCCCACTTACGTGGTGCATCTGAGCACGCACCTGGGGATGGAGCGCATCAAGCAGGCCCAATCTCTAGGCCAACGGGTTTGGACGGAGACCTGCCCTCAATACTTGCTGCTGTCCGATGCGGAGATGGCGAAGGTGGGTCCCCTGGCGAAGATTGGACCTCCCCTGCGAGCGGAGGACGGTCCGGACCGGGAGGCAATGTGGCGCGGGTTGGAGCAAGGGCACACGTCCATCGTTTCCAGCGATCATTCGCCGCATCCCCAGGAACTGAAACAGGTCGGGTGGGACAACATATTCGTGACGCCCGAAGGCGCTTCGGTGCCCTTTGGCTCCCCTGGATTGGAGACCATAGTTTCCCTCACATACAGCGAAGGAGTAGTTAAGCGGGGTTTGCCTATCTGGTGGTTGGCCCGGGTCATGTCGGAGAACCCCGCGCGTATATTCGGTCTTTATCCCAGGAAGGGTGTGATCCAGGTGGGGTCCGACGCGGATCTCTTGATAATGGACCCGCAAACCGACCGGGTAATCACCGCTAAGGACCATCAGAGCAACGCCGGTTACACCCTGTTCGAAGGATGGGAGGTTAAAGGGACTCCCTGGATGACACTGTTGCGGGGTCAAGTGCTTCTGAACCAGGGTAACCTGGAACAACAGCCCGGCTACGGCGAATTCTTGGCTTGTGAAGGCCCTAGGTCACCCATCGGCGGACCTGTCAGATAGGGTGTGTCACCGGTCAGAGCCAATCTCAAGATAACTAATCTTTAGGGCGGAATCACCACCGAAGATCAGGTTCGGGACCACTTTTTTGCCATCCGGTACAGTGGTCCCAAGTACGAAGGTTAGCTCCAGCCGGTCCGACGGGTCGATGGCTTGAATGGAAGGTAGTTCAAGTTCCACGGTGAATCCACCCGGTACCATTTGACTCACGTGGAACCCATCGCCGCAGGAACTAGACTCAGAGATTTTATTGACGCTCAGGCCGACGCACTGAAAATATTCGACGTCGCTCAGGGGACCGTTCAGTTGGATAACTAGGCGGGTTGTGTCGTTCTCGAACCAATCTCCCGAAAAACCGGTTCCAGCGAACACTAAAGAAGAATTGCCCCCCAGATGCGGAAGCAATGCGTTATGCGCTGCGCCAGTAACTAATGGTACCAGTGGCACTTGTAGGACGGAAAGCTTGCCCAGTCCCTCGGCCGACGTAGACAAACTCTGAGGGTCCCTCAAAGAAGGGACCAAGAATATTTTCAACTTGCCCGGAATCGGACGGGGGGACCAAGCGGGGGAAGAGTCTCCGCTCTGGGATATGCGGGTTAAGCCGGTGCCGTCCGGGTTTATGGTATAAACGCCTCTCCCGTCATCCCGGTCGGACTCAAACATGATTTTCGTCCCGTCACGGGACCACGATGGTTCGAAATCTGCGGCGGAATCAAAGGTTAATCTGACCGGCTCATTTCCGTTCGATTTCATGACGTAGATCTCTGGATTTCCGTCACGCCACGAATGGAAGGCAATCTTCGTTCCATCAGGAGACCAGGCCGGGCTGGCATCGTCGGCTGGGTCGTCAGTCAACACTATCTCGTCGGCGCCGTTGGATTGTATCGTGGATATATTTAGGTCCCCTTGATATGAAGTAAAAGCTATCTTTTCCCCATCAGGCGACCAAGCAGCTGTGGAATTCTGACGGCCGGCGTTATTGCTCAGCCGGTCTTGTCCCGAGCCATTGAGATTCATGACGAAAACCTCGCGACCGGTTTCCCGCTCCGAGGTGAATAGAATCTTCGTCCCGTCCGGCGACCAAACTGGGTCGTAGTCTTCACCCGGGTCTTGGGACACGTTCATCTGGTCGGACCCATCATTGTTCATGACAAAGATGTCTTGATTGCCTTCACGGTTGGAAGTGAAAACGATTCTTTGTCCGTTGGGCGACCAGCTTGGATGGGTATCCGAGGCCAAGTGGTTGGTTAACCGGGACAAGTTGGAGCCGGAGGCATCCATAACGTAGATCTCGTTGTTGCCGTCCCGGTTTGAAGAAAATACAATGAGGCCTAGAGACGTGATTTGGATATCGCTCAGAGGATCCGGGAGAGATACGCCGGTTGAGGTGGCTCTGGTAAGCGCGAAAACCCCGGCTGCCGCCACCGCNACCACCAGAACCAAGACTCCAATCACCAATGGAAACCCTGCGCTGGGCCTCCGGTTTCTGTAATGCTGCGCCATCTATCCTCCCACACCCTCTCTTTTAAAAACCACCTGACGATTATAGATGCAGGTAGCCTATCGTCAATAAACGCGCAGCCTAGACATCAAGATATATCGGTGCTGATAAGCGGTAGAGAAACTGAAGCTTGACGGGATTCTCTATCGCCGCCATCTGGTTATCCACCGGAGAGGGTCCAGTGGACAGCCAGTTGGATGATGGAAATCTCTAGGTTACGGGTGCCTCCCGAAAGTGGGGCATCACCTCAGTGGCGAACAGTTCGATGGACCGCATCACCTTTTCGTGAGGCAGGCCGGGGAACCCGAAAGCGCCGAAGATATGGTTGATTCCAGCGTCTTGGGTTGCCTTCATTCGCTCGATGACAACTTCCGGCGTGCCCCTCAGNGGCGGCAGACCGGCGTGACCCGGGTCGTCGCGACGGTTACGGTCATTCTGTCGGCCGGCCCAATGCTCATACCCTTTGGGGAAGTTTCCGTTGCTGTCCACCGGCAAACCCACCGGGGTTCCCAACCGGCCGGTTGAGCCTAGAATCCTGGATGAGAAGTCTTCCAGNCCGATGGGGTCTCGCTCCGCCTCTTCCATTGTGGGTGCTACGTAGATAGCCTTGGACATCGGCGGGTCCAAGTGGGCATGGGGATGGCCGTATTCGTCCATCTTGTCCCGCCATCGCTGAATAACTTGGGGGGCCTGTCCCAGAATGTCGGTTGGTCCTCCGGCAATGACCTGTATCTGGCGGCTGGCGGCGAATTCGATGCTAGCCGGAGAGGTGCTAACCGCCTGGTACAGGGGCGGGTGGGGGCGCTGCAACGGCTTCGGCATGACCTCTAGGTCGTCTACGTTGGTGTATTTGCCGTGGAAGGTCAGGCTTTCCTCNGTCCAAGCTTTGACTATCACGTCCACGCCCTCTTGGAACCGCTCTCGGCTCTCCTCCATGTCGACCCCGAGGCCGTCGAACTCCTGGCGCTGATATCCTGCGCCGATGCCAAAGTTGAAGCGGCCACCGCTGATGACGTCCAGCATGGCTGTCTCTTCAGCCACCAGAATAGGGTTGTGTAAGGGCAGCACGATAACGGCGGTGCCGATNCGGACATGCTTGGTGCGGGCTGCGACTTGGCCCAGGAAGGTGAATATCCCGGAGAGTAGACCGTGCCTGGAGAAGCGATGTTCTCCCAGCCAGACTTCGTCCATCCCCAACTGGTCGGCCAGTTCGATCTGCTCCATGGCTTCGCGTAGGGCTTGCTCCTGGGGGATACTCTCATGCCAGGGCACGATGGTAAAGATTCCAAATTTCATTTCAGTCTCCCTGATTGGCTTGATTTAGTGGTATCCGCCTGGTGGCGGCATCCCCCTTTGGGCGGAGGGGCTTCAATTTCGCAGCATACACCCGCTAATGGGGCGATTCAACCCGAGGACTGGGTCAAGTAGGGTGCTCTGCCCACTGTCATTCCGGAGAAGCTCCGAAACGGGGGATGTCCCAATTTCACTGGGAATTCGTGGTCCAGTATAGCCACTGGATTCTCGCATGCGCGGGAATGACAGGTTGGTGTTGGTGGCGCACTTCGTCATTCCGGCGAAGGCCGGAACCCAGCGTCCTTTCGCTGCGGCTACGTCTCTATATACGGGACTACGCCGGTTGGACTGGCCCCACCGCACTAATCCGGCACGTCAGCAGCCAGTCAGGCGGACGTAGAATCACCGGCGGTAATGGTGGGCCAGTTCCGACGCATATTGTCCGCTTAAAGTTGCAAGGTTCTCGCTTAGCCAGGACTTGAGCGATGTCTTCCCGGCAGGAGGCGCATNCGAAATGAGCAGGTCGGACATCAAGCCGGTCACTTCATCACGGGTCAAAACTACGTCCCCGAGGAACATTCCGACTATTTTAGAAAGACCCAGTGCCAGACCGGGCGGTAAATGAACAACCTTGGACTTGCTGCCCATGGTCTGCCCAATAAGCCGGACGAATTCTTCAAAGGTGTAAACCTCAGGTCCCGCAGCATCAATGACCAGATTGTCCTTTTCCCGACCGGCGTCCACGGCAATCTCCGCCAGGTCTTCAACGAATATAGGTTGGAACCGGTAGCCGCCTTGGCCCGGTACGACAAACAAAGGGAAGCGGCGTAGTAGCCAAGCTATATGATTGATGAGGATGTCTTCGACACCGAAGACGACTGTCGGCCGGACAATGGCGTAGGAGACTCCGGAAGCGATGATGGCCTCTTCGACCTGGGCCTTTCCATTGAAGTATGGAAAAGAAGAATCCAAAGAAGGATTGGTGATGCTGACGTGCACGATTCGGCCTACACCCGCTTCTTTGGCCGCTCGGACCAGTGTCTTGGAATTTTCCACGGCCCGGTCGAAGGAGACCTCGCCTCGGGAGAACCGCACCCAGTAGGTGTTGTATAAGGCGGTGGCGCCTGACAACTCGTCGATCAATGCCGCTGGGTCGTCGAAGTTAAAGGGAACTGCGATTACCTGATTGCCGAAAAGGTCGGGCCGTTAGGGGTGGCCGGTGAGGGTCTTAACTTGCACACCGCTGGCGAGAAGCAGGCGAGTGATGTACTTGCCGGTATAGCCGAAAGCCCCGGTAACGACGTTGATTTCAGCTTGGTTTGAAGTCTCGCTGGCCATATTGGCGGCTAATTCCCCAGTTCCATATTAAGCCGTATCAAAAAAACCCTGACCGACGGTTCGACGATGACGATGCATCGACGGCCGGTCAGGGTCAATTTAATGTGCTGTTGTGATGGCGGACTATTCGCTTGTCAGCCAGCCGGTGTGAGAGATGTCGATCACCACATCGTCGGGCCCAGACCACTTCATCTCGAAGTTGCGGGGCGATCCCGGCGCGATGGCTTCCAGGCCTTCTCTGGTGGTGATTGCCCGGCCTTTGGCTCCTTCCAGCTTTTCGCACGCGTCGTCCAGGTCGTCAACTTTGAAGCCGATGTGGTGGATGCCGTCGTAGTTGTCCCCGTTTGGTCCCACGTCGGCGTCGGTGGCTGCGGTCTTATAGTTCAAGATGGCCAGGTTTATGTAGCCATCAGAGAGGAAAACCGCGCCGTTGTCGCTGCGGCGTACCTCTACCATCTCGAAAGCCTCTTTGTAGAACTCTGCTGCCTTGCTGGGGTCTTTCGTTGTCAGGGCGATATGCCTAATCTTCGCCATAATCGTGTCCTCCCGATTCCATATTTAAGTAATCTTAGGTCTTCACCATGAAGATGAAGACCTGGTCAGTTATCTGTGGGGCTCTTAGCGAGGTGCTTCAACCTGAGAGAAGGCCTTCAATGCTTCAGCGATGTCTGCCCTGGGGAACTCCTCGCCGTTCTTTACCTTGACGGCGTCGCAGTAAATCTCCAAGCGATTGCCGTCTGGGTCAAAGAAGTAGAAAGAGCGGCTGCCGCTGCCCGTAACGCCCTGGTTCGGTCCGCCCTCCGGGCCGTGAACCAGGACTTTGCTGGCGGGTTTGACGCCGTGCTTATGCAGGTGCGCCAGAGCGTCCAGATACGCTTCACGGTCTTCCACCAAGAAAGCGATCTGCTGAATCAACCGGGTCCCACCCTGATCCGCGGTAACATCGGCTTCCTCGGGGGCTTGCGCAATCACGAAGTCATGATGTTCTTCATCGAACCGGAGAAACGCGGTCTCTCTGCCATCCGGCCCTTGGCGGCGGTTGGTTACCTTGCAACCCATGGTTTCGGTGTAGAACTTGAAAGACCTTTCGAAGTCGGATACTAAGATCCCGATGTGGCCAACGCGTTTTACTTGGATTCCCATGGCGGATTCCTCCTTACGTTACTAGTTGTGTATGATACTCTCCCGGTTACTCGTCCACCAGCCTCCCGCTGGCATGGAAGTCAATCGCGGACGCCGTCGCGAACCGCGACGGAAGATAGATCTCCATCTCTGGTGATATTGGGCCACAGCCGGCCCGAATATACTCCGTGACGATGCGTCCGGTGATGGGACCTAANTGGATACCTTTGGTGGAATGACCGGTGGCCAACACGATTCCTTCTACTCCCGGCACGGGCCCGATGATAGGCATACGATCCGGGCTGAGGGGCCGGGAGCCAGCAAGTTGTTCAACCAACTCCGCCGACTCTAACCCCGGCAGAACGTCTATGGCCCTTTGTAACAGTTCGAGTTTGGCGGTTTCAGTGGGGACGCTGTCGTACTCTTCACCCAAGAACAGGTTATTCTGGTCGTAGTCCCGGCCTCCGGTACTGCCCACACTGAGTACTCCGTCAAGCCTGCTAATCATGTGGCCGCGCTTGGGAGAGCTTATCAACACCGGCAATGGGGGGCCATCGAAGCGCAGAATCAAGCGCTCTCCCTTTAAAGGCCGGACAGGAATGGGGAAATTAAGGGCATCTCCGAAGGACGAACTCCAGGTGCCTGCCGCCATCACTACCGTACCGCACTCGATGTCGCCGGTGGCGGTGCGCACCCCCGTTACCCGGGAACTGTCGCCTAAAAATCCGGTGACTGGCCGGAGTTGCAACTCCGCTCCCCGTTTCTCAGCCGCCTGCGCCAGCGCAAGAGTCAAGCGATAGCTGTCCAACTGGGCCGACTCGTCCTCGTAGGCAGCGCCCCGTATCTGCCGTGTAAGACGTGGCTCCACCTCGTGGACTTCATCTGGGCCTATCCATTTAACCCGAACCAGGTCCTGCTGCCACGACATGAGATCTTTTATGAGGGTCTCTTCTTCCTCTTCCAGAGCCAGCCTCAATGACGGGCGTCTCTGATATAAGAGATCGATGCCTGTCGTTTCTTCCAGGTCTTTCACTACGTCGGGGAATTCCCTGTAGGCGGCCAGGGCGGTTTCAAAGGACGGACCCTGGGAGAACTCCGCCCCCAGAAGGCTTAGGAATCCTGTGGCGTGGGTGGACGCGCCGCTGCCGATACCATCACGCTCCACCAGCTTAACTTTTACGCCCTGGCGTGAAAGATAGTAGGCGACCGAGCATCCGACGACCCCGGCGCCTACCACTACTACATCAGCCGTTTCGGCCATTGGCACAATCCCCCGTTAGAAACTAAGCTCATGGTTGGGATGGTCTAAGGGTTTCGTTAATCGTCAGCGCTGACCGCCGCCACTTCCGTATCCTGGAAGCGCTTCCCGGTGGCGGGGTCAACCTCGAAGGGACTGTTAAGTTCCAGTTCTTTGCCCATCTCCCGCACCGCCGGGATAACTTCCTCACCCATCAGTCGAAGACTGCGCATCGAGTCTTCATGGCTCATGGCTCCGTCGCCGTCCCAAAAGAAGATGCTTCCCGGCCGTAGGTACTCCAGGACGTGGCGAATCTTGGGCAGGACAGTCTTTGGCGTACCAGTGATTATAGTGTGGTCGGCTACCTGTTCTTCGAAGGGGCGCCGGTTGGTTCCGAACCTTCCTCTGGGACCGAATGACGCCGCTGCCAATCGCCGCGAGGTGCGCGACGTATGGCCCGGAAGGTTCATGATTGCCGGGTTGATTTGTCCCTCATTGCCAGCCAAGAAGGGATTGCTCACACCCGAGAGATATTTCCTGCCCACTTCCTCGGCCTTCTCTTCCGTCTCGTCGACATGAACCTTCCATAGATAGGAGACGTTCTGAGTACCCGATTCATAGCCAACTTCTTTGGCGGTGTCGTGGTAAAGCTGGAAAGNNTCTTTGGTGGGCTCTAGCTTGGTGGCCAACAGCACCAAGGGATACCGGTGCTCGGCCGTCCACTTAACTGTTTCGACACTCACGGATGAGGGTATCCAAATCTGAGGATGGGGCTTCTGCAAAGGCCTGGCCCATGGATTGACATAACGATATTGATAATGCTTTCCCTCCCATCGGAAGGGGCCATCATCGGTCCACGCTTTGATAATGAAGTCGTGGGCTTCTTCGAAGCGCTCCCGGTTGTAATGGGGTGGGGAATTGTGGGCGAAGCTCTCCCGGCCACCACCGCGAACAAAGCCGGAAACCAGGCGTCCATTGGAAATCATGTCAATCATCGCCAGTTGCTCGGCCAGCCACAGCGGGTCGTCCCATATGGGCAAGACGTTGCCTAGGATGATTATCTTGGCTTTCTTGGTTATCCGGGCCAGTATCGACGCCCCGACGTTGGTGACCCCCTGCATGCAGAAAGGAGTGCTATGGTGCTCGTTGAGCATCAAGCCGTCGAAGCCCATCTCCTCGGCATAGACCTTTTCGTCCAGATACCGGTTGTATAACTGGGCTCCCACTGCCGGGTTGTAGTGGGAGTTGCTGATAGCCAAGTCGGTGCTTTGGGTTCCCATAAGCCCAGAGTTTTCGTCTTGCCAAGGTTGCTCGGTGAAGTGGCCGATTAACATGCGATTCTCTCCGGTTTCAAGATGAAGGGCCAAGTTGCCCACAAGGCAGTGAAAGCAGGTATATGTNAGCGTGTCAGGCACACCGCCTATAGCGGCAGTGTAGCATTCGCCGACTGTAAAAGTCCATTATAGGGTGTCGCTCTAGGCCCATTTCCGCTGGTTCGTTACATCCACAACGGGGCAATGCTACACTGATGCGGTTGGCGGGCATGCGCGCCAACGCGGCCCGGCGTAATCTTCATTGAGTGGAGTGTTTCAATGCCCGGAATAAGGATAAATAAAGCGAAAGAAAAACTGCGGCAGGGCGGGGTTGTCACCACCATATCCGGCCTGCAGTCCAGCGATAACATCGACTTTCTAGGTCCTCTAGGTTTCGACGCCGCCTGGATCGAGATGGAGCATGGCGGTCCTACCTGGGACCAATTNGGCGACCAGACAAGGGCTTGCGACCTTTGGGGCATGACCTCCATCACGCGGGTCACATCCAACGAACCGTGGCTAATCACGCGGACGCTGGATCGAGGCTCCATGGGAATCGTCGTTCCTCACGTGAATACTAAAGAGGAAGCAGAGAAAGCCTTTCAATCAACCAAATATGCTCCCCTGGGCTATCGGGGCATGTTCGGTGGCCGCCAGTCCTTCGGCGTCACCGACTATTTCNAGACGGCCAACGACCAGACGATGGTGATTGTCTTGCTGGAGGAGACAAAGGCGCTGAGTAACCTGGACGAGATTCTAACCGTGGACGGCATCGACGTATTCTTCGTTGCTCCCTCCGACCTAGCTCAGACCATGGGGCACATCGGCAACGCCGGCCACCCCGACGTTCAGAAAGCGATAGACAATGCTATCGCCAAGATAGTCGCCGCCGGCAAAATTCCTGGCACCTTGGTCAACGACGAAAGCGTAGCCTCCTACGTGGAAAAAGGAGTCCGCTTCGTCATGACCTCCTGGAACGGCTGGGTCGCCCAAGGAGCCGTTCAGTTCATAAACAGGACGCTGGGAGCGAAGGGGTNAGGGTGTTGGGAACTCTCGGTGACCCGCAGCCCTGGATCGGTGGCTATGCCTGATCGAGGTTGGTNTTAACGGGAAGCAGGAGGATTCCTCCTAGCACGAAGAAGATGGCGCATCCTATGAGCAAGGCGGAGTAACCGGAAGCCGGGGAGGCGCGGTTGAGTAAGTCTACTCCCGGTCCCAGTAGCTTGGCGGACGCAGCGCCGGCGATGGTAGCAAGGTTCACCACTCCCATGTGCAAAGCTTCTTTTCCGGCGGTGCCCATCTCGTTGGCCAGCGCCCAGTTGGAGCTAAGTAAAGTTCCCACGGAAAATCCGATGAAAGTAGCTATCACCAGAACTTCGGTGACGCTCCCGGCCCACAAGATTGCTATGGTGCTGATGGTGGCTCCCGCTGCCCCGGCCAAAATCACCGGTTTACGTCCTATCCGGTCGGAGAACCAACCGGCCAAGTACGCGCCAACCGCAACCGCCCCGCCGACCACCAAGACCATGTTGCCCAGTGCCTGGACGGGGGCATCCAAGCCCACTTTGTCTCTTAAGAAGAACAGTCCGTAGGTCTGGAATACCACGATAGCGGTCACCATTAACCAACGGGAGATGAGGAACTGAGTGAGTTGAGGGTGCAAGCCGGAACTCTTGGGGACCGGTACATCCCCCAGCGCCGCCTCGGAATCCGGCTTGTTTTGTCTGGATAAAACGGTGAACGAGGTGATGCCCGCAGCTACGAACAGATTGATACCCAGGACTCCTAGGGTGATCCACAGCCATTCGATGGAATCGCCAAAGTCATACCACCCCATGAATACCGAACTGATTTTGATGAAAGCTACACCGCCGATAACATCGGCAAGAATCTTGAAAGCCGAGGCTACCCCGGTGCGGGATCCGGGCACCAGGTCTTGAATCAGAGCTTGGTAGGGCCCATAGGAGACGTTGATATTCGCCTGGATGAAGAGCCAAACGCCGAACAGAAGCCAAAACGTGGGGGCGAATCCGATGCCCACCATGCCCACGGAAATCAGGGCGCTACCAGCCAGGAGGTAGGGGACCCGTCTTCCCAAGGGGGATTGGGTCCGGTCGCTGAGACGGCCGATGACGACCTGAATCACTCCGGCCACGAGCAGCCCAGAGAGTCCCAACGCCGCAAGATAGGTATTCTTTAGCGCCTCCGGGGCTAGAATCAGGACCAAGACAGGCAAGACAACGGTGTCTATGGCCAAGTAGAATCCGTTGATTCCGACGCCGAAGGCATTTAGCCTCAATAAGGCCAGGTTGGTCCACGTGCTGTATGTTGGTGTAGACATATTCAAGTAGCTATAATACAACACATATCGGGCATATGTGGCCTAATCCCGTAACCAGCAAAAAGGGAGTACCACCTGCGCATGAAGATTTGCTCGCTATTGCCCAGTGGCACCGAGATCCTCTTTGCTTTGGGATTGGGAGACCAAATCACCGGCGTTAGCGACCTGTGTGATTACCCAGCCGAAGCCCGCAGTAAGCCCATAGTGAGCCGCAGCAAGATTGATGTTGACGTCCTTTCCAGCGACGAGGTGGAAAAGGAAATTAACAGGATACTCGCCGCCGGGGAAAGCCCCTACGAGCTTGACCAGGATTGGATACTGACCCAGTCTCCGGACGTGGTGCTCACCCAGGACCTGTGCTACTTCTGCGAAGTCGACGTTGCTGCCATAAACAAAGTCCTACAAGACCTACCGGCCCAGCCCAGGGTGGTTGTACTACAACCTAAGACGTTGCCCGGCATCTTCGAGACGATAACCGAGATTGGGAATGTCTGCAGGGCCGATGGCCCAGCACGGGAATTGGTGGACGGTCTGCAAAAGCGGGTCAGATCAGTTGAGTCCGCTTTGACCTCCGTGGGATATAAGCCCAGGGTATTTTCTCTTGAGGGAATCAATCCCATCGTGATTGGGGGCCACTGGATACCGGACCTGTTGGAGCGGTCCGGAGGCGCTCCGGGCCCCTATCCTCCCGGATGTTCAGCCTGCCGCATCGGTTGGGAAGAGGTTCGGAGCTATGCCCCGGAAAAATTATTCATCGATCTCTGCTCGTCGGACTTGGCCCGAGGACTTCGTGAGATTCCGTGGCTGGCTGCCCAAGACGGTTGGATGGACCTGCCCGCTGTGAAGTCTGGCGAGGTATACCTCATCGACCACGTATATTTCAGTTGCCCCGGTCCACGTGTGGTTGATGGGCTTGAGATGTTAGCCCAGTTAACGCATCCTGATGTCTTTTCCGGGATGATTCCGCCGGACGTTGTGCTTAAACTTGACCCGGTCCAGGCGAAGGGATGTCTGCCAGACGACGTCGCCCGCTGTTTCCATCCGTTTCCGCCACTGCAGGCGTGATAGATGGTTAAATGAGGCTGTCCGGTTTCCGAAGCGCGGACCTGTTTCTCGCTGACTTCGCTATACTGGGAGCACTAGGCATGATTCCGGGTGCCTTTTGCAGTGGCACCGAGAGCGGCGAGTGATTATAATGTTGGAAAATTCCGGAGAAGGATTGTACTTTGGTATCTAAGGATGATTTCAGGTCAGCAGTGGCTCACTTCGCCACTGGAGTAACGGTTATCACGACGGTCGACGATGAGGGGCAGCCTCATTCTATGACTGCTAACTCATTCACTTCTGTTTGCATGGAACCCCCGGTTGTGTTGGTATGCGTCGCCCACGGCACCAACACTTTCGGCTTTCTGGAGAAAGNCGGCCGATTTGGCGTCAACATCCTGCGTAAGGAGCAGGAGGAGTTGGGCGGCTACTTCGCCAAACGTCCCGAGGACCGTCAGGGTGGCGTAGAGTATTCCTACACACCGGGTAAAGATGGCGTGCCATATCTCAACGATTCCATGGTGTTCTTGGCTTGCCACGTTGTCGGAACCCATGTCTACGGAGACCATACTATCTTCTTAGGGGAAGTCGACGAGGTACAGCAGCACGAGTCCGGTAAACCGCTCATGTTCTACCGGAGCCGCTGGTACGATCCAAGCTCAGATTAAGGGAACCGTAGACCGAGAGGGACCGGCCGCTACTTAAGCGTTCCCAGGAACCTCTCGATCTGCTCGTTCACTTTCTGATACTTCTCAAGGTGTACGTAATGGCTGCCACCGGGAATGACCTGGACATCGGCTTTCGCTATCTGGCTGCCTAGGTAGTCGGAATATTTCACCGGCGTCATCACGTCGTCACTGCCGCACACTACCTGGGTGGGGAGGCGTATGTTGCTAACCTCATCCATGATGTCGAAGTTGTCACAGGCTTGGAAGTCGTTCAGTTCCACGGCCGGCCCGACTTCTGAAGCTCGCCTCATCAAAACCTGATAGATGTCCTGCTCCACACCTTCGTAGTAGTGCTTCTGGCCTTCCATCCAATCCGCATTGTCTTCACCCGGAGTAGCGCAAAGATCCATGATGTCGGTGCGCACCCGGAGCCGGGCTCCGGTTCCGATGAGGATGATTCCCTTCAGTTCGTCCGGGTAACGTAGAGCGTAGAGTTGGGCAATCGCCCCTCCCATAGAGTGTCCGCACAAAATTACGTCTTTGTAGCGCCGGGCTGTGTTGAAGCCACGGACCCACTCTAGATATCCTTCGATCGATTCGCATGCTTTGCCCGTAGGGTGCCCCGGAAGGTCGATTGCCTTCGAATTTCGGAAATGTCTGAGTTGATAGTAAAAAGAAAGACTAGAACCGCCAGCTCCATGAAGGAAAACCAGTTTCATTGGTAGCTCCTAGATTGATAAGTACCATCTATTTCAGTGATATTAGTACCTTTTCGTAGTGGTTACCTAAGGTCTATTCTAATTCGTTTATCTAGTTCAAATCAAGCCGATAGGCGCCACTGATTGAGAATCAAGCGGGCGAACCAATTCCACCGGAGCTCGCGGCCAGACATGGCTGTNTGAATATGGGCATCAAATAACGGCGGNCCCATCTTAAAGACAGGCCCGCCGTTATATAGATCCAACTTAACTCAGCTGCTTTATTCCGCCGGTACCGTTCCGTTGCTCCCGTTATCTCCGTTGGCGGAAGCGGCAGAGTTCTTGTAAAGGCCTTCTTGGAAGCAGGCGATAGACGCTACGTAGTCGTCGGGTTCCCGGTCCCTCCAGACAATCACACCTGAAGTATTCCGGCCGGTAACCCTTACGTCTTCCAGAGTGATCCGCACCACTTGGGCTTTCGCCGAGATGATGAAGATTTCTTGGCCTGAGGTATCCGGAACAACCCTGGCCGCAGCGACTACTCCCGTCTTTTCGTTCACCCGGAATGTTCGTACGCCTTGACCGCCTCGGGAATGGCGCGGGTAGCTGGACAGTGGTGTCGACTTGCCGTACCCCCGTTCGCTCACAATCAGAAGGTGAGTGTTGGGCAAGATGGGAGCCATGGCGATGATTTTATCGCCGTCAAGGAGCCGCATCCCGCGAACCCCACCCGCGGCTCTGGACCGTGGGGTAAGTTTTTCAACCGGGAATTTGATGGCTTGACCTTTCTCCGACACCATGATGAGGTCCTTGGCCGCTCCGACCTGACCTACGGCGACCAATTCGTCACCCTGTTCCAAGTCCATCACAATCAAACCGCTGGGCCGGATGTTAGCCAGCTGGCCGGTTTTTAGGGCCTTAACCTCTCCCATCTTGGTGGCCAAGACCAGCAGGTAATCTTCCTTGGGGTTTTCGATCGCCAGCATGGCCTGGATCTGTTCCCCTCGGGCCAAGGCCGGAAGAAGGGCTGTTAAGGGAACTCCCCGTGTCGTGCGGGACAGGTCACCGGAAATCTCAAAAGCCCGTTTGGGGTATACCCGTCCCCGGTTGCTGAAGAAGAACAAGGTGTCATGGGTATCCACAACTACCAAGTCCAGCAGGGTATCGTCGTCACGGGTGGTCATACCCCGGACACCCTTGCCGCCCCGGTGCTGCGTGCGGTAGGTTTCGGCCGGTATCCGTTTGATGTAGCCACGCTGGCTAAGGGTAACCACCACGTCTTGATGGGTAACAAATTGTTCCGCCGTCTGGTCCTGGACTTCCGCTTCGTGGATGACCGTGCGGCGAGGATTGCTGAAGTCTTTCTTCAGCTTTCTTGTCTCGGTTTTTATCAATGACAGAATCTTCTCGGGGCTGGCCAAAAGACCTTCTAACTCTTCGATGGTCTTCATCAGTTCGTCATGTTCTTTCTCGAGACGTTCCCTCTCCAGAGCCGCCAAACGCCTCAGTTGCATATCCAGGATCGCCTGTGCTTGCACCTGGCTGAGGGATAGTTGTTCCATCAAGTTATTGCGGGCAGTCTCCACGTCGGCGGATGCCCTGATGATGGCTATAACCTCTTCCACTCGTTCCAGGGCCAGCAGGAGGCCTTGTACGATATGGTCCCGGTCCTGGGCTCTCTTCAATAAGAACTCGGACCGCCGCCGAATAACTTCTTGGCGGTGTTGGATGAAGAGGTCTAAACACCGCTTTAGCGGAAGGACCTGCGGCTGACCGTCAACCAACGCCAGCATGATGCTGTTGAAAGACGTGCGCAGGGTGGTGTGCTTGAAAAGATTGTTCAGTACTATTTCAGGTTGGGCGTCGCGGCGCATCTCAATGACGATCCGCATTCCGTGCCGGTCCGATTCATCCCGGACATCCGAGATTCCTTCAACCTTTCGCTCCCGGGCCAGCATGGCAATCTTTTCAACCAGGGTGGACTTGTTCACCTGGTAAGGTATCTCGGTAACGATGATTCTTTCTCGTCCGCCCCGAGCCTCCTCGATCTCCGTGGTAGCTTCCATGACGATGCGGCCACGTCCGGTGGTGTAGGTGTCGAAGATTCCTTGCTTGCCCCGGATGTTAGCGGCAGTGGGGAAATCCGGCCCGAGGACGAAGCCCATCAATCGTTCGGTAGCGCAGTCCGGATGATCGACGAGGTAGCAGATAGCATCGCAAACCTCCCCCAGGTTGTGGGGAGGAATATTGGTGGCCATGCCGACGGCGATTCCAGATGCTCCATTGACCAACATGTTGGGCATGCGGGCCGGCAATACCCGGGGTTCTTGGATAGAATCGTCGAAATTCAGCGAAAATTCGACCGTGTCGTAGTCGATATCGGCCAGCAGTTCCTCTGCGATATTGTGCAGACGGGACTCGGTGTACCGCATGGCTGCCGGAGGGTCGCCGTCCACGCTGCCGAAGTTACCTTGTCCGTTGATTAATGGGTGGCGCAGGGAGAACGGCTGGGCCATGCGTACTAAGGAGTCGTACACTGAGGATTCACCGTGGGGGTGGAACTTCCCCAGCACTTCTCCTGCGATACGGGCGCATTTGCGGTAGGGGGAGCCGGGTCTGATGCCCATATCGTGCATGGCGTAGAGAATCCGCCTTTGCACCGGTTTTAAACCGTCCCGAACGTCGGGCAGTGCCCGGGAGACGATGACGCTCATCGCGTAGTTCAGGTACGACGTACGCATCTCCTCTTCGATGTGTACTGGCCGTATGTTGTCTGATGGTGTGGGTGTGCTAGTCACCATGGTCTATTCCTCCTCTACCCGTCCTTCACTTCCCAACATGGCATCGGTTGACGCCGGATATGTCCTGATTCTATGGACGATGGTTACGATTGGTTCCCTTTGGCAACGATTGGTTTCTACAACGATCCAACGCGGGAGACCTCTAGAAACTGTNCCGCTCTTTCTTCTAACCCCTTGAAAAGGTTGCTAAAGGAACGCGGGACTTCNTCCTGCCGCTCTGGGTGGCATTGAAGTCCGATAACCCAACTGTGTTCCGGGCTTTCCAAGCCTTCGATCAAACCGTCCTCAACTGAGTATGCGGAGGTCATCAATCGATGCGCTCGTTGTGCTTCTTTCAGTCCTTGATGATGAAGGCTGTTGACCTTAAAGAACCCGGCAGACCCTATGATGGCCGCTGTTTTGGCACCGGGAGGAATGCATATGCTGTGGAANTCAGGCTCCCATTCCACACCGTTCCATTCCGATTTATGATTCGGCAGGTCTTGAATCAACCGGCCTCCAAAGGCCACATTCAGCAACTGCATACCCCGGCAGATGGCTAGAACCGGCATGTCCCGCTGTAGGGCGTGATCTAGCAAGCGAAACTCCAATTCATCNAGAGGGAGGGAAAGTTTTAGCCCAGCTTCAGGGTCGGGCGTCTCACCGTAGTATGAAGGGTCTACGTCGGGGCCTCCGCACAACAGCAATCCACCCACGCCGTCCATCAACTGATCTGTCGACAGCGCCCCGCTGTCTTCCGGAGTAGCTAACCGGACTTCCGCGCCCAAGGGTTCGATGGCTTCGATNTATTTCTGCGCATTANGAAGTCCGGCGGAGGTGANTACAATAACCGCCATATTANATAACATTGTACCCGAAGNTGGGCCGCAGNCATAGTCTNACGCCTTTNCTTGTTATTTGCCACTAAGGACATCCANGAGTAGAGAGCATANAATNGTAAGANGTTCCGCAACTAGGNTCGCTGATGTGGCATCGNTTCGCCGCCTCGNNTCNATTGCCTCCATNAGGCGATTTTGATAAGCTTGAGAAATAATCNNTCGATCAGGTGACGTGTATATGAAGGAAGTTATACAGGAAGCAATCAANCTCCTGGAAAACGGTANTCCGGGTGTGCTGGCGACAGTTGTCCGCACNAAAGGCTCCACTCCTCAGAAAGCCGGGGCGATGCTTCTGGTACGCGAGGACGGCACCGGTGTTGGGACTCTGGGCGGGGGCTGCGTGGAGGGGGACATCTGGTTCGCCGCCAAAGAGATGCTCCGGCTACACAGTGGCCCTGAATTTAAAGACTATTTCTTGAACGAAGAGATTGCCGCCCGCGACGGTCTGGTTTGCGGCGGTACGATGTACTTCTATCTGGAGCCGATGTGGCAACCGGAGGACTTTGTCCCCATCGGCTCCGAACTGCTCCAGGCTTATGAGGGTGGAGAGCCGGTCGGCCTGGCAACGGTGGTCAATGTCCCGGAAGGTAGCCAGGGCCTAGGGTCCAAGCTGTTGCTTCGCAGCGACGGGTTTACCTCGGGCAGCTTGGGAAGCGCGGTTCTGGACGCAAGGGCCATTGAAGCGGCTCAGCGAGTCGCCGATGTAGGAAACGTTGAGTCCTTTATCACCGACGAAGGCATGGAAGTTTTTGTCGAAGGCTTCACCACTCCGCCTACCTTGGTGATGATTGGTGGTGGTCATGTGGGCAAAGCCACGGCCGACTTGGCCCATAACCTGGGTTATCGGGTCCTTATAATCGATGACCGGCCCGAGTTTTCCAACACCGACCGGTTCCCCTATGCGGAACAGACCGTTGTGGCCAACTACGACGCATGGGCCGGCGATCTTGACATCAATGTGAACAGTTTCGTGATTGCCGCGACCAGGGGCCACCGCTACGACGACATGGCCTTGGAGTCGGCTCTGACTACGCGGGCTCGCTACATCGGGCTTATGGGCAGCCGCCGGAAGAACATGATGATTTTCCAACGCCTGCTCCGCCAGGGCGTGTCAACGGAACGGCTTAAGCAGGTTCATGCCCCCATCGGATTGGACATCGGGGCCCTCACTCCGGAAGAAATAGCGGTCAGCATCATGTCCGAGATAATCATGGTCCGCCGGGGCGGCAAGGGGACTCCCCTTCAGATGGACGATTGGTTCGTCGACCGGGCCGCGTCCATCGTAGAACGCAAGGTTGAAGTTTAACGGCCTAGATTCTCATATGGCAGATGTTGTCGCGATACTCCTGGCCGCCGGCGAGTCCCGCCGGATGGGCCAACTGAAAGCCCTGCTACCTTGGCAGGGCGTTTCTTTAATCAAGCACCAAGTCGCTTCATTGCGGGCGGGCGGCGTGGACCAAGTGGTGGTGGTGCTGGGCCATCGCTCTGATGAATTGAAGTCCGAATTGGGAGATACTGCCGGGGTTTCCTGGCAGCTTAACCCGGACTACCTGCAAGGCAAGACGACGTCCATAAAAGCCGGCCTAAACGCCTTGGGAACTGACCAACCGCAAGCCCTTCTGCTTCTGAACGTTGACCAACCCCGAAGTGCCGGCGTTATTTGGTTCCTTCTGGAAAATCATCTATCCCAGGGCAGCCTCATCACCATACCGACACACAATGGCAAAGGCGGACATCCGATAATCCTGTCACCAACGCTGTTGGACGATCTGCGTCGGATAGACGAAGAATCGTTCGGGATAAAGGCCGTAGTACAAAGGCACCTAGATGGTACACGCCGCGTGGAGATGGACAGCCCGGAAGTGCTCTGGGACCTGAACACCCCCGAAGAATATCAGAGAGTTCTGGAAGCTGGAGCCTGACGAAAGTTTGTCTCGATAGGCCCCGGGCTCCAGGCTTCTAACGGTTTGCGTTTCTATTTAAGTCGGTTGAGCGTTGGTTGACT
>PANP01000016.1 GCA_002708395.1 Dehalococcoidia bacterium
TGTGGAAGGCCTTTCACGCGGGACGGGGTAGGTTTAAACCCTGCCCCTACAATTTTCCGGGATTGCATTTTTTCCGTGCTAGCCCCCCTTTCGTAAAGGGGGTTGGGAGAATTAAACCAGCTTCATCTGAAACCCAGTCTCCTGGACCTGGGCACGCTGGCCGTCTAGATGCACCGCCGGGTATCCCATGCCCCGCAGATGGGCCGCAAGTTCCGGGAAGCCGTTAACGGTGTACACCTCTTTGGGCTTAACCTGTTGAACGTATCCAACAAGTTCGTTGAAGTCCGGATGATCGCTGAAGGGCAGGCTGGCATCGCCCCGGCGGGCCCATCCATTGCTTCCATCCACTGCCCAACCCGTTAACTCCATGACTTTTAAGCCACGATGTCCATTCACCGCTTCCTTCATCCGGCGACCCGGAGGGCAGAGCAGCACGGCCCCTTCGGGCCATTGCCCGTTGAACAGCTTTAACTCTCCGGGGAATTTAACTCCTGCCTGCTGATAGATCTGGGCGATCTCGTAAACCGGCTCGTCCACCATCATGTCGAATCCCTGGCCTAACAGGTGGTGCAAGACCTCTTGGGATTTTCCCAGTTTCCATCCCTGGACCACCGGTTGCTCTCCCAGGGAGAGCCAGCTTCGCAGAGTATTGCAAGCGGTGTCCAACACTCGGTCCTGATTCGGAAATACGTACTTGGGCCGGCCGTAGGTTGCTTCGATTATGAGGGTGTCGCAGGGCACCACTTCCAGCGGCTCGTTGGTGGGACTGGATTTAATCTTGATGTCTCCGGTGTAAAGCACTCGCTCCCCGGTGAACTTCGACTCGATCAACACCTGGGCAGACCCCAGGCAATGGCCGGCGGGATAGAGCGTAAGAGTATATTTCCCGCGATCCAGTGGCTCGTGATACTGGAGCGTGATTGGATCCGACTTCTTTAAGTATTCGGAAAGAAGAAGGCCCGTGTTCGGCGTCAGGACGGGACGCAGGTGGCGGGCGGTGTGGTCGGAGTGGGCGTGGGAAATCAGGCTGGTTTCCTTCTTCCGAAGGGAGTCCAGCCACAGGTCTATCTCTGGCAGATATACGCCGCGTTCAAATACTACTTGCAATATACTCAGGTCTCAGGAGTTGCCTTCCCCGCCGCTAGCTTCTCGGAACAGAGGGAAGCAAGACCGATAGATGACTAGATGCGCGGAGGCACAAAGACCGAAAATCGGTCGAGATTTCGGCCAGTATACCACCGCCCGGCGCTCAAACGAGGCAATATTCAGACCGTTTTCCNCCCAAAGTTATGTAAACCGGCAAGTCTNTCGTACAACACNCGGATGTACGGTATAATCTCCCAAGCGCTCGACTTGGACACGAGTCCAAAAAATCTATGGAGAAAGGTAAGGATATGCCTGCACAAGTTGGCGATACAGCCCCCGACTTTACCCTTCCTTCGGTTAGCGAAGGGGACATCACCCTTAGCAGCTATAAGGGTGAGAAGCACGTGGTTCTCTCGTTCCACGTGTTCGACTTCACATCTGGTTGAACCACGCAAGCTACCCTCTTCCGGCAACACCATGGCCGGTTTGAGGAGAAAAATGCTCAGGTTCTGGGCATAAGTTGCGACACAGTAGCGGCACACAGGGCTTGGTCCACCGCCATGGGAGGCCTNCCCTACCCTGAATTATCGGACTTCCATCCCAAGGGTAAGGCCACCACCGCTTTCGATCTGTGGAACGAAGAGCGGGGCGCCAGCACTCGGGCAGTAATCATCGTGGATAAAGGCGGCGTCATTCGCTACCGCCAAACCTACGTTCCCGGCGTGCTACCCGACCCAGTGGACATCCTGGCTGAGATAGACAAGCTCGGCTAACTTACGAACAGAGAGCCCAAAAAGAAAGAGGCCCGGTAAACCGGGCCTCTTTCTTTTATATCGATTCAGTGTCGTGGGGCTAGGTGCTGATTTTCTCGATGGTGTAGTTCAAGGTACCCTTGGGCACGTTNATCGCAACCTCTTCGCCCAATTTACGGCCCATCAACGCCGCACCTACTGGGGANACTGTGGAGATTTTCNNGGTGGAGGCGTCGGCTTCCCGAACGTCCACCAGGGTGTANACCACCTTCTTGCCTGAATTCATGTCTTTCAAAGTCAACTTCGCGCCGACAACTACCTTTTGCTGTGCCGTTCGGCGGCCAGTCTGCATCACAACGGCGCTGACNANGCCGGCTTCCAGTTCCCGAATCTTGGACTCGATGATGCCCTGGCGCTCCTTGGCGGCTTCCAGAGGGGCNTTCTCGCGGAAATCCTTGTCTTCCATCGCCCGGCGGATGTCTTCGACGATGCTTATCCGCTCACCCTTGAGCACCTCAACCTGAGAGACCAAGCGGTCATACCCTTCTTGACTCAACTGGGTGGCGTCCTCGTCACCCATCCCCGCGCCAGACGATTTGTTGCCGGTCGTCTTTCGTGTCCTGGGGACACGAAGATGTGCCGCCAGTCCGTTAACGATCCAGCCTTCGTCCTTGAGGTAGGCCAGGAAGGGTTTCAACGGATTCAGCCGGAGAGCCGAATCAACGCCTCCCTTTCCGATGTGTTGGGCGTAGTCGGCAACCTCAGATGGAGAAAGATCATCTACGCCTCTTTCGCGTCCGCACCAGGCCACAAAGCGGCCGAGCTCTTGATGCCCATCTTGGGCTTTTTTGCCACCCTTCTTGGCGGCGATAAACCGAGTTAGGGCTTCAGAGAGAGAAGGGCCGCTTTCGCTAATCAATTGCAATACCTCCAGAATTTCCAGCCTCTGCTGAACATATCACCGTATATCCATCACCCAATCCGCCTCCCTAACATCGTCAACTCTCACTTGGGACAAGGACCGTTGCTCGTTCGGTTTAACGGGGTTCTACTGGGTGGGCAATCTGGCTACGTTGACTGGGGCGGTCCGCCGGGTTTTCCCAGCGGCCTGGGGGTCTTTCCNATCCACCTTTCGGCAATCNCCATAGAGNATCGTGCGNGACCCGGNTTTCTGGCCATTCGGCATTTCCAGCCGACTAGACGGATTGAAATTTCGGGGGTTTGGCGGCCACCGAAGAACGATGGAAGAACGATGAACGNCTNGTTAATCATAGCAGTTTTGCTTATGGATATCAACGATTCGGACCGGGCGGCAAGAGCTATACGGTTCCGAATTTAAGCCTATACAACACATGACACACAGCTAAAATCTGCCCGGCGAACATCCATCAAATAACACCCATGGCATGTCCCGGCGTCTCGTTTCGGAGTATACTAGCCCAGAAGCGAGTGGCCCCTTCTTCGTGGCTGGCGCACTTCCAACAAGTGACTAGTTAGGGAAAGGCCGAAACCTAAAACAAACGCTGGCTTGATCCGGCGGCAAAATCAAGAAAGATCGCTAATACCAAACGGAGAAGGTGAATTCTTAACCATTGGATTGCGGTCGATTCAATCGGAGGATAACTCATGAAAGCGATCCAGATTATGGAACATGGCGGCCCCGAGGCGATGAAGTACCAAGACGTGGCTGACCTAAGCCCCGGAGAAGGACAGGCATTGGTTGAGGTCCAGGCAGTGGGAGTCAACTTCACTGATGTCTACAACCGTATGGGCGCCTCTCCTGCCCAGACGCTTCCCAGGATCATCGGCGTGGAAGGAGCGGGAACCGTGCGCAGCGTCGGTTCCGGTGTCACCCAGGTAAAAGAGGGCGACGTAGTGGCCTACTCCGGAACCCCCGGGTCCTACGCCGAGCAAGCGTTGGTACCGGCTGACCGCTTGATAAAGATGCCGGATGGCTTGGACGCTAAAGACGGGGCCGCAGCGATGCTGCAAGGCATGACCGCCCATTACCTTTGCCACTCCACCTATTCTGTGAAACAGGGCGACAAGGTCGTCATTCATGCCGGAGCCGGCGGAGTTGGATTATTGTTGATCCAGATGGTGAAAAAGCTGGGCGGGTACGTCTTCACCACCGTTTCCACCGAAGCCAAGGCAGACCTGGCAAGGGAAGCGGGAGCCGACCATGTCATCCTCTACACTCAGCTGGACTTCGCCGAAGAAGTAAAGAAAGCGACCAACGGTGACGGAGTAGCCGCCGTATACGATGCCGTGGGCAAAACCACCTTTGATCAGAGCATCAGTTGTTTGAGCCGAAGGGGCCACATGGTGCTTTACGGTCAGGCCAGTGGTCCGGTCCCAGCTTTTGACCCTAGCAGCCTTGGCAACGGCTCCAAGTACCTGACCCGTCCCGGATTGGGCGATTATACGGTCACCCGGGAAGAATTGGAGCAGCGGGCTGGAGACGTTCTGGGCTGGGTCAAGTCGGGAGAATTAAAACTCCGGGTTGAGCATGTATTCCCCTTGGCCGAAGCGTCGGAAGCCCACCGGCAGCTTGAGGGACGCAGCACCACTGGTAAGGTGTTGTTGATACCCTAGCCTCCCGTATAAGATAGAGATAGAAATCAGTAGTTGGAAAGGGTCGATGGAGGCTTCTGTTCGAGACTCTTTTAGAGGAATCGAAGACCTGCCAGATTTTAACTTTTGGCTGACCCGAACGGCAAAAATATCAGCAAAGGGTAATTGTTGACCAAGTCGGTCGACTTTCCATATAATTAAGCCAGCCGGGTCCAGCCGGCGTCTACGATGGAGGTAACGATGGCAGATGAACTTACAGCGGAAGCAGTCTTAGAAACCCTCAAGACCGTTTACGATCCGGAGATACCCGTAAACGTGGTGGACTTGGGACTGGTCTACGACGTACAGGTCAAAGAAAAAGATGTCTACGTCCAAATGACCCTGACCTTCCCCGGCTGCGGCATGGGCCCTTTCATCGCCCAGCAAGCGGAGTGGGCGATTCAGGATCTTGAGGGCGTGGAAGAGGTCGAGATAGAGTTGGTATTCGACCCGCCATGGTCTCCTGACCTGATTAGTGAAGAGGCTAGGTCCCAGCTGGGCATCTAGGCTTCCATCCCTCTTCAGGGACCCTTTTCAACCTTAAGCTCATTCAACCCAGAATCCCGGCTGGAGGACCGTATGCCAACGCCCCAGGAAAACGCCCGGCTCGAACAGATAAAGCGTAGCTGGGAACAGAAACGCCAAATCACCGATCGCCTATCCAAGATTAAGACAAAGATTGGTGTGTACAGTGGAAAAGGCGGTGTGGGTAAGACGACCGTCGCCGTCAACCTGGCGGTCACCCTAGCGCAGCAAGGAAATAAAGTCGGCCTGCTAGACGTTGACATCGACTGTCCCAACGTGACCAAAGTTCTTGGGATCGAAGAAAAACCCGACTACGTCGACGGTCAGATCCACCCATCGGAAAAATGGGGCGTCCGGGTCGTTTCCATGGCCTTCTTTCAGGAGAACGAGGAGGAAGCGATAATCTGGCGTGGTCCGATGATTCACAACGCCATCAGCCAGTTCCTGCAGTCTACCGAGTGGGGAGAACTGGACTACTTGGTAGTTGACCTTCCTCCGGGCACTTCGGACTCTCCGCTGACCATCATGCAGACTTTGCCCATGGACGGCTTTGTGGTTGTGAGCACCCCGCAGCAACTGGCCAACATCGACGCCCGGCGCTGCATCAACATGATTCGAAAGCTCAACCTCAACGTGCTGGGAATAGTGGAGAACTATACCGGGGACATCTTCGGGCAAGGGGGAGGGGAGAAACTGGCCGACGAGGTGGAAGCTCCTTTCCTGGGAAACTTGGCTCTACGGTCCACTTATCAGGACTCAAGCAAACCCACGTCATTGTTGGACAGTTCGGTGGGTGAAGAGTACGCCTATCTGGCAAAAGGTGTAAAGGATAGCCTGCTGGAACTTGGAAGGGAAGCCGCCTAGCAGACAGCAGACTACTAATCGTCAGAATCAGTAGGGACCTGGGAAGATTCGTCTTCCGNGGTCCTTTTCTTTTGGACGCGTCCGTTTCTACCCGGTGCCGGTTCTCCGGTGGATATTCCACGGAGTAGCTCCACTTCACGGTTCACCGCTTCGTGAGAATAGTTGCTCCGTTCACCCATCCGCCTGAATTTTTGATAACGCTGCTTGAGAAGCTTGCCCTGGGACAGCTTGGATAACCCGGCCAGTTCCTTAAGCAGAGAGGTCTGCAAAGCCAACGCCGCTTCTTTGGGATTGGTGTGGGATCCGCTCTGCGGTTCACGCACGATTCCGTCCACTATTCCCAATTCCACGCAGTCGCCAGCGGTCAACATCAATGCCTCGGCTGCTTCCCGGTCCAGCCTATGGTCGGGATAGGAGCCTCCCAGATTATTGTTCAACGTTATCGGCGAGTAGATCGCGAACTGTTGCATGAGGATGCGATCGGAAAGTCCCAAAGCCAGCGCGCCCTCGCTGCCACCCTCGCCGATGATGACCGAGACGATGGGGGTAGGAGCGTCAGCCATCATAGACAGAGTCTTGGCGATGGCGTTGCCGATGCCCTGCTCCTCTGCTTCCAGGCCCGGATCGGCCCCTTGAGTGTCCACCAGCGTCACAAGAGGCAGCTTGAAACGGGTCGACAATTCAATCATCCGATGGGCCTTGCGCAGTCCGTCGGGATAGACGTGGTTGCGCTCTCCACCGACCGGGGAACGGCGCTGCTGACCGATGATTGCCACCGGCTCTCCCGAGAGAAACCCCACGCCACCCACAATCGACCGGTCGTCACTATTTAGCCGGTCGCCGTGAAGTTCTACGAAGGGGTCCAACATGGCCCGCATGTAGTTCAGCGCCAAAGGTCTTTCGGCGTCCCGGGCGATAGTGACGGCCTCCCATGGCTCCGCGCTTTCCGGAGTTTCAATCTCGGTCTTGAGCAGTTCCTTTAGATTACCGTTACTGTGCTTCTGGGCNGTGAGAATCTGTAGGAGTATGGACAACCTGGGCTGGAGAGCCTCCCGGTCTACGACGCTATCAAGCAGCCCGTGACCCAGATGGGCCTCGGCTGTATGGGCGTCTAGCGGGAGGGGCGTTTTAGATACTTCTCGCAGGGTTCGAAGGGGCGACAAGCCTATCAGCGAACCTGGTTCGGCGATGATTATGTCAGCTAGATTGGCGAAGCTGGCGTAGGCCTGGCCTGTTGACGGGTTGGCCAGTACAACAATGAAGGGTAATTCCTTCTCTCGGAGGCGGTTGGCCGCAGTCACGGTTTTCGCCATCTGCATGAGCGCCAGAACGCCCTCTTGCACCCGGGCGCCGCCGCCGGTTACCAGCGCAATCATCGGAAGGTCTCGGCGAGCCGCAGTCTCCAGGGCCGTAGCAACCTTTTCCCCGACCACGCTGCCCATACTTCCACCCATGAACCCAAAGTCCAGCACGACCATCATCGTTTCGATGCCGTCGACCTTGCAGCGGCCGGTTACTGCGGCTTCGGTCAAACCGGTGCGCTCCTGGTCGTCAGAGATCGCTTTCCGGTAGCTTCCCTTTCCGGAGAAGGAAAGAGGCGCAACGGAACTGAGATATTTTTGAGACTCTTTGAAGGTTCCCTTATCCGCCAACAGCTCTATGCGTTCGCGAGCGGAAAGGGTGTAATGGAAGCGGCAATAGGGACAAACCCGGAAGGNAAGATAAGTAGTGGAGTCGCTGATCGGCTGTTCGCAAAGCAAGCACCGGTCGTATACCTTGGAGAAGGTTATACGCTCCTGTTCGCCTTCGCGCCCGAAGAGATGAACCAGGAAATTAGCGAGATTCCTCAAGTGTTTGCCTCGGGACCGGCCTCCATGCGGCGGCCTATGCTTCGTTGTTGCAGGTCCGGGGGGTCTACTCCCATGATACTACCAGCGCTCCGAAATTTAAATGCGGGAACATCATCAGAGCTTGGTTATACCGTGGATCTGAAAAGGACTTGAGGATTTACGACAAGATTAATCCAGGGTATTACTCGCCTCCAGTGACACCGGAGTTCTTCGGCCTATAAAAAGCACCGCTCCCCGAGGCGGCACCATCTCGATCGTGAAGGCGGTGTTTGTCCCCAGGTCGGTCGTGAGCTGCGTGTCCATGTTTAAAAGGGTGACCTGGAAACTTCGCCGACCTCAAGCAGATAATCGCTGTCTCCAAAGGAAGCGATGTTACTCGCAGAAAATTCANTGCNGGAGTTTAAAGTCAATGTTTGGTTCTTGTCTCCGTACTTGATAACCGTATTACCGGGAGTCATGTCGATGGCCTCACCGGCGGCGGCATTGGAGAGCTGGAACTCGATGCTTGTCACTACGCCGCTGGCGCCGGTGGTTCCGCTAACCTTGGCGACCACCGAACCTTTTAGTTCAAGTGTTCCTCTGGCCTCAGAAAGCCCAGCGGCATGAGTCTCTTTAGCTTTGTCGCTGGAGAACAGTCCGGTGGACAGCGCCGCGAAAGCGAACACCGAAGAAACCACTACGAAGGCTATCAGCACGATGGCGGTTTCCAACCCGGTGATACCCCGCTGGTCGGACCAAGATTTGCCGATGGAACTGAAGGGTATCTGTTTTTTGTTTTTAGACATTCTCACTGGAATCATGGTTGTAAACGGAGATGCTCCTCGTTAATCTCTAATCCACTTTAACTTTGGATCTGTGTCTGCTCCACTGGATAAATCCCTAATTTGAATATGGAGTGATTACAATATTTCGCCCTTAGATTCACCTAAGCGCTCTGGGTGCCAGCACCTTGCCGGGCCACTCATGTCTGGCCCGGCTCGTTGCTTTCCAGATAGGCCTGGTTTACACTCTGCCCAGAATCACCCCCAGTTCGGAGGCCAAGGCCATGGCGATTTCCAAAGACACCCTGAAAGCGATGATTCGAGACTTTCACGGATTTGAGCTTTCCGATAGCGAGATGGATCTCATCGCACCGGAGCTAGACGCATATCTGTCCGAGTTAGAAAAGCTGCGGGAATTGGACTTATCTAAAGTGATGTCCAGCCGCTTGATCAAAGCCGACGAGGGAGGTCAAGCTGATGGCTAACCAGGACCTGCTCAAGCTGACTATCTCGGAGATAGCTCCAATGATTCGGACCGGAGAAGTTTCNCCGGTCGAACTGACTGAGGCGGCCCTTGCCCAGGCAGACCGGCTGCAACCCACATTGAACTCCTTCATCACCATCCTCCGCGACCAGGCGATGGACCAAGCTAGGGAGCAGGAAGCGGCCTTGGCCCGGGGAGAGTATCTCGGTCCGCTGCAAGGGATCCCCATCGGCATTAAGGACAACATCGCCACCGGGGGAATCCGCACAACGGTGGGAACCAAGGTGCTATCCGATAACGTTCCCGAAGAAGACGCCGAGGTTGTCCGGCGTTGCAAAGAGGCCGGGGCCATCATCCTGGGCAAGGAGAACTTGGAAGAGTTCGCCGCTGGCGCAACCTCCAACAATCCCCACTATGGACCGGTGCACAACCCCTGGGGTCTGGAGCACATTCCCGGCGGTTCCAGCGGTGGGGGAGGCGCCAACGTGGCAACCGGCGTTACCTTCGCCTCTTTGGGCACCGACTTGGGGGGCTCAGTCCGGCTACCAGGAACCTTCTGCGGCGTGGTCGGGCTAAAGCAGACCTATGGCCGGGTAAGCCAGCGCGGCCTGCTGGTAACCAGCTTCAACGGCGACCACATCGGTCCCATGACAAGATCTGTCAGCGACAGCGCTTTGGTTTTACAAGCGCTCGCTGGCTACGACCCATTGGACCCCAGCACTGTTCCGGTTCCCGTACCCGACTACTCCGCCGCTCTGGCACGGAACCTCCAGGGAATGAAGATGGGAATCCCCTCCAACTACTTCTTCGAAATGGTGGATAGNGAAGTGGAGGCGGCGGTCCGCCTGGCGATCGAGGCATTGCAGGAATTAGGCGTGGAGACGCGTGAGGTCAGCCTGCCCAGCATGGAGTATTCCGGTGCCCTCCGCTTCGCAAGCATGGCGGACAGTGTGGTAACCCACGAGCCGTACATCCAGGCGAAGCGGGAAGACTACGGGCCGGACACCCTCTACCGCACCCTGGCTGGGCAGTTCATTCTGGGACGGGACTACTCCAAAGCCCTGAAGGTGCAGCGCATGATCCAAGAGGAACATGCCCGGGTGCTTCAGGAAGTGGACTTCCTTGTAACCCCCACCGCTCCCGTGCCAGCGCCCCGCATCGACGCCAAGTACATCACTCTGGACGGCGAGGAACATCGGGTGCGCGGCCCAGGCTCCGGCATAATCTCCCGGTTCACCAGCCCCGAGAACGCCACCGGATTGCCAGCAATCACCGTCCCGTGCGGCTTTAGCGAAGCAGGACTCCCCATCGGAGTCCAATTCATCGGCCGCGCCTTTGACGAAAGCACCCTATTCCGGGTAGCCCAAGGCTACGAAGCCGTGTCACCGAGCCGGGGACATTGGCCGGCGGTAGCGAATCAGGGATAATTTCAAAAGGAACCTAACTAGGAGATAAATCCGATGCCCCTACCACCAGACCGGGTGGACTACAGCCCCATCATCGACCGGCCCATCATTAAGTGGCCCAACGGCGCGCGAGTTGCCCTGTGGATCTCGCCCAACGTTGAGCATTACGAGTACATGCCCGACGACGACGCTGCCCGCACGCCATGGCCCCGCACGCCCTTTCCCGACGTGCAGCAGTACTCCTACCGGGACTACGGCAACCGGGTGGGATTCTGGCGTATGCTGGAGACTTTGGACAAATACAATATCCGGAGTTGCGTCTCCTTGAACGTGGCCGTGCTGGAGCATTTCCCGGAGATACGCGACGCCATGGTAGAACGGAATTACGACTACATGAGCCACGGTATCTACAACACCCGCTACCTCTACACCTATACCGAAGAGCAGGAGCGGGAGTTCTACCGGGACACCATCGAAACCCTGAAGCTCCACACTGGCAAACAACTCAAAGGCATGTTAGGCCCGGCCATATCCGGCACCGAACGGACCCCGGACCTGATGGCCGAAGCGGGCCTGATCTACCACACCGACTGGATGCATGATGACCAACCGGTACCCATCAAAGTGAAGTCCGGGAAGCTGATATCAGTGCCCTACTCGATAGAGTTGAACGACTCGTCGCTACTCAGGGACAACCATTACGAGGGCGACTACTTCGCCCGCATCTGCAAGGCCCAGTTCGACCAGCTATACAAAGAAGGCGCCGAGAGTGGGCGGGTCATGTGCATCGCCCTGCATCCCTTCCTCATTGGCCAGCCCCACCGCATCAAGTACCTGGACGAGATTCTGAGCCACATCATGTCCCATGACGGCGTATGGCAGACCACCGCCGATGAGATAGCCGACTACTACATCGAAAATTACTACGACGATGCCGTGGCCCACGCGGCAAAACTTAATTCGTAAGCAATCAGCCATCAGCGCCGCCTCCTCTTGGTTCTTAGTGAGTGCTGACTGCTGGTAGCTAACAGCTAGGAGAGTTATGCCTGCAAACCGTCAATTTGGGATGGACCACCCGCATTACGACTGGTCTCCCATAACCACTCGGGGAGTTCTCCGTTGGCCGGACAACGCCCGCATCGCTTTGTGCGTGATTGTAAATCTGGAGCACATGGAATGGGAAACGCCCACCGGGAGCTTCCAGTCTCGCAGTCTGGCCGGTGGCTCCGTGGCCCGTCCCTTCCCCGACTACGCCCGCCTATCTCACCGGGAGTATGGACACCGAGTCGGGATATTTAGGGTGTTGGACGTGCTGGAAAAGCACGGGATCAAGGCAACAGTCGCCTTGGATGCCATGACCGCCGCCAACTACCCGTACCTGGTCCGCCATCTGCTTGGCCGGGGCTGCGAGATTATCGGCCACGGGGTTTCCGTTAGCAGGATGATCAACAGCGGCATGACCGAGGAACAGGAACGGGAATACATCAGCGAGTCTTTGATCGCCCTGACCACAGCCACCGGCTCCGCTCCTAAAGGCTGGCTAGGGCCGGAGTACGGCGAGTCGTCCAGAACGCCCCAACTTCTAGCGGAAGCCGGAATATCGTATGTTTGCGATTGGACTAACGATGAACAGCCCTACCCGCTAAAAGCTCCCCAGGGCGAAATATTGGCATTGCCCACCATGCTGGAACTGGACGACGTTCACGCCATGGCAGACCGCAAGGTGACCATGGACCGTTACTCCCTCATGCTCAAGGAAGGCTTCGACGCCATGTACGAGGACGGTGCGACGAACGGCCGGGTCATGGTCTTGCACCTGCATCCCTGGCTCATCGGCCAACCTTTCCGCATCGGCTGCCTGGACGAAGCACTGGCCCACATGGTCCGCCGACAAGGTGTTTGGGCGGCCACGGGCGGGGAAATCACGGACTGGTATCGCCAGAANCCCCCAGTCGGGTGAGCTAGGTAGACGGCAAGTTCCGTCACGATGTTGTGATTGTGGTCAGGCTGGTTGTAAAGTACCAACAACATATGTAAATCAAGATGTTCCTCTGATGTGACCCGGCGATAGCTTGTTGGGTTAACGGTTGGGGGTGTTAATGGGAGAGGAGAAGGTTTGAGCAACGCTGATAGATTATTGGAAGGCGCCCTAGACATACACGTCCACTGCGCGCCTGACCCCAAGGTGGAACGCCGGGGTAGCGCCATCGAAATGGCCGAGCAGGCCAAAGCCATGGGGATGCAGGGTATGGTTCTGAAGAGCCACGAATACCCAACACATCCAGTAGCCTATACAGCCAGTCAGGCAGTGCCGGACATCACTTTGATCGGCGGCATCGCCTTGGACTATGAGGTTGGAGGCCTGAACGCAACGGCAGTGGAAAGCAGCGCCAAGATGGGCAGCCGCGTGGTCTGGATGCCAACTTACTCCGCCCGGGCCGACCGTGAGCATAAAGGATTGGAAGGCGGGATCTACCTACTAGACGATAGAGGGCAACTGGTTCCCGAAGTACACGCCATCCTAGAACAGGTCAAGGCCCACGATATGGTGCTGGCCACCGGACACATCTCCACCAAGGAAAGCATGGTGTTGGTGGAAGAAGCCCGGAATATGGGTATCGGCAGGGTTGTCGTCACCCACGGCACCACGATGTCCTTTTGGACCGGAATGACTCTTGAAGACATGAAGACCCTGGCATCAATGGGGGCTTATATCGAGCACTGCCTGCACGTTATGATGCCGCTCACCTATCGCCTGGCGCCCCGGGAATTGGTGGAAATCATCATGGCCATCGGCACGGAAAACTGCATCGTCAGCACCGACTTCGGCCAAGACTACCACCCAATGCCGGCCGAAGGATTTCGGATGGGTATCGCCACTCTGCTGCAAGCCGGGATGGAAGAGGTAGAGGTGGGGATGCTGGTCAAAGACAACCCATCGCGACTGATGGGGCTGTAGACTTACTCGCCGACGGCACCGGTCAAGGCGATTACCAGATGGTCTGCACGGCAGCGCTATTCCGCAATGTCTCGTCTTTGGTTATGATAGCCGCGTCTTGGGCCAAGGCCGCTGCGCAGATCAACCGGTCGTGCATCTCCGGCACATCGTTGACCTTCTCCAGACTCTCCAAATCAGCCTGCCCCAATTCTAAGAAGACAAACTCCCGGCTGTTGTTGATACCTGCGAGAAGGTTGGAAGGCGATTGGACAGCTCCAATCTTCCGGGTCAGATAGTAGAGTTCCGCAATCACGATAGCGGGAACTAGGATGCGGGCTCCGCCGACATACGCCAACCGAAACACGGCGTCCGCTGCCGGACTCAGTTGGCTGGGTTCCTGACGATACCAGAAAAGAGCATAGGTGTCCGTGACGTAGACAGGAATCTCCGGATCATACATCGACCCGAGGTTCCCAAATCTTCTTGGCTTCCGCGAAATCCTCATCTGTGAGCTCATGCATATGAGCCCATGTACCGCGCAAGCTTATCCGATCCTCCCACGCTATGTCTTCCGAAGTTTCCTTCAGTGACACCAGCTTGGCTGCGGGTTTTCCGTAGCGAGTAATTATGATTTCCAAACCGGGTGTTTCCTCTAGCATATGGATAAGCTCCGTTGGGTTAGCTTTCAGTTCTCGGACACCAACCTCTTCACGGATAACTTTATAACCGGAATTACTCGGCACCATCGGTCCGAACGTTTCAGTGCAAGCCGGGCAACGTCTGTTGTAGGGCTTCTTAACCTTCGATTCAATCTCGATCCCGCAATCAACGCAGTTGAACTTTGCCATCAGTCCTCTCAAAAGGTTCGGTACGTCCAGTATTAAGACCATTTATTATCATTGATTATGTCTTAATACTATAAATATTGTAACACAATCAATGCTATATTAAGTCACAACAAGGCCAAGATTCCCNCCACTAATGTGACTTCATCTCTACCCAAACTACCGGTCGGCTTGCAACTTCTTCAGTCTTAATGGCCGCCCAATCGGCGATCCGGTGCCCTGCGACCCAAGCGATACCCCGCTCGGAAACCAGCAACGGCACCCGGTCGCGCCAGATTCGAGGCACTTTAGCGTCGGTGAAGAAGTCCTGAAGCTTCTTCTCCCGGCTCATACCCAGGGGCTGAAACCGGTCTCCGGGACGACGGGTACGCAGTGACAAAGCTCCCACCAGAGATTCCCGGTCGAGCCATGCGGACCAGACGATTTCGGATTCCTGTTCATCGGTGAGTCCCATCGACCTCTCGGACTCCACGGACTGGTCCCAAAGGCTTCGATTACCAGCCCCGCCTCCGGAGGACGTTTCTGCCCGCATCGTGACCCGCCATCCGTCGATGGACACAGCCACTTCCGGTCCTCCGTCCAATGGCAACTGCAAAGAATGCTCTCCTTGGAGATTCGGCAAGGGACAAGACAACTCGGGCTCCCGGGACAATAAGAATCGATCGTAGGCCCGGTGGAGGCGAGCCCCTTGCGGCAACTCTACTGTCCCCACAGTCGCANCGTCAGATATCAGGTCGGCCATGGCGTTCAAGTGGCTCTCGCGTAATCGCCGAGTGTCTCCGGTCAGTTCGGAATAGCCCCGCCGCAATACCATCCGCTGCAAGGCAGGATGAAGGGCCGTCAGTCGGCTGATGTCAAACCTAACGGCATCGTCGGTCACCGTGGCCAACTCGGGCCACAAGCGTGACACTTCACCTTCGATGAAATCCAGGTCCGATGCCGCCGTTCTAGCCAAACGACCGAGAGCCTCCCGTACCCGAGGGTTGAACTCGTTGGCAAGCAGTGGCATCAACTGATGTCTGACCCGGTTGCGGGTGAACCGTGGCAGGTAATTGCCGCTATCATCGCGGAAGTTCCGGCCCAACTCCCGGCAATAGGCAATCGTGTCCGCCTTGGTCACTCCCAACAGGGGGCGAAATATACGAAGGTTGGGATAACCCATCGGCCAAGGCCAAGGCGCCGATTCAGTCATGCCCTGCAATCCGTGGAGCCCGGAGCCGCGCAGGACATGCTGCAGAACGGTTTCCGCTTGGTCATCGGCGGTGTGTCCTACCGCCACGGCGGCGGCGCCGAGTTCGTCAGCCACCTTGGACATGAAGACGTAGCGCATCTCCCTGGCAAGTTGCTCAAACGACGAGATAGACCGGTCTTTCCGGTATTGGGTGGGGTCTTGTTTTACTACCGTAAAAGGCAGGTTGAGTTCGTTCGCCAGATCTTCGGAGAAACGAGCGTCTTCATCGGCCTCATCGCCACGGAAATTGTGGTTCAGATGGGCGACGTGGAGTCTTAGTTGATGGGCCTCTTGGAGGCGGTGCAGGCTATAGAGAAGGGCCGAGGAATCGGAGCCACCGGACACGCCCAGCACAATAAGGCTGTCGTTTCCGGAGAGACCCACCCGGCGCAAGGCAGCGGCGACTTGCCTATCTAGGCTGGCAACATCCGCCATGGGCCCTTACTAACGGTTTTCCGGGGACAAGTGCCCGGTAGAGTTATAACAAGCCAGCCGTCGCCCCCTGGCGGTGTATTCTACGGTACAGATGGAGCCCAAGCTGAGGGACAACCGGTGGAAATTGGCCAGTGGCAACCCCAGAATCTTGTGAATCATCGTTCGGATAGCAAAGTTATGGGAGACCAGTACAACAGCATCATCCCCGGAGTGGGCTTCCTCCAACTCCAGGAGCGACTGCCACGTCCGCTCTTGAAGCTGAGTTAATGACTCTCCCTTGGGCATCGCTAATGTGCCAGGGTCTTGGTTCCAAGCTGCATACACGTCGGGCCAGAGATTACGCATCTCTTCGCCGGTGACGCCCTCAAGTTCGCCCAGGTTCAGTTCTTTGACGCCGGGCACGGGAACTACCGGCACATCCGTCAGTAGGGATATTTCGTTTGCAACCTGCATCGTCCGTTGCAGCGGGCTGGAGTAGAGGGCTATCTCCCCATCCTGGGCTATCGCTCGCGCAGTTTCCTTGGCCTGGGCCAATCCGCGAGCGTTCAAAGCGATGTCCGTCTGGCCCTGAAACCTACCCAGTTTGTTCCACTCGGTTTCGCCATGACGAACCAGGTGCAACTTCACGAACCGGCCCCATCCGCCTCAAAGACCATCCGCCTCAGTTCAACCGTTTCAATCTTGACACCGTTCATCTCTTTGACGGTCATTCTCAGATTTTCGAACTCGACCATGTCGCCTTCCTCCGGGATGCGTCCCAGACTGTCCAGGATAAATCCGGCGACGGTCTGATAGTCTCCTTCGGGAAGACCTAGGTCCAACTCCTCATTTATCTCCGGGATTCCCACGCCGGCATCAAGGCGGTAGGTATTTTCATCCACCGGGATGTAGGACTCTTCAGAATCGTCGTCCTCCATTGTGACTTGACCGACGATGACCTCCAGAAGTTGCTTCACCGTTGCCAGACCGGCGATGCCTCCGAATTCATCGACCATCAAGACGAGCCCATTGCCGCCTTGTTGCATCTCGTTAAACGTACTGCTGACGGTTTTGGTCTCGGGAACGAAAAATGCCGGCCGGAGCATATTTGTTACGCTATCCTGGAGTTTGAGTTGGTTCTGACCCAGGGCCAGAAGCACGTCCTTGCTGGAAAGAACACCCACCACATTTTCCATCGAATCATCGTAGACGGGGAATCGTGTATGGCTGTGATCGGAGTACACGCGGAGAAACTCCTCCAAGGTCGTGCTGAGTTCCACCATGACGAATTCCGGCCTTGGGGTCATGATTTCCCGCATCTGGCGGTCGCCAAAGCTGAACACTTTCTCTAGCAGATCCGCCTCGTCCTCATCCACCGCGCCTTCGGTCTTGCTGATATCTATGAGCATCCGCAACTCGCCCTCGGTGACCGACGAAGCCCATAGACCCTGCTCTCTCCCCATCAGTTTGACCATCAAACGAGGCATTAATGTAAAGAGGAAGATGACCGTTGTCTCCAGATACATGATTACGCTGATGGGCCGGGCCACGAACAGCGACCATCGCTCGGCCGATCCGGCTGCCAATGTTTTGGGCGTAATCTCTCCGAAGGCGACGATAACCACGGTCATCACTAATGGAGCCAGCAGAACCAGGGCAGCATTGCCTTGAACCAAGGTGATGGCCACTGCGGTTCCCAGGGATGAGGCGAAAATTATGAAGGCGTTTTCGGTGAGGAGGATGGTAGCGAAGAACTTCTCGTGGTGCTCTAACACACGGGTGACAACCTGGGCTGACCTATTCCCCTGCTCCGCAAGGTACCTGATTCTGAGCTTGTTGACGGAGATAAGGCTGGCCTCAGCGCTACTGAAGAACGCCACCAAGGTTATACAGACGACAATCACGGTTATCTGTAGATACAGGCCGGAAATGCCCAGGCTACCACTTGCGCCCCCCGCGGCTAATACAAAAACCCCGGATGTGCCCAGACCTAACGGCAGTTCTAGCATATGTTGACCGATTCCTCCGCAAGCTCACCAAGTATCATAGAAAGCGATGGCTTGTATCACGATGATAGCATNGGCCCAAATACGTGTAAAGTTGACNGTGACGCGGCCCACCCATATGATTGGCCTTGCGTAAAGGTAGCTGTCCAGGGGCATTTCTCGTGACATGCGCCCTANTTTTATCCACCCCTAACCTCTTGTTGATGGGTCCTGAATAATGGGATTGAAAATCCTGGGAATAGAAACATCTTGCGATGAAACCGCTGCCGGAGTTGTCGAGGATGGCCGGTTGCTGCAATCCAACGTAATCTCGTCCCAAGTGGAGCTTCACTCGGTCCACGGCGGCGTGGTCCCCGAAGTCGCCTCCCGCCAGCATGTCCGTGACATAGTCCCGGTGGTTGAAAAAGCGGTAGCCGACTGCGGCATGACATTGGACGAGGTAGACGTCATAGCGGTCACCCACGGCCCCGGACTAGGCGGCTCGCTGATAACCGGGTTGAACACCGCCAAGGCAATCTCCTATTCGCTCGACGTGCCGCTGATGGGCGTCAACCACCTTGAGGGCCACATATACGCCTCCTGGCTCACCCAGCACAACCCGGCAGAAGANCCCGGATTCCCCCTGCTCTGTTTAGTCGCGTCAGGAGGACACACCGACCTGCTTCTGATGGAAGATCACGGACGCTACAAACTGCTGGGAANGACCCGGGACGATGCTGCCGGCGAGGCTTTCGACAAAGCAGCCCGAATCTTGGGATTGGGTTTCCCCGGAGGTCCCGAGATTCAGCGAGTCGCCGAGGGGGCAGTAGGNGANGAACGGCTTCCCAGGGCTTGGATGAAGGACACGCTGGATTTCAGCTTCAGCGGNTTGAAGACCGCACTGCTTCACATGGCNCAAGCGAAAGGGGTTTATCCACCGGGTAGTGAGGACCTGTCCGAAGAGGCGTTGGCGCGCNTGGTGCGGGAAATGGCGTCCGCCTTTCAGGAGTCGGTGGTTGATGTAATCACAGTCAAGTTTCTGGACGCCGCAAAGCGGTATCATGCCAAAGGGCTAATCTTGGGCGGAGGCGTCACCGCTAACTCTCGGCTGCGCCAGGAAATCACCAAGCGGTCTCCGTTNCCAGTGATTGTCCCTCCGCCGATATTGTGCACCGACAACGGAGCCATGATTGCCGCTTGCGCTTACTACCAGTACAAAAGTGGGCACCAGTACGGCTTGGAACTGGACATCGACCCCGGCCTATCCTTGGGTTAATCTCAGAACCGGGCAACGTCTCCGTGGCACGTCTTCGTGAGCCGAATCANTCCACCGGCGCCGGGGAATAGCCGTTAANCGACCGCCGGGCAATGAACGCCGNATTCACCATTCGATAGACCTGATCCCGAGCTCCTANAGTCTCGAATGGAAAGCTGAACACCCAGTTACTACCTTGGAAAGTGACTGAACCGGACTCATTGGTCCGGTAGAAATTCCAGATGAGCAGAATGCCGGAGAAGATGGCGAGTAAGACACCAACGGCGCCGAGATCGATGTTTATTATCGGCACGTTGGGCAATTCAATCTGCCCGGCCAACCAATAAGNGACGATCCCATAGACAAACAACCCACCCANCACCAGGAATATCCCTTGCACTAACGATCCTGTGTTGCGGGCTGCGGTTTTGACTACCACACCGCTCAGTTCATCCACTGGAACGATATGCGTCTCGTCCTTCCCTTCTTCTTCGGAGAAAGCCAGGATCCGTTGATTGGTGGTGACTAAAACGTGCCCGTCNACCGGAGGTTCTTGGGAAAAACCTTGGGACGGTGAGAAGATGTGAGTCAGCTTCTCGCCTGGCAACATGGCCACGCTTCGAACCCNGGTGATATAGCTATCTTGTACCAAGGAGCCGTTCAACTCGCCACCTCCGCGAATCATACTACCATAACCTCATCTGAAGGCAGCGAACTCTCCCCNCCGATCTGGCATTCGACCTCTCCACATCCCCACATACCTGCGACGCGGCTTGACACAATAGGGCCAGGTTCTAGTATGGAAATAAGCCTGGCAACTAATAGTATGGGGTCGATGCTACCGGAACCGGCATGGTCTGAGCAGACCGTTGACCGGTCTTNGCATATGTGNATTGATATGGCTTGGATCGAAGAGTCNGACCTACCGGACGTACCCGCCATTTTTCAGGCGATGTCCATCAAGCCGGAAGCCCTGAATGTGGTGAANCGGTTGAACGAGGTCTTGTCCTTCGGTAATTCGGGTTTGAGCCGGATTCAAGAAGAGGGCATCGCCACCGTCGTATCTGTCGCCAACATATACCGTTACGGGGCCATGACCCACGCCGGATTCCTGCGCCGCCATTCTCAAAATCTGGAGATGGCCAGCCATTTTCTCTGCGACTATACCCAAGCCCCATTGTCCTCAACCGATCGCCGAATATTGGACTTCGCAGTGCAGGTTACCCAGGAACCCAGCGCACTGACTGAAGACGACGTGGACCAACTTCGGGACGCCGGTCTCGACGAACCCCAGATCCTGTCTGTTGTCTTGATCGCTTGCCTATCCAACTTCATGGACCGGTTGGCCAACAGTTTGGGCGTCGACCTCGAACCCCGCCATCGCCGTGCGTTGGACAATTGGCTGACGGGGCCGGCGGCGCAACAGGATTGGTTGATGCCGCCGCCAGCGCGGCCGCAAGCGGATACACCAAAGAAAGCTAAGCAAGGTCTCTTCGATGGAAAATACTCCTACAACGGCGCATCGCCCAATGGAAACACGGCCTTGCCAGAGGAAGAACCCGTCGAGCCGGAACCGGACGACTCACTGAGCCAGGCGGACGAGTTTCTCAGTGACCTCGAGGCCATCATTAATTCCGGCTCTCTCGCCAATGGGTCGGGTCCAACCGACAAGCTAGATGATGAGCTAGAAGAAGATCTGGAAGACGACCTAGAAGACGATTCGGAAGAAAATCTCTTGGACGTCCCTACCTTCGGATTAGAGGAACCTTACACTGGTGAAGAAACCAACTCTGAATCGGACTTTAACAGCCAATCTCCCAACGGAGTACGGTACCCTGGCGGCCAGGACGATACCGTGGAAGAAGACGCGGTCGACCCAATTGCCAGCGAGAACTACCTGCCCAGCGACAAGGAAAATAACATAGCTGGAGGGCCGGTCAGTCAAACCGGTGATGTGAGCGATACCCCCAGCGGCCAATCAGTTGAAGCCGGACCTGGTGAGCACA
>PANP01000017.1 GCA_002708395.1 Dehalococcoidia bacterium
TTTTGTTCAAAGGGATATAACGCGGCCAGATACAATAAGACGGCATGGGGCGCTAGTTAATCAATGAGTGTAAACCGGACCATTCTTAAGATGAGCTAGCTAACGCCATCCGGATTATTGAACTGGACCAATATCCCGTCGGGGTCGAACACGTAAATGCTCCGCATCTCCCCAGTAGCGTTCATGAATGATTCGGCTGGTCCGGCCAACTCATAGCCCTTGGCCGTGAGATCGTCGGCCAGGGCCTTCACGTTATGAACCCCGAAGGAGATGTGGCTGATGCCGACCTGGTCCAGTTGGATGGGCGCCCCATCTGACTCCTCTCCAGGATGGCTGGTCAGCGTTAGGGTCGGAGTAGCGCCTTCGCCGTAGGCCAGGCTGACCCACCTTCTTACCCGGCGCTGGCGTTTGTAATTTTGTATGCGCCCCCCTTGCTGACCGCCCTCGGATGGGTCGGTGGTCTTTTCCCCCAATACCTTCATGCCCAACGCGTCGCGGTAGAAGGCCAGGGACTTCTCCATGTCCCGCACGCAGACTCCCACATGGGTAACGCATGTTGCTTCCATCACCAGATTCCCTCCCATCCGGTCCCGATTACTATGATCTGGGACATTCTTTGGTAGTTTTTAAATGAGGTGCACTAATCAAAAAGCCGGGTTTCCCCGGCTCCACCAGAGCAGATAACTGGTCGCATTTTCCTTGGGTTCGTAGCTACGGAGCCACACCGTTGAGGCATGGATAGATGCAAAGCAGGTGCTCTCCCGCTGAGCTACACCCCCACGTGGAACGAGACCATTGAGCGCAAATAGCCAACAACCGGAGAGGCCGCTGACTCTAACTTTTCCGTCGGTTGCGCTGCTGTAGAGATTATATCATCCTGCCCATCTAGTATTTGATCGGGATGTCCAACTGGCGGCAAATACGTAAGCACAGCGTTGAGGGCGGGAGATATGCAAAGCAGGTGCTAGAGATGCAGACGTTCGACTAATATGGATCTGGCCAGTGCCGGAGATCCCACAACCACCAAACTTGGTTTCACTAACGGATCAAAACCTAGCGAAGTGCGATCAACTCGACCTCGAATCTCAGAGTCGCTCCCGGAGGTATGACACGGCCGGCGCCCCGGTCTCCATACGCTAATGCCGGAGGGATAATCAGTTCCCGTTTGCCGCCTACTTTCATGGATCCTACGCCTTCTTCCCAGCCTTTAATCACCCGCCCTTGGCCAATCACAAACTCCAAGGGGTCCAGACCCTCGGAACTGTCGAACTTGGTGCCGTTCAGAAGCCATCCGGTGTAGTGGACCACCGCGGTTGCGCCCGATCGGGCTTGGTCCCCGGTTCCAATAACCAAGTCTTTGTATTCCAATCCCGACGGTGTCGTGACGGTGNCTGTGGCTGATGTGGAGTTGGANTCGGATGTCGGCGGCGTTGGAATCTNCGTGGAGACCGGCGTCGCGNCAAGATTGGCAGTAGGGATCGGAGTGGCTGACGANGGCGGCTNCGTCGCGATGNGAAAGGGCGTGTTTGTTAATACCGAAAAGTTTGCGACCGCTGCGTCTTCCCGGCCGAACCCAGTGGTCAATCCGATACCTATCGCCGCCACTGCGGCCACNGCAACCATCGCCNCCAAGGCAATGGCGACCGGAACGGCGGGAAAGTTACGCCTCAAGATGGGAAGCACCAGTAATTGGCGGCGAGCGATTCCTCCATCTTTAGCGATGGAGAACTGCTCCCGCCCNGGCGTTCCGGCAAAATTCCCCTCCGGACGGAAGGACAGCGTAATCTCGTAATAATCTTCCCCTTCTTTCNGCTCCGCCACGTCGTAGACCATGCCGGCGCTCGCGAGGCCTTGGCCATAGTTGCCGGGCTCTTCCGCCGCCGTGCGCATCGCCAAGGTCCGGGCCTGTTGTAGTGAGATATAGCCCGGNGATTNGCCCTCGGTGGTGGTGTCGGATTTATCTTCGTGCTTANCTTCTTCGGNCATTTATCCATTCATCTCAAACGTAAAATCGATTGGCAGTATAACAGCAGCGAAGCGGCCAGGTTAGGGGCGCGTCGTCGGTAGGGTGGCGTAGTGGATGGGAGACATGCGAAGCAGGCGTTNCCCNGCTGAGTTGCTCCCGACGAAGTTGAGGCTGATTAGAGTAGGTCATTGTTGGTATGGATTGTGCGATAATATATTCTGCGACGTCCGGTCCACACTGGGCGACGACACGCCCTCGAGGAGTTGTAGCTCCGGCGAGGGCACTTTCATTTTAACGGCACTAGCTCGTTGAATCTCTACCATGAATCCTTGCCGGTGAATACGTTGCATAGCCTANGCTGCTGGCNACCAGGTCAGATCCNCCGAAGTGCGCCGGGATCTCAACTAATCCTCGCCTCATCTTTCAGGAACGTCACCATGTGTTGGGCAATCTCCTCCCCGGCATCCTCCCGTAGGTAGTGTCCAGCGTTCNGGATTACCTGGAAGCGCCCGTTGGGGACCATATCGGCGATGCGTTGTCCTTCAGCTATCTTGAAGGCGATGTCCCCGTCGGAAANCATCACCAGCACCGGAACGTTCCAGGTCTGTAGGAAGGTATCTATCTTAGAGATGTAACCGGCGTTGGGATGCCGGCTGTTTCCGGGGATCATCTTCGGAAACGCCGCTATTCCCGCTCGGGAGGCCGCATCGGGATGAGGCATTCTGTATTNTTCCAGCACACTGGCTTNGACCGGACGCCGGAAAGGCCAGNNGTGCCGGAANGCTATCTTNCTAAATACGTCCAGATTTCTGATTAGGAAACTGGAGAAGCCACCGTTCCGGAACGCCAAAGTGAATAGAAGTGGTATCGGTCTCATCCTGACCATGGTGTTGAGAATCACCATCGACCGAACGTTATCTTGATGGTCAATGGCATAGCGCAGGCTGNTCNGCCCGCCCCAGTCCTGTCCGACGATGGTAACTCCCTTGAGTTGGAGCTTCTCTACAAGCCCCGTAACCAACTCGACGTGCCTTNGCAAAGTGTAGGCTGACTCGTTGGNGGGTTTATCCGACAGGCCAAAANGCATCAGGTNCGGACCCGGAATACGTCATCGTGGTGCGGTTCGCTAATTACAGCGACCTTCGGCGATGGGAAGGCTCGCAACAACTCGCCGAGTGGCGCAACCGTTTGGAGCCGTTGCTGCGAGACGACCTGGCAGTCGATTCGGTCAGCGGCATGGAAACATGGTTCACCCTGCCGGGGCACTCCGTCATGGTGCCGCCGCCCAAATACAAGATGGCGGTAGTCGCGACGATCGNAGCTTTACCCTTCGTGCTGGTTTTCATACNGTTCCTGATTGCTGTCCTCGATGGGGTAGTGCCGCCCATCGTCGTGGCGCTGATAATCCTGTTTGNTNTGTCAATCGCGATGACCTGGGGAACCATGCCTTTGCTTTCNTGGCTCGCTGGGCGGTGGCTCTACCCGGTCAAGTAAGTCCGGNTATCTCCGCGGCGCAAAACCGAAGCCCAGTCCGGCCAGGAATGATCCGGCGAGGCCCAAAGCCATGTCGCCCAGAGTGTCCTGATAGGCCGTCGCCAGCTCGGGTGAGTTGCGGATGAAGGCAAGGTATTCGGCAATCTCCCACAGGATGGCNGTTGCCGCTCCGAACCCCACCACCAACCCCAACGTCGTCCACGAACTGAAACGAGGCCGCCAGATCGCGCCCATCGCCCCCGACAGCAACGCCCAGTTGACCAAGTGATTGGCGTCGTCCCACCACTCGATGGCGTCATAGAAATCCAGGGCGTTGCCCACGGTATCTATAAGGAAGGGCAGAGTCAGCAGGATGTCGGCGGCGTATAAGTAGCCGGGCTTGCGGCCTCGCACCGCCCAGATAACCGGGATAATCAGGGCGGCGATGGGGTAGNTGNCCAGCCGCCAGACGAAGGCTTTGCCCTCGAATTGTTGCAGGCCCGAGAACGCCCCGAAAGCCAGCAGCCAAACCAAAGCGGCTTTCACGGCTATATCTAGCCAGAAAGCCGCTGAGTGTTTTCCCAGGTTTGTCACCAGGCCGGTCCCCTCAACACTGCCACGTCATCCTCCACCCCGCCCCTGGCCTTATGAAGTTGGTGCTATGCCGTCACCTTGGCAGAGTCAGCGAAGGCGGGCATCACTTCCTTGGCGAATCGGCGCAATGTCTCGATACCCGCCGGACAGTTCAGCAAGATGTATTCGATGCCAGCGTCCTTAAGGTCTTGTATCTTCTCGGCCACTTGGTCGGGCGTGCCGTAGATGGTCCCCAGTTCGGCGATCTCGCGCGTGTCTTCGAAGTCGGGACGTTGGGCCAAGTTCTGGGTCCGGCGGCGCCCCGCCATCCGGGCATCGATCGCCGCATCGTATTCGGCCTTGGTGTCGACGATGTTGACCGAGCGGGCCACGCCAACCCTCATGGGGTCGAATGTCTCGCCTTTGGCTTCGACCAGAGACTTGAACAGGTTCACTTCCTCGACGATGGTTTCAAAGGAGTCGTACTGACCCAGCAGCATGTCGAAGCCGTAGTCGGCCACCTGCGTGATGGACCGGGGACTCCCGGCTCCCATCCACAGTTTGGGGTGGGGCTTCTGGACGCTGGGCGGCTCGACGACGATGTCGTCGTACTGCCAGTAGGTCCCTTTGTGGGACCAAGGGGTGTCCGATGTCCAGGCCTTCATCATCACTTCCAGACATTCCACGAAGCGAGCGTCCGACTCTTCGATGGGGACTGAAAAGCCCTCGAACTCCCGTTGCCGGTATCCCTTTCCGATGCCGGCGTCGACCCGGCCGTCGGAAAGCAGGTCCAGGGTGGCGATCTGCTCGGCCAGCAGAACGGGGTTGTGCCACGGCAGCACCATGACCGCCGTGCCCAGCCTCAGAGTCTTGGTGCGGGCGCCGATCCAGGTGAGCAGGTTCAGCGACGCCGACACCTGGCCGAAGCCGGTGAAGTGGTGTTCCACTAAAAAGGTACTGTGATAACCCAGGGCCTCCGCTTCAATGTTGCGGTCCACAAACTCCCGAAACCCGGCCCCACTGTCATCATTAGGACCGCCCCGCCTAGCCTGAGCGCTCCCGAACATTCCAAACTGCATCGTTACTCCTGATATTGATTATTTAGCTTGTTGGGTGTGCGTGATGGCACAACATCCAGGATAACATGGTAGGGAAATGGGCAACAAGGCTCTCTGTAACGCAATTAATTCCGGTCGATCAGTTTCTGAATATCTCTTTGGATTGAACGCAATGTATGGTTCGACTGGGGACCTGTGTTAGTATCCCAATCCCACTCTATACGTAACTCGTTTGATAGCTGCTCTGCCCAGTTAACTTGCTCGAACAGGTCATTATTTTCAAGATTTGGCGACTCGAATGCGGCGTGAAAACTGACGTCCAATGTCACAGTGCCGAAATTCTGGTTGTTAAATTCTGATTGCGGATAAGCTGGTTTCCCAATATTCGGTAATCCGGCAAACCATACCGCAGGCCTAACTTGAATCCTAATCTCAAAACAACCTGGTAATTTTAAGACCACCGTTGAAACAGACGAGTGCNATTGAGGTTCATAGTCTATCGTGAGAATCGTTCCTGGCGGCAAGCAAATAACTGATCGACCTAAAATAGATGGTCGCCAGTCAAATCCTAATTGAGATAATAGGGATTCGGGGTTTGGACCAGGCAGCAAATTGACGTCGAACTCATGCGATTCGGTGGGTAATCTAGTCGATTGACTGCCATCTGATGTGTGTCGGATATCAACTTTCCAAGAGTGGCCATAGGTCCATGCCATTTGGCCTAATATGCAATAGGGGAGAATTTCTGAGAGGAAATTCATCATGTGTCGGTTCTACAATCGCAACAACTCTTCCTTTTGCGGGTCCGTCAGGTTTTGAAACACCGGTACGAGATGATGATTTATCAATCGTCCACTCGCGGAGAACGAACTTAACGAGACGTCGCTTCGCCGATACGGAACTCGAACTCTGAACCGATCAAAAACCGCGGGCTCGCGTTGATGGAAAAACATCCACTCCAGAGTTCGGTCGTCAACAAACCTCGATCCAGCATCAGTCCGCACATAGTAGCGCCGGGTTCGGATTTCATGCAGACTCCTCCTCACCACTGCGACTGGAATCCCTCTCCGCCTTCGGATGACTAGGTCCAGAACCATACCGATTTCGCCATAAAATAATCTGGGGCTGACATCGGCTAGTGGGCTGGTACTATCCCGAATCAAGTGTCCAATTCGCTCAATTTCTTCGTCAGCGTCGAATGTTTCGCCNTCAACTGAACCGTCGTCTTGAAGACCAAATAGTAAATGACCGCCATCTCTGTTGGAAAACGCGGACAGCTGCTCTAATATTTCGCTAGAATCTCTAAACATCGAAATCCTTTTGAATTCAACAGACTTTGATTCCCCGCTAGATATAAGCTTTTTTAGTTCCTCAAAACTCAATTGCTCCATTGCCCACTCTACCTTTTGTTTAGCTCCTAAATTTCGGATGCAGAATTTGAGATAAGTTTGCGGTCACTCAGGGTTTACTATTTAGGAAGGGAAAATAAGCTAAAACATAGAGGTATATTACTAATCACCTAGATTCATGTTAAGGCGATGTCTGTGATATCGAAGAGCAGTCCGCTGTGAGGGGAATGGTCCGGTTTGCGTCTGTGTAGGATCAATTGGCGAAGTTGAGGTGCCTCCAAATGAGTCTTGTTTCACTCGAACCCGACCCACGGCAAGTCCTTTGGTAAAACTAATTCGCAGATTGGTCCGCCTAGCGGTCCGGAATCGAAGAAACTTGGCAAACCAGTCGTAACCATCTGTCCAAACCGCCCCTAACGTACTCCTGCTAAACCATCACCTCCAAATTTACTCAATCTCTACAAACCTGCTACCGGGGCCTTTCCCGGGCCTACTGCGCTGCGGCCGTNGCGGCCTCTTCCGNCGCAGCGGTAGCCTAGAAGCTCCGTGTGCCGCGCCCCCAAAACAAAGACCTAATCCACACCGCTGCTTTGAGTCCCCAATATCCGGACCTCCACCCGATGTATCTTCACCGCCTGCATCTCCTTCACTTCCAGGTGTATATCGCCGTAGCGGAACGACTCTCCTTCCTGGGGGATGTGGCCTAGTTGCTCNAGGACGAAACCGGCCAATGTTTGGTATTCGCCTTCCGGGAGGTCTATGCCAAAGTTCTCGTTGGCTTCCAGGATGGACATGGCGGCGAGTACGTCGTATTGGCCCTGGCCGACGGCCACAAACTCTTCCTCGGCTGGCTCTCCCTCCTCTCCCACNGGGCCCACTATGACCTCCAGAAGTTGCATCAGGGTCACCACGCCGGCTACCCCACCGTGCTCATTGACCGTGATTGCCATCTGCTGTCCGAGTGCCCTGAGTTCGTCGAAAAGGTCGTCCACCGGCTTGGTCTCGGGAACGAAGTGGACGGGTCTCAAAGCAGTAGTCACGCTATCCTGGGGCTGGATGGTTCCCAGGGCCACTTCCTCTAACAAGTCTTTAACCGACAGGATACCGACGATGTTCTCCCGGTCCCCGTCAAACACCGGAAATCTTGTAAAAGTGGTGCGAGCGTAGATGGGAAGGAAATCTTGAAGGGTAGTGTTTAGCTCCACAAAGATTATCTCGGTCCTCGGCGTCATCACATCGCCCACTCGAAGATCCCCGAAGTGGAACACCTTTTCCAGCAAGTCGGCCTCACCCTTCTCCACTCCACCCTCGATCTCAGCCACATCGATGAGGGCCCGAATCTCCCTTTCGCTGACCAAGCGATTACCGGAGAGACCGAAGATTCGCTCAACCATCCGGCTATACATCTCTAGGACCAAGACAATCGGGAAGAAGAGTATCTGGGCGGCTTGGAGCGGCCGGATCAGAATCAAAGCCAGGCGTTCGGCGTTCTTGGTGGCAATCACCTTGGGGAGAATCTCACCGAACAGCAGCAGCAACACGGTGACGCCCCCAACGGATGCCCCCACCGCCCAGTTGGGGCTTAGGTAGGAGCCCGCCAAAGTCGTGCCCAAAGCGGCGGCGGCGACGTTGACCAGATTGTTGCCCGTTAGGACGGTGGGCAAAAGCTTTTCAGGATGACTGGCAAGCTCTTCCACCTTCTCGGCGCCCTTAACTTTATCCAGTACCAGGGCGGCTAACCTGCTGCGCTGGACCGACAGGAAGGCCGCCTCCGACCCAGCGAAGAAGGCTGACAACAATACGGCAAAACCCAGCAGAACCAGCCTGATCGCATCACTTGTCTCCATTGAACCGAACCCCTCCGCTCCGAATCGAAAGTTCGCCGATGTTTATCATCGCACCACCAGCTGCCAAACTCCAATTCCTGGGCCGTCNGTCGGTCTACATGTCGTTTTCTAGGATTCCTCCCTTAATCCGCCACCTCGACAATCATCTCGATCTCGATGCAAGTGCTGTTGGGGCCTTCGCCTTTCTCTAGGCCGACGGCGCTTCGGGCGTGGCGGCCTCGTTCGCCGTAGAGATTGCCTAGAAGTTCGGTTGCGCCGTTGGCGACTTGGGATTCGCCGCCGAATCCGGGAGCCGAGTTGACCATGCACAGGAGCTTGACGATCCGGGTGACCTTGTCCAGGTCGCCAATCTCCGATTTCAGACCGGCCAGGCAGTTGAGCATGGTGCGCTGGGCGGCTGCTTGCCCCTGCTCGATGGTCACGTCCCGGCCAAGCTTGCCCGGATGAAGCAGGGTGCCATCCGGCATCCGAGCCCCATGTCCGCCGACGAATACCAGGTTTCCGGTGCGGACGGCAGCGGCGCGGTGGGCCGCCGGAGTGGGTGACACGGGCAGTTCCAGCCCCATTTCCTTCAGCTTGTTCTCTATCTCCATGGTAAAACCTCCAACGTTTTGTGGGCCAACTATAGCCGATTGTCCCGGTTGAGGCGATTTGCCTCTCCCGCCGCGCCTCGATGTCCTATATACTCGCCCTGAAATCATTGGCAACAGGAGGTCCGGGCCCAGATGAAATTTGCTCTGTTTATCCTTGCCTCGTGGCTGGAGAAAGACGCCAGCGCCCAGAGCCGGATATATGATGAAGCCTTGGAACAGGTCGAGTACGCCGAAGAGTTGGGCTTCGATTCGGTTTGGGTCGCGGAGCATCACTCCAGTAGGTACGGCATCTTCCCATCGCTGATGCCCATCCTCACTTACATGGCCGCTCGCACCAAGAAGATCCGCATCGGCGCCGGGGTCAGCGTTCTGCCCTTCCACAACCCCATACGCCTGGCGGAAGAGGCGGCCATGCTCGACGTGATGAGCAAGGGCCGCTTGGACTTCGGCGTGGGCCGGGGCTCGGCGGACTACGAGTACGGTAACTTCAAGGTGGACTTCGATTCTCGGGACGAGCGAACTCGGGAAGCGCTGGACATCATCTTGGGTCTGTGGACCACCCCNGAATTCAGCTACGACGGCAAATTCCATCAGATAGAGNACCTGACCATCGCGCCCACNACGCTGCAGCAACCCCACCCACCGGTCTTTCTCGCGGTGTCTCGAACCCCCGCCAGCATCGACATGGCCGTGGACCGGGACCTGCCGATCCTCACCACCTTTTCCACGCCGGAGGCCCCTAACCTGGCGCTGTTCGAGCTTTACGCCGAACGATGCGCCGCCGCCGGAAAACCTCATAATCTGGACCAAAGCCCCTTCTTCCGCTTCGTGCACGTCGCCGAGGACGAGAAGGTAGCCCGAGAGTACCCGCGCGACGCCCTGACTTGGTGCCGTGACATCGGCGGTTACCGCCGGACAATCACCCAGGGAGACGAGATTAACTGGGACTTGGACGATTGGGTAAGGACTCGGAAGGAAACGCCGGCCAGCTTTGAGTCGGAGGCGGAAACGACCACGTACTTCGGCACTCCGGACCAGTGCGTTGGGTGGATCCGAAATCTGGAACAGAACCACAACGTCGGCTACTTCGGGGCCAGCATGTCCTTCGGCAGCATGGGTCATGCCGAGGTGATGAAGTCCATGGAACTCTTCGGCAAGGAAGTCATGCCCAAGTTCCGGTAGGTGCTAAACTTGAGCGGTTAGACGGATTCACCACAGAGATCACGGAGGGCACAGAGAAAAATAATAAAATCTCCGTGAACTCTGTGATNTCTGTGGTAAAAAACGCTGGTAGCAAACACGCACCGATTCCCCCAACCACCTCCAACAAAAGGAGACCCGCCATGGCCTATGTCGGACAGTCACTGAAGCGGTTTGAGGACCACCGGTTGTTAGCCGGACGCGGTACTTACGTGGACGACATGAACCTGCCCGGCATGGTTCACGCCTTAATCCTGCGCAGTCCCCACGCCCATGCCAGGATCAGGTCCATCGATACGTCGGCGGCCAATCAAGTGCCCGGTGTGGTGTCGGTTTTCACTGCCGACGATCTGGGGAACGTGTTGGAGAACATGCCCACCAGGTCGAACGCCGGAGCCGATTTCATGGCGCCGCCGCCCCATCCGATCCTGGCAAGAGATAAGGTTGGCTATGTGGGACAAGCGGTGGCCGTCGTCGTAGCCGAGAGTCCAGAAGCCGCTCGGGAAGGCATCGAACAGGTCATGGTGGATTACGAACCCTTGACCGTAGTGGTCGATTCGATGGAAGCCGTTAAGCCGGGGACGCCGGTGGTGCATCCCGAACTGGGCAGCAACGTTGTGTTACAGACCGTCAACGCCGGGGGCGACTTGGACGCTGCTTTCGCCCAAGCTGACCGGGTGGTCAGCGGCCAGTTTCATGTGCAGCGTCTGGCCCCGGCCCCCATGGAGCCCCGGGGATTGTTGGCCGATTACCAAGCGGGCGAAGACATGCTCACCGTCTGGGACTCCACTCAGCATCCCCACGAAATCAGGGAGCGCTTGGTCGAGTTGCTGCAACGCCCGGAGAGCAGCATCAGGGTAGTGGCTCCCGACGTTGGGGGAGGCTTCGGCGAAAAGGCCTGCTTCTTCCCGGAAGAGATTGCCATCCCCCACATCTCTATGGTGTTGGGACGTCCGGTCAAGTGGGTTGAGGATCGCCAAGAAAACATGCTGTCCTTCCATGGAAGAGGGCACACCGTCGATGTGGAAGCGGCGGTGAAAAACGATGGCACATTGCTGGGTGTTAAGGTCAGCATCGTCGCGGACTTGGGCGCTTACTTCCTTATGTCAACTCCCACCGTCCCCGTGCTCACTACCCACCGTATCTCCGGTCCCTATCTGACCCCCGCGATGTCGGTGGAAGTGAAAGGCGTTGTCACCAACAAGCCGCCCACCGGTTCTTACCGGGGCGCCGGCGGACCCGAAGCCGCCTACTGCATGGAGCGGACGATAGACCTGATTGCCGGCGAACTGGGTATGGACCCAGTGGACGTACGCAAGAAGAACCTCATTCCATCGGACGCCTTTCCCTACGACACCCCCACCGGCATCACCTACGATTCGGGCGACTACGGGAAGGCGTTGGACCTAGCCCTTGAGATGTCCGATTACCAGGGTTGGCGGGAGAAGTCTCGGGAACAGGCCGACGCCGGAGCGCCCCTCATCGGCGTGGGAATCGCCACGGTGGTAAAGGGCTCCGGGGCCAGGGTGATTCGACTCACCGACCACGCTCGAGTGATTATCGACGCATCGGGAAGCGTCACCGTACACACCGGGGTTTCGCCCCACGGACAGGGTACGGAAACAACCTTTGCCCAGATGACCGCCGACGTGCTGGGAATCGCTCCCAAGGATGTTCGAGTCAGGCATAGCGACACCGACATCCTGCCCCACGGTGGCGGCACTTCGGGCAGCCGGGGCCTTATCGCCGGAGGTAGCGCCCTGCAAGTTGTTCTTGACCAGGCCGTGGAGAAACTGGTGGCCATCGCTTCCCATCTGCTGGGATGTCCCGCAGAAGATATTGCCATGGAAGGCGGGCGGGCTTTCAATAAACAAAATCCGGATCAAGGAATCCCCTTCGCCGAAGTTGCCGCTGCGGCCTACGACGAAGAGAAGCTGCCGCCGGGGCAAGAACCGGCCCTAGATTTCGTGGGCAGCCACAGCCTGCCGAAGAGCCCCTACGCCTTCGCCGCCCACATAGCGGTGGTGGAGGTGTCTCAGGAGAACGGCGTGGTGAAGATTCTCAAATACATCGGCGTTCACGACTCAGGCCGCATCATCAACCCCATGCTGGCGGAAGGCCAGGCGCAAGGGGCCATCGCCCAAGGCATCGGCCAGGCGTTGTGGGAAGGGATGGAATACAGCTCCGACGGTCAGCCCTTGACCGGCAGCCTGATGGACTACGGGCTTCCCACCTTCGGGAACATGCCGGACATGGACCTGGACACGGTGGAAACCCTGTCGGAGTTGACGCCATGGGGTCTAAAAGGTATCGGTGAACTGCCAACCCTGGCCGCCCCTGTTGCCGTCGCCAACGCTGTCATGGACGCCCTTTCCGGCCTTGGCGTTCGCAACATCGACACTCCCCTGACGCCGGAGAAAGTCTGGCAGGCCATGCAGGCGGCTCGTGGCTAAATTGTCGAGATTGGAAGAAGTTAAACCTGACTGAGGCCGAAACCATGAGTAAGTCATTTACGTGCCGTGAGTTGATGGGCATCTGCGACGAGATATTCTACGGCGATACCTTGATGGAAATCGTGCAAAAGGGCATGGAGCATATGGGGTCGGATGACGCCCACAAGGACCATATAGCGGGATTGGCAGGCGGTACCCGGAGACCCAGGAACAGTGGTTCGAAAGGATGCAGAAAGAGTTCGACGCCAAGCCTGACGACCAGTAATCAAAGCTTGCCCCCGCGATTAGTCTTAGGGAAGGCCGTTATCTCATGAAGTTTGGTATCTACAGTTCCATCGCCAATCCGCCTCGTGGCGAGGATTTGTCCCGGTGTGTTGACGAAGTTATCGAAGAGGCACAGTTGGCNGAGCAAGCTGGGTTCGACTCGTGTTTCTTCGGCGAACACCATCAGGACAAGGACGGCTTCCTCCCGTCTCCGTTGATTGTTTGTACCGCCGTAGCCGCTTCCACGACCAAGTTGCGGGTGGGCACGTCGGTCATACTGCTGCCGTTGCACCACCCCGTCAAACTGGCCGAGGACGTGGTGACTTTGGATGTCGTATCCAAGGGCCGGGTCACCCTTGGGGTCGGCTTGGGCTACCAGCCCGCTGATTTCCGGGCGTTCGGCGTTTCTATGGAAGACCGGGTCGAGTTGTTTGAAGAAAAAGTGGAGATTCTGCGACGGTGTTGGTCCGGCCAAGAATTCTCATTTGAAGGCAAGCACCACAACATCCAGAATCTGACAGTCCGGCCGGACACCGTTCAGACGCCGCATCCGCCGATCTGGATAGGAGCCGGAGCGCCGGTGAGCGCCAGGCGGGCCGGGACCATCGGCGACGCGATCGTTTCGACGCCCAGCACCACTTTGCAGAACACTTGCCGGGTGTTAGCGGAGTACCGGAGTGCCGCCGAAGCCGCTGGAAAAACGCCGCAAGTCACCATCATGCGGGACGCCTGGGTGGCCAACTCCCGGAAAGAAGCGGAAGAAGTCTACGGCCCCGAAGTTCTCGCAGCTTACCGGTACTACTGGCAGAACGGATTATCCGAGTTCAAGTCGATCAAAGACGAGTCGGAACTGAACCTGGAGAACATCGCCAAAGACCGCTTGATTATGGGCGACCCAGAGGAATGCCTGACCGAGTTTCAACGATGGCAGTATGCGACGGGAGCCGATAGCTGCCTGTTGCGGCTACGCCACGCCCATTCGGGAGGACCATCCCACGCCCAAATCATGAAAACCATCGATCTGATCGGAGACCGAATAATCCCCTACTGCCATTGATACACCGGACGGTCAGGTGCTTTTCCAGCTAACTAGGCAGCCCGCCGACCGCTTCATCCATTGTTATAACCGGGTAAATGGTCGATGTGTTCCAAACCGCCAGGCCCAAGTCGACGGCCGCATCGTCAACCGCGTGGGCGTTGGGGGCGTCGACTAGGATGAAAGTCAGATGCGCCCCCTTGCTGATCCAACCACCCTGGAAAGTACATCCGTGGCTCTGTAGAACTTGGGTCATCGTGGCATTCATCNGCACCACCCGGTCACGAATCTCGATCGAGACGCCAGGGCATACGTCGGGGGTGTGGGACAGTGACATCATGTANAACATTGGAGTTCATACCTCTTCAAGGAAATCTCTGGACAAACAGGCATGAATTATATACCTTNCTTGTATTGCTATAAGTTGAGACTTGGAAGCGGTGGGGCAACCCCCATCCCTTCGGCTGCGCTCAAGGCAGGCTCTAACCTTTGCCATTGACGGGGGAAGGGACCTGTTCTCTCCCACTTACGAAGGGGGAGAGTTAGAGAGGGGGTAACACGGTTCTCGTCGAACCAGGTTAAATTAAGAGGGACAATTTCTTAAGAACACGTGAGATTCCTCACCTCCGCTACGCTACAGTTCGGAATGCCAGAAAAATAAGGAGAATCAGATGCCATACGCAAACATTAACGGAATAAACCTGTACTACGAAGACTACGGCACCGGACCGGCGGTCATGCTGACTCCTGGCGGACGCAACGACACCAACGGTTTGCGCCCCTTAGCAGCCCTTCTATCTCCCCATTGCCGGGTCATCCTTCATGACCGGCGCAACTGCGGGAAGTCAGATATCGCCATCGGCGGCGAGTTGTCGGAGCAGCATGCTTGGGGCGAAGAGATGGGCCTATTGTTGAAGCACATCGGCGCGGACCCGGCCTACCTTGCCGGCGGTTCGGCCGGATCNCGNACCTCCATCACTGTGGCGGTACGGCACCCGGAACTGATTAAGGGCATCTACGTGTGGGAGGTCAGCGGAGGCCCCACCAGCGGCGAGCTTATGTCTCCCGGCTATTACGGCCAGTACATCGACGCTGCGGAAAAGGGTGGGATGGCCGCCGTCGCCGAAACCGATTACTTCTCTCAGCGGATAAAAGACAACCCGTCCAACAATGACCGGTTGCTCTCCATGGACGTCCAGGAGTTCCTGTCGGTGATGCGCCGATGGCAGGCGGAGTTTGCCCGCCCCAACCCGGTGGGTGACCTGACCGAAGAGGAACTAAAGTCGGTCACTTGCCCCACCGTTCTGCTTGAGGGCAACACCCCCGACGATGTCCACCACAAATTGGCGGCGGAGAACGCCCATCGCCTGATGCCCAACACCGAGCTTCGTCCATCGGCGTGGACCCACGAAGAGTGGGACGTCATCGGCCAGCACGACCACACCTTCCCTGGCATCGCCGCCACCAACCGTTACTCCATGAAAGCGCCCTTCTACGCTGCCCAGATCCTGGAGTTCATCAACAAGGTCGAGGCCTCCCAACCCGAGGCTGCTCAGGTCGGCGACTAAGTAGACTGTTCATTGGGAGGGAGGAAAGGTCATGGCGCTCTCTGATGCCGATGCCAATAGCTTGATNATCGTCGGCGCCGGAGGGTGCGGCATGATGGCCGCCTTGGTGGCTGCCGGNAAGGGAATATCTGTTCTACTGCTGGAGAAGACGGACAAACCCGGTGGCAGCACTGCCTTCTCCTCCCGGGGAATCCGGGCCGCCGGGTCCAGGTTCCAACGAGCCTTGGACATCGAATACAGTCCGGAGCAGTATGCTCGAGACATCTTAGGAAGGAACAGCAACGAGAGCGACTTGCGTCGACCCAACGTCTGGCCGAGGTTTCCGGACCGGTTGCCGACNTCTTGGCCGACGTTGCCCGCATCGATTTCAATGTCGGCGAGTTTCTTTTCGGTCACAGCGCCCGCCGCGCCCACTCTTGGGCGGAAGACAAACAATCTGCGACTTCCTGTGGGAGGCGGTTGAAAGAGAGTCTAAGATTCAGGTCCGGTTCTCGACCTCAGTGCAGTCTTTTCAGCAAGAAAATGATGGGACGGTCACCGGCGTAGTGACGGACAGCGGTGTCCTCCCGGCGGCCAAAGTCATTCTGGCCAGCGGCGGCTTCGGCGCCAGCCAAGAACTCGTCTCCCAGTACATCCCAGCGTTGGTAGGTGTTCATTTCCCCGGTCACCATGGCAGCACCGGCGAGGGTATCGGCATGGGTNTGTCGGCGGGAGCGGCCACCGAGAACATGGCCTCATTNCAGCCTTATCCCGCCCACATCGGTCCGGGGATGCGGTCGGTTTCTCCGGAAGTGATAATGGCAGGCGGCATCATGGTGAATCATCAAGGACAGCGTTTCGTTGATGAAACCAGGTACNCCGGCGGCCTCAGCAACGGGATACTCCAACTGCCCGGCAAGCAGGCCTACGAGNTTCTAGACCAGCGGCTATATGATTTGCTGCCCCACTATCTGGAAGAGTTCTTCATGGAGGGACCGCTGCACCAGGCCCCAACCCTCGGAGAACTGGCGGGCCAACTGGGCATCGCCGCTACCGGTCTGGAACAAACGGTGGAGGAATTCAATCAGTTGGCTGGAACAGGTCCCGACCGAGTCGGCCGCACTCCGCCGGAATCCCTCCGTCCGCCTTTCTATGGCATCAAAGTTAAAGCCGCCCTCTACCACACCCAAGGCGGACTGAAAGTGAATACGGACGGACAAGTTCTGCGGGACGATGGGTCTATCATCCACAACCTATACGCCGGAGGCGGGGTTGCCACCGGAGTATCCNGGGCCGGGATGGAAGGCTACCTCCCGGGAAACGGTCAGTTGGCCTCGCTAGGATTCGGCATGCTGGCTGCCGAGCACGCCGCCTCAGCTATCTTGGGGTAAATCGTATCGGCGTTGCTCGTACGACTGCNGCTCAAGGCGGCTGATGTCATTCCGATCCTTCGGCGGAAGGAGAGGAATCTCGGGATAGGTGGAGCGGTCCTGCCTGAGATACTTCGCCGTTGCGGATGGCTCAGCATGACAGTATCGGAGCGATCGCCATTTCGTCTAAACCAGCGAATCTAGCCCGGTTAACTTGGTGCCACACTACCCCAGAAGTTCAATCTCGGTGAACCGAATCTCCTGGTCGCTCAGGTTGAAGACGTTATGCGCAACACCCTTCTGTCTGGCGTAAGCGCCACCCATCTCCGTCGGAAATTTGGTGGAGTTGCCCGCAGCGTCCACGATCGTCAACTCACCACCCGTCAATGGGACTACCACGTAGTCGTATTCATGTATGTGATGTCCGGTGGATTCGCCGGGAAGTAACAATCTTTCGGTCACCCGCACCCGCTCCGTTTCCANCTTCCGTATCGCTTCGGTCATGTCTAATCCCGTCCGACGTTAATTAAGAGATAGCCGCCAATGCTTGGGGGGCTCCAATGTTCTTTCCCCCTCGTTGGGGGAAGGTTAGGATGGGGGTGGTGCGGTGTCAACATCAGCCACCGCCAATGCGCCCAATCACGCTACACCAGTANCATTCCTGAACCCCGCCCCTAAGCCGGGTTTCGTAGATCCGCTTCATTGGTTAGTAATTGCTCCACCCATTACGGCAACTAAAGTAAGTTGNGTTCTATGGTGATTTGCGTTAGGTGATAACGATTGATTGGTAGAAGNGATTGAATGGTATGGGAACATTTGAACGATCAGGTANATATATTTTGGGACGATTCTAATATGTATATTCGCACAAGGTACGGTGGACTCAATGGCGAAGATAATGCGGTAAGTGGTTGGCCCAGAGTAACTGGAGGTGGCTTAGGAATCTAGATCAACTTTCTCCACATAGGGCCGTAGCGATTCCACAAGCGTGATGACACGCTCGGCGGCTTCTTGAGCACACACCTCGTCGAATGACTGCTTATTAAGCGCCGCCGTTGGTGGAAAATTCTCTTCGGCAAGGATGCGCCGCCAATACGTCCAACGTAGTATGGGCGCAAATGTCTCATCGACCATAGGCCCAACACTTTCGTTCACTCGCTCGGCCCATTCCTTTAGTTTGGGTTGTAGGGCACTGTAGCTGTATTGTGCGTCTCCGTGTCCATTGTCACTGAGGAGCAACCTTACTCCGAGTAGTCCACTGTTGGGCCCTAGATAAAACATCAAGATGAACGGAAATCCCTTCTTCTTCCACGAAGAAAGTTGCATCCTGATTTCTCGGAATTCCCTGGAATTCGGATAATAGCTGAACGTGGCATCATTACCAAAGTATTCTCCCAGGATTTCCTCGTACTTTTGTTGAATGTCGGCCATGCAAGGCTTATGCCTTTCAACTAATCTGAACGCGCGACCGTGATCTTCCCACAGTTCCCGCACCATGCTGCGCAGTTCGGTGTTGTCTGAGCTGCTCAATATGTCCTCCTCAATATGCCGCGCGGTCTCCTCAAGAGACAACCGGTCCTGGCTATTTAGGTCCACCATATCCAGCACCGACTTTATGGCGCTCACTACCGACCGGTAGCCTATTTCCGCAACCGGAACCTTGCTTGATGGGGAGGCGGTGCTTGGTGCGCGGGCATCCGGGCAAAGGAAAACCATTACAGCAGTACGGTTTGGATATCCACGCGATAGAGCACGCTGGTATCGCGCGATTTGCCTGGGTTGTTCGTCTGCGTCAATCTTGTTCTCGATCCCCAACACCATATCTCCATCAGGCGAGTCAATCTCGACAACAATGTCGATTCGAAATAGCTCTAGGCGCACGGCCACTCGGCTCATGGGTGCTTCCGATACGCGATGCACCGAGGCGGCATCCGGAGAGTTAGCCTTATCTAATGCGAGGCCAATTTCATGGAGGAAGGGACGCAGAATCAGCTCGTGGTTGCGGTGCCTCCGCGGGTCAAGTAGGGACGCTAGCATCCGGGAGTGGGAAAGCTCGTCGCGGACCATTCCAAACAGACGGAACAAGGACAGCGGAGGGACATAACTTCCCAGATTTGCCAGCCGGGGGTCAAATCTCAGGCGGCGGAGNGCTTCTATATCATCTTTTAGAGGCATGCGGCTCCAGGTTATGCCGGGTTGGCGNAGCCCAAATGGGATAGCAGGAGCGAAGATAAAAGGCTTATTGCGATAGCCACCGGCACAATAGGCGCTTATCGGCTGGACTAGGTAATTCCTGCGACAGATCCTGCGCCCGCCCGATGACTGTCAGGGCAGGATGCCCGTACCCCCACCGCAGCGCATGGGCATGCAGGCCGTGGCGGCCCGAGTATACCATGGCCTTTTGCCCCGGTCACCGAGCCGAGTTTCGTAAATCCGCTCCATTGGTTAGTAATTACTCCACCCATTAACGCAACGAAATGCTATCATGGATAAGACACTTATACGCCACTGAAACCGGCTTGCCCGGCCAAATCCCGTTAAGCCTGGACAGATCGGACAACATCAACGACCCGGAGCAACATGGAAAACCACTTCAACGATAAAATACGCAATCTGGCAATCATCGCTCACGTCGATCACGGAAAGACCACTTTGGTCGATGCCCTGTTGAAGCAGAGCCAGGTCTTTCGCGAGAACCAGGACGTTGGTGTACTGATTATGGACTCCAACCCCCTGGAGCGGGAAAGAGGCATCACTATCCTGGCCAAGAACGCCTCAATCACCTACCAAGGGGTCAAGATCAACATCATAGACACGCCGGGCCATGCTGACTTTAGCGGCGAGGTTGAGCGCATCATGAACATGGCCGACGGTTGTCTGCTACTGGTGGACGCCGTCGACGGACCGATGCCCCAGACCACCTACGTATTGAAGACGGCANTCAGCCAAGATGTCACCCCCATGGTCGTAATCAACAAGACCGACCGCCCCGAAGCACGGGTTGCGGAGGTTGTCGAACTGGTGCAGGATCTGTTCTTGGAGTTGGCTACTAAGCCGGAGCAGCTAGACTTCCCCGTTCTGTATGCGTCGGCCCGCGACGGTTACGCCGTAGCTGACCCGGCCGACGAACCCCAGGACATGAAGCCGCTGTTCGACGCCATTCTGAAACATGTACCGGCACCGGCCGGAGACCCGGATGCGCCACTGCAGATGCTAGTGGCCGCCCTAGATTATGACAACTACCTTGGCCAAGTGGCCATCGGACGGGTATCTCGCGGAACCATCCGCTTGGACGACCAGGTAGCCCTGATGGGCGGGGTTGATCAGCCCACGACCCACAAGCTGGACCGGGTTTTCGTCTTCCGGGGTCTGGGCCGGTCGGAAGTAACGGAGGCCGAGGCTGGGGATATCGTCGCTGTCACGGGAGTAGATGGCGTGGCCATCGGCGATACTATCGCGGATCTGGAAAATGCCGAAGCCCTTCCCACCATCCACATCGACGAACCGACAGTGGAAATGACCTTCGGTGTTAACACCTCGCCTTTCATGGGCAAGGATGGCACCCATTCCACTTCCCGAACGCTATATGACCGATTGATGAACGAGCTTCGGACCAACGTAAGCCTCCGTGTCGAGGCCACCGACGCCACCGACGTGTTCCTGGTGTCCGGACGTGGAGAGCTTCATCTATCCATCCTGGTGGAAACCATGCGGCGGGAAGGCTTCGAATTCCAGGTTTCCAAGCCCGAGCCGGTGACCAAGGTTGTCGATGGTAAGGTCCACGAACCCTATGAGCGATTGAATATCACCACTAAGGACGAATTCATCGGCGCGCTGACCGAGTACCTGTCCGGTCGATTGGCCCAACTGATCGACATGAAATACGACGACGCTGGCAACGTCGACCTTGAATACCTGATACCCACCAGAGGCCTGATTGGCTTCACTTCCTTCTTCCTGCGCACCACCCGGGGCAACGGGACGCATAGCAGCGCCTTTGTTGAATACCGGCGGATGGAAGGGGCGATTAAGTCGGCGAACGCAGGGGTTCTGGTGGCCTGGGAGGCCGGCGTCGCGGTGACTTACGGACTGCTGAACGCCCAGGGTCGAGGCGACACCTTCATCGAACCAGGCACTCCGGTGTACGAAGGCATGATTGTCGGCACCCACCGGCGTGAAGGGGACATCCCCATCAACGTCTGCAAAGAAAAGCACCTGACCAACATGCGCTCGTCCACCGCCGACATCACCCGGCGTCTCAACGCTACCGTCCGCATGAGCCTGGACGAAGCCCTAGACTTTATCGCTTCCGACGAACTGGTGGAGGTCACCCCGCAGAACTTCCGCCTGCGCAAGAAAGTCCTATCCACCTCGGGCCGCTCGCGCAGCCGAGCCAACGCCGCCAGGGATAGGGCAGGGGCTGTTTAATGTTTTTCTAAATCGGCTCACGGGACGCCGCCATTCAGCCTTTTTGTTATGTAAAGGAACTTCTGATGGTGTTGGAAGTCGCGATTCTGGACGTAAAACCCGGCCTATCTGACGACTTCGAGGCCGCCTTTACCCAAGCCCAGATGATAATTTCGTCGATGAAGGGCTACGTTTCCCACCAGTTACAACGATGCCTCGAGAAGTCCGGCCGCTATATCCTCTTAGTCACCTGGGAAACTCTAGAGGACCACACCCTGGGCTTTCGCGGATCACCTGAATACCAGGGATGGCGCCGCCTGCTCCACCACTTTTACGACCCATTCCNTGATGTGGAGCACTATCAGGTGGTCGGGGCAGATTATGGTATGTGATTTCAGGCTGGCCCACCCCCTCCTCCCAACCTCGCCACCGCACGCCTGACTCTGCATCAACCCACCACCGACACCATGGCCCCGTGTTTCTGGTGGAGGTCGACTCTGCCCAATCTCAACATCTGGCTTAAATTAACGGTTGGCTAGCTGTGCCGGGAGGGAATCCTTGCGNCAAGACTATGATGCATCATCCCCGGACCGGGAAGATCCGCTAAGNGTTTTGGCAATACTTTTAACCGGCACTCCCATAGGTGTAGAATACCGGCAATCGCCCTGGCTGGGAGTTGATGAACCGCGATGGCAAGCTGGCTTGGGCAGATATTTCCGTTGTCCAGAAAGTAGTGACCATCACTACTACCCATATTGTCTCCTTAGAACGTAATCATCCTCAGGTACTTTGAGTAGCCGCGGGTTACTTGCGAGGGTGTTTACAAAAGGCGATTCAGACCCCGTATATAAACCGTTACCTTCAGGAGGTATCGTGGCATGAAACTCAAGTTACGGACGGGTGCCGAACCCCAGTCGCAGGAGGATTCAAACATCAACGGGCCTGTCACGGCCGCCGAGATGTACCAAGTGAAGGATTCGTACGTTCGGTTCAATCAGAAAGACCATATGGGCTCAAAGATGATTTGGGATGCCGACGCTGAAGAAGAACGAGCCAAGCTAAAGGTCAAGCAACGACTGCTTATGGACAAGGGACGCACCGGTTACGACACTCCTGCTTGGAGCCTGGACTCCGCTGCGGATTCTTTGCTGGATCTTATGGAATTCTCAAAGAATCGGCCGGATTCAAAAGCTACTGCATGGCAGACTAAGTTGGAGCCTGCTCCGACGGGTCGACCGGAAACTACCGCGAAAGAAGCGTCCCAGATCCTACGCAAGGCCGCTCACCTGTTCGGAGCGGACCAAGTCGGTTTTGCCAAACTGGACCGCCGGTGGGTGTATTCCCATTACTTCGATGCTGAGACGAAGGAGAACCACCCTATCAAGTTCTCCGATGAGCCCGGTTACGAGGAATACGACCAGCCCATTCGCCTTGAAGACGGGACTAGGGTCATACCGAAGGAGATGCAAAACGTAGTGGTGATGCTCCATGAGTGGGGTAAAGATGTGGAGGGAACTGAGCATGCACCTACCCTTCTGACTGAGGGACTCAGTACCCTGGCCTATGCCAGAATGGCGCCGACCCTGTGGATGATGGCTGAGTTTATCCGAGGCCTGGGGTACAACGCTATCCCGGCGGCTAATGACATGGGGCTGAGCATACCTATGGCCATCGATGCGGGCCTCGGCCAGCTAGGGAGACATGGCCTGTTAATCAATCCTAAAGTGGGGGCGCGCTGTCGTATTTCCAAGATAATCACCGACCTTCCGCTGGAGCACATAGGCGTAGTGGATTCGGGCATCACCGAGTTCTGCAACGCATGTCTGAGATGTGTCCCGAAGTGCGGTACGGGAGCCATCACAAGTGGTATCCGAAGTTTTGAACCTTTGGACGAGAGCAATGCAACGGGAGTTCTTTCTTGGAAGGTAGATGCAAAGAAGTGCATGACCTTCCAGAACCGTGTGGGGACCACCTGTAGTACATGCGTCCGCCGGTGTTCATGGACCAAGCCGCCCCGCCGAGGATATGCCATTCCAAGGTTCTTTATCAGGAACTTCCGGTGGAGATGGTTGAACAAATCCTGGGTATGGCTCGACGGTGCGTTCGGACACGGAAAGTTTGACAAAAAGGCTGGAGATTTCTGGGGGGCGTGAGGGCGATGACGGATCGGCCGACGACTTCCGGTCGTTCCCGCAGCCGCGCCAACGCCGCAAGGGACAGGGCTGGGGCTGTTTAGACCCCGCGTCTCCACGATGTAATGTCTCGGTAGCGGATCCTTCGACAGGCTTACCACGAATGGGATAACCTGAACCTCTCCGTTCGTGGTGAGCCTGTCGAACCACACTCGTCATCTTTCTAATGACTCCTGGGTCTGGCAACCGTCTATGAGTTTGGAGTCGCCCGTTCAATGAAGATCCGGCATCGCACCTATTCACCCTCCCCCAATATCGACACCGCACGCCTGACCCTGTATCATACTGCCACCGTAACTAACCCTTGATTCTAACCTTCGTTATAGAGGAGATTTCCATGCGTGAAGTCGCGATTGTTGCACCGGTCAGGACTGCTGTGGGAGGCTTTGGGGGCACCATGAAGGGTGTTTCCGCCGCCGAGTTGGGCAGCATCGTCATTCAGGAGGCACTGAGCCGCGCCGGCCTGGCCGCCGATAAAGTTGACGACGTTATATTGGGACATGGCTATCCCAGCGGCGAGAACCCGGCCATCGGTCGTTTGGTCGCCCTGAAAGCCGGACTGCCCATCGAGGTACCCGGATACCAACTGGACCGCCGCTGCTCATCGGGGCTTCAGGCCATCCTTAACGCCTCCATGCTCATCCAAACAGAGAACGCCGATGTGGTCATCGCTGGGGGGGTGGAGAGCATGAGCAACGCCGAGTTCTACTCCAACGAGTCCCGCTGGGGCGCTAGATTCGGATCGGTCACTTTCCATGACCGGTTGGCCCGAGCCAGGGAAACCATCTCTCCCGAAGAACGGTTCGGCGTCATCTCCGGGATGGTTGAGACTGCCGAGAACCTGGCCAAGCAGTACGAAGTCTCCCGGCAAGAGCAGGACGAATACTCCCTGCGCAGCCACCAACGAGCAATTGCCGCTTCCGAGTCCGGCAAGTTCGCTGCCGAGATTGTCCCCGTCCCTATCGCCCAGCGCCGTGGCGACCCAGTCCCCTTCGACACGGACGAGGGTCCTCGGGGCGACACCTCCTTGGACGTCTTGGGCCGGTTGCGTCCTGTGATGGCCGATGGCACGGTGACTGCAGGAAATGCCAGCAGCCAGAACGACGCCGCATCGGTGTGTTTGGTAGTCGCCGCTGACAAGCTGGAAGAACTGGGACTGAAGGCCATGGGTTACCTGCGCGGCTGGGCCGTCACCGGTTGCCACCCGGCCTACATGGGCATCGGCCCGGTGAGCGCCACCAACAAAGTCATGGCCAAGCTTGGCCTGTCCCTCAGCGACATGGACCTCATCGAGTTGAACGAAGCCTTCGCCGCACAGGTATTAGCGGTGCTGCGGGAGTGGAAGCTGCCCAACGACGACAAACTTAACGTCAACGGCTCCGGCATCTCCCTGGGCCACCCCATCGCCGCCACTGGCGCCCGCATCCTGACCACCTTGCTGCATGAGATGGAACGCAGCGACGCCCAGTTCGGCCTGGAAACCATGTGCGTGGGCGGCGGACAAGGCGTCGCCGCAGTTTTCGAGAGAAAGAATTAGCGGCGAGGCGTCAGCTTTCAGCGGTTAGCCGTCAGGAGACCCGAACCCTTCAAGCATAGGGGCTGGGATAGCTGAAAGCTGAGTGCTGATGGCTGACCGCCTCTCGAGGAGAATCAATTGGTCAACAACAACGACATCGCCGACGTTCTAGTGATTGGAGCTGGAGCGTCCAGCGCGGCTTTCTGCTGGAGTCTGTCTCAAGCCGGTATCAACGTGGTCTGCTTGGAGCAGGGCGGCTGGCTCCCCCAGAACTCCTTTCCCACCACCGACCCAGACGCCCAACTGCACCTGCAAACGGACTTCAACTTCAACCCCAACTTCCGCAAGATGCCAGAGGACTATCCGATCAACGAGTCGGAAACACCCATTGCGCCGTTGATGTGGAACGGGGTTGGCGGGGGGACTATTCACTGGGGATCGCATATTCCTCGGTTCCACCCGTCGGACTTTTTGCTCAAGACCCAGGACGGCGTTGCCGACGACTGGCCGCTGACCTACCAGGAGCTTGAGCCCTACTACGACCTTAACGATCGCATGACCGGGGTGTCCGGTCTCAGCGGCGACCCGGCCTATCCGCCCAAGGCGGAGCGGCCCTGCCCACCCCTGTCCATCCGCGGCGCCGGTAAAGCCATCGCCAAAGGATTCGACAAACTGGGTTGGCACTGGTGGTCGTCGGACACCGCCATCTCCTCGGTGACCTATGACGGACGGGAGCCCGACTCCGGCGGATTCCTGCGTTCCGGCGCGGGCGCCGACCTGAACTACTGGCCTAAAGCGGTGAACCATGGGACCAGGTTGAAGACCTACGCCCGAGTGCGAGAGATATTGGTTGACCAAAAAGGTGAGGCCACCGGTGCTCTTTACTACGATAAAGAAGGAAATCTGCAGGAGCAGCGGGCCAAGGTCGTGGTGATGGCCGCCAACGGCGTCGGCACCACCCGGCTGCTACTCAACTCCAAGTCGGTTCTGTTCCCCAACGGTCTGGCCAACAGCTCAGGTCTGGTGGGCAAGAACCTGATGCACCACCCCACCGGCGTGGTTCTTGGCGTCTTCGACGAGTGGCTGGGAACCGATGAAGGTCCTCGCGGCAGCACCATGCTGAGCCAGGAGTTTTACGAGACCGACTTGAGCCGGGGATTCGTTCGTGGTTACGACATGCAGATCCTCAGCACGGGATCGGCGCCTCTGAACGCCGCTTTGGGCGGCTCCCAGGGCGACCGGGTGGTCTGGGGCTCGGGACATCACCAGGACTTCCAGGAAAAGTTCGGCCACACCGCTGGTATCATCATCATGACCGAAGACTTGCCGGAGGAGCACAACCAGGTGACTCTGGACCCGAACATGACCGATAATCACGGCATACCCGCGGCCAAGATTCAGTACACCATCAGCGAGAACACCGACAAAATGCTGGGCCACGGCATCGACCGGGCCAAGGAAGTCTTGGACGCCGCCGGGGCCACAAAACTGCTGTGGTCCCACCAACGCCGCAACGCCGGATGGCACCTGCTGGGCACTGCCCGCATGGGTGAAGACCCGTCGACTTCGGTGGTCGACCGGTGGGGCCGCGCCCACGACGTTCCCAACCTGTTCATCATCGATGGCAGCATCTTCGTTACCGGCGCCTGCGTCAACCCAACGCCAACGATCCAGGCCCTAGCCCTCCGCACCGCCGATTACTTGAAGGGTGAGGGCCGGTCGATTCTGGAGTAGCGAAAGATCCCTTCTCCCTTTATGGGGGAAGGTTAGGATGGGGGTGAGGTCTCATCCGGAGAACAGGCTCGGGGAGTCCGGATGTGGTGTTCATTGACACTCCAAACCCGAAACCGTAGGATAGCTTGAGATTCAGGCATAGCATATAGCCACCCATCACCCTGGCTAGTGGGCGATGAGATTTAAAGCAACGAGGTGATTTCTGATGGCCGATGTTTTTGGTACCGGTGAATTCCTTTACAGCCACGTCCCTGACTGGGAAAAACTGCCCGATGGCATGGCCTTCAAAGAGTGCCCCGGCGTGGCCGTGGACTCTCGAGACAACGTTTATGTCCTAACTCGCGGTGAACACCCCATCATCGTGTTCGACAAGGATGGAAACTTCATCCGCACATTCGGCGAGGGCCATTTCAGTGAGAACCGCACCCATGGTCTCTACATCGCGCATGACGACTCTCTTCTGGTCGCCGACGACGGCATCCACACCATACAGAAGTTCGGCCCGGAAGGCGACAAGCTGATGGAGATTGGTGAGAAGAACCATCCCGCCCCGGCATGGAGCGGCCAGCCGTTTAACCGACCGACGTCCGCCGCCATCATGCCCAGCAACGGCGACGTCTACGTTTCCGACGGGTATGGCAACTCCCGCATCCATGTTTATTCCGGCTCCGGCGATTACAAGTTCTCCTGGGGCAGCCCCGGCATCGACGCCGGCCAGTTCATCCGCCCGCATAACATCGCCGTGGACAGCGACGACAAGGTCTACGTGGTAGACCGGGAAGCCCACCGCATCCAGATATTCGATGCCAGGGGCAACTTCCTAACTATGTGGAATAATATCCATCGCCCCGACTCCATGGTGCTGTGGAATGAACACATCTACGTCGGCGAACTGAACGGCATGGGCGGCGTTGACGAAGCCCCCGGACTGGGACACCGCGTCACCGTTTACGACTTGCAAGGCAACCGGGTCTGCATCTTCGGCAGCGAAGAAGAGGGAGAAGGCCCCGGCCAGTTCATAGCTCCCCATGGCATCGCCGTCGACTCCAAGGGCGACGTGTACGTAGCCGAAGTCTCCTTCACCATCCGCGGTTCCAAGATGGACCCGCCCAAGGTGCTGCGCAGCTTCTCCAAGTACGCAAGGCAGTAGAAGGCGGGCGGTTAGCTGTTAACGCTTAGACGCACCCCCATCCTAACCTTCCCCCATAAAGAGGGCGGGGACTAGTCTCCTCCCCGCTTGTGGCGGAGGATTAAGGTGGGGGAACCCCACGCTGGATCCAGGTAAAATCCACCAACCACCTTCTAAAACCGCCAGGTGACCTAAAAGCTGATAGCTAACCACTGACAGCTATCTTCCGGAGGAAAATCCAATTGCAAGACCTTGGTGACACAACCACCGTTGTTTGGAACGACGCTTTAGAAGCCATTGAACGCTGCTATGCATTGGGCTGGGGCGACGGGTTGCCATTGGTGCCGCCGACGGCGGGCCGGGTGGCCGAGTTTCTGGAGTCGGCGGGTAAGTCTTCCGGGGAAGTCGTCGGGGAGATTCCCGAGCGGCGCCGAGAGATCACGGCGGGCAAAGTCGCCGCCAACGCCGTGATGGCTGGGTGCTTGCCGGAGTACATGCCGGTAGTGCTGGCTGCCACCGAAGCGATGCTGGCCCCGCCCTTCAATCTGGTAGGACCTTCTTCCAGCATGGGTGGATCCGCCGTGTTGGTCATCGTGAACGGACCGATCGCACAGAAGATTGGCGTCAATTCCCGCAACAACCTTTTCGGACCGGGCAACCGGGCCAACGCAACTATCGGGCGAGCCGTTCGTCTGATATTGATGAACGCCTGCGCCGCGATTCCCGGCCTGTTCGACCGGAGCGTTATTGGCCACCCTGGAAAGTACACCTATTGCATCGCCGAGGCTGAAACCGAGACCCACTGGAACCCGTTGCATGTTGAACGGGGATTCAAACCGGAGCAGAGCGCCGTCACTGTGTTCGCCTCGGAAAGCCCCCGCCAGGTACGTTCTGTCGGTCGTCCTGAGGCCATCCTCCACTCCGTTGCCGACGCCGCGTCGTCCTTGGGCACCAACATGTCCACGTCAGGGTCGGTGGGTAACCCGGAAGCAGGGGTACGGCAGGGTGAGATTGTGGTGACAGTTGCGGGCAACTCGGCCCTTTGGAAGGACTGGACCAAGAAGCAGGTCAGGGACTNCCTCCACGAGAGGATNCGGCGGTCCGTANNCGATTTGAAAAGAGCCCAAGTTTTCCCCGGCGATATCGAATCGGGCGACGAAGAGAGTTATATCTCGTTGATTCCCGAACCGGAAGATATATTGTTGGTCTTTGCCGGTGGCGAAGAGTCCAACATGTCGTCGGTGATTCCCAGTTGGGGGCCCAAGGTGGGGTCCACGGCGGTTACNAAGGAAGTTAAGTAGCAGGGGGAAATCCCCGAAATCCCCCCAANCCNCCTTTACGAAAGGGGGCNTCGATGNTGATAGCTGACGGCTTAATGCTGAGAGNGTATGGAGGTTTTGATGACTCAGAAGAACGAGTATGTTTTGGTTAATCCCACCACACAGGCCATTGTCGCGCCTTTCGATGGGGCTCCCCGGTTGCCCACCGTTGCGGGAATCCGGTTGGGCATCATCGACGACAGTAAGCGGAACGCCGACGTGCTGTTGCAGGAATTGGCCGAGGTTCTGCGAACCCGCTATGAGATTGCCGACGTGCAATGGCATCGCAAGCCCAGCGCATCCAGGGCTGCCGATCCAGCGGCGATAAAGGAGTTAGCTGCATCTTGCGACGCAGTGGTCATTGCCATCGGGGATTGAGGGTCCTGCAGTGCGTGCAGTGTGCACGACGGGATCCACGTGGAGAACGCGGGTATACCATCGGCTACCATCTGTACCGACCGGTTCATCCCCACCGCCCGGGGAATGGCCAAGATGTGGGGCTCGGAAGACTACCCCACCATATTCACCCAGCATCCCATCGAGAATATGACCAGGGAGCAGCTACGCCAGCGGGCCGAAGAACTGGCCCCTCAAGTGGTTGGCGTCTTGGTCGGCGGGCAGTAGCCCATTAGAAAAGCCACGGAGACACAGAGAACACGGAGTAAGTAATCTAGAAAATCTCCGTGGCCTCTGTGTTTCTGGGGCAGCCGCCTACTCCCTCATCGCCGGCGGTAGCAGGTTGGGGATGGAGTCTTCGATGGGGTATATCTCGTCGCACTTATGGCAGACTAGAGAGCCCTGAATCACCTCGTCTCCTTCTTCCGTTTCCACCTTCAGTTCCAGTTCGCTCTTGCAAACCGGACAGGCCAGGATGTCCATCAGTTCCTTTTTCAAATGTCCTCCAATAAGTATTCAGCGTACAGCCTTTAACTGTCAGCTTTTTCTATCTCTAGCTACGCAAGGCATTCTCAAATATGGCGTTGAGAATGTCCGACAATCCCAAGACTATCACACCGTAAATCAACAATGCTCCAGTGCCGGTGAGCCGGTCCTTGATTCTGCTCAAACGACCGTCTGCGATCCCCTCGTCATCAGGGTAAACCCGGGGTCGCAGGAAACGCACGACGTAGAACATGTACAAGGCCAGGACAATCTTAACAACAAGTACCGCCACATAGAAAGCCGTTACGGCGGT
>PANP01000018.1 GCA_002708395.1 Dehalococcoidia bacterium
GCGCCGCCCCACCCTGCAGGCGCGGCGACCGTCGTCGGGGGCGCGATGTCGGGCCCCTTCGTCATGAGCGGCGCACCTTGCGCCGAGCCCGCCGACAGCCCCTCCACCCGGCGCGGCCACCCTTCCGGCCAGCGAGGCGACGGCCCCTCCACCCGGCGCGACGCCCTCGGACGAGCGCGGCCTTTCCATCGGGACTGCGCCGGGCGAGCGCGGCCCGGCCGACCCGGCGCCGGGCGGCGTCAGACCGGCAGGCCCTCGGCCCGCAGCGCCTGGGCCAGGCCCTCGGCGCCCTCGAAGAGGTGAGCCCGCCAGCCGCGGGCCTCGGCGGCCTCGACATTGGCGCGCTTGTCGTCGGTGAAGAACAGGTCGGCGCCCGACAGGCCCAGGCGCTGCTCGACCAGCGCATAGATGCCGGGCTCGGGCTTCACCACGCCCTCGCGGCCGGAGACGACCTCGACGTCGAAGCTGGTCAGGACCGGAAAGCGCTGCTGCGCGATCAGCCAGGTGTCGCGGGCGAAATTGGTGAGCGCGGCCAGCGGGACGCCGGCCGTCTTGAGGGCGCGCAGGATCTCCGGGGAGCCGGGCATCTCGGGGCCGAACATCTCCGCCCAGCGCTCCCGCCAGGCCATCACCAGGGGGGCGTCGTCGGGGTGGCGCAGCGCCGCGGCGGCGGTCGCCTCCGAGAGGTCGCCCCGGTCGCCCTCGAGGTTGAAGGCCGCGAAGTCGACGCGGGCGAACAGCGCCTCGCGCTCGGCGGCGTCGGGGACCAGCGTCTCGTAGAGGCGGCCGGGCTGCCAGTCGATCAGCACGTTGCCGACGTCGAAGACGACGGCGCGGGGGGGCGTGGGCATGGCGAGGATCCGGGCTTGGAAGGTCTGGGTCTGGGTCTGGGCCGGCGGACCCTGCCCCGCGCCCTGCCCTCGATCAAGCGACGCGACGCCGCTGGTTCTCCCAGGGCGCCGCCCAGCCGGGGCAGTCGCCCGGAAGGTCCGTCGCGCCGCCCCTCGGCCGCCTCCGGCCAGCGCGCCGCCCTGTCCGCCGAGACCCTCCCCACCTGGGACCGACCGCGAACCCTGCCGCGTTCCTCCCGCCGCGCAGCGACCCGTCCAGACCCGGCCGCCACCGCCACCGGCATGAACTGGGCGAAAACTTGTCGGAGTGGTCCCAAACCAAAGACTGCCAAGAGTTGATGACCGTCCTCCAAGGTTGGGGCGTTCCCGCCGGTGCGGTGTTGACCGCCGAAGACTTGGTGGCGAACCCACATCTTCAGGAACGGGAATACATCGAGGAATTCGAGAACGTCAACGCGCCTCAGGCTGGTCCCCGGAAATACGCGGGGCGCCCGTTCCGCATGCCGGGCGTTGCCATGGGTATCCAAAGCGTGGCGGCCCTTGGTGAGCATAACGAGGAGATTCTAAAGGAGATTGCCGGGTTGTCTCAAGAGGAGATAACTTCTCTGGCTGACGACGGGATAATCTCCAACTTACCCCTGCCCACGGAATCCCGGCCGTAGNAAGGAAAACNGAGGTGACGCCATGGCAAANNTGGTCCTTTATACCTTTGGCATCTTTCAGCANCCGCGGGATCANGAGCAGATCAAGGGCTTCNATGACNGGAATCCATTCGTCTATACCAGTGCCGAGAACTCGGATGGATTTGTAGACCGCTCTGGCAATAGTTGGAAGAGAGATCACGCTGATCGTGAAACGGACTGGGGTACCCGCGAGGTCAGCCCCCGGTTTCTTACCAGCGGGGAGCACCGGGACGCCCCCGCCACCCTTTCCCTGTGGGAGGACGTTGAGTCGGTCTACGCCTTCACCNACTATGGTTTTCACGCCGAGGTGCTAAAACACCGCGACGACTGGTTCGTCAAAGGCGATTGGCCTGCTTTCGTGGCCTGGTGGATCCCGGATGACGAAACTCCGACTCGGACGCAGGGGGCTCAGCGGCTAGAGCACTTGCACGATAACGGTCCAACGGCACATGACTTCGACTTCAAGGTCCCATTCGACTCGGATGGGCAACCCTTGCAGATGGACCGGAAGAAGATTCAAGACCGGCGGAGGTCGTGCGGTCGCATATGCGGCACGGACAGGATGTCTAAAGAGTCGGGGTTCCGGAGATGACGGAGACGGAAAACCAACGATAAAACTGGTTGAGGAGATGCGCATCATGGCTAGTGACTCGTNAGGNGGACTACATTACAGTGGCGATGTAACCGTTGAGATTGATGACCCCAGTTGACCTTTTCCAACCCCCACGGCCATCGGGTTGGACCCAGGTGGGTTCGCGGCGAGATGGTTTTCGCCATGCCTGCGGGAATCGTCCACATCGACCCTGAGAAACAGGCATACGGAAAGGAATTTGTNCTGATATACAGNATGGAAGGACCCAACGGGAGGCCGGAAAGGGTCACGGGACAATACGGCATCTACGACACCAAACCCGGAGACCCAGGATATAGCCCCATCTGGCGGTACCACTTCGTGATTGTGCCCCGTGACCATGTGGCCAACACCCTCCGGTCGGAAGACGACATCTTGAAGAGTGGATACGAGGTTATCCAGTCAGACACCTACACNAATTGACCGGTTCTGTAAGAGACCAGCGTGACTGGTCACAACGACCCCACCTCAGTGGTTCATCTGAGTATTACTCGAGAGTGACAGGAAGTTCGATCTGAATGGACATCTTATCCGACATAAAAGTGGTGGAACTGGCCCATAGCCTATCTGGAGCTTTCTGCGCCAAGTTGTTGGCGGACCAAGGGGCTAGCACCATCAAAGTGGAGCCTCCGGCATGGGGCGACCCGGCGCGCCGGGAACCTCCTTTCATCGAAGGTGTACCCGATCCCGAGGGTTCCACTCTATTCTTAGCNTTCAACACCAACAAACGCGGCGTTACATTAGACCTTGACCAGGCTACCGGTGTCGACTTGCTGCTGCGGTTGCTGGTGGACACAGACGTGCTCATCGAGAGTTATCCTCCTGGGCACATGGAAAACCTGGGGCTGGGTATCCCATTCTTGAACCAGACCAACCCAGGCCTGATTGTAGTGTCTAGCACCTATTTCGGTCAGACTGGACCGTATAGTAATTACCAAGGTGGCGACCTGGTGGCCCAAGCGGTGGGTGGCTTCCTCCATGCGGTGACCGGTTCGGCGGACCAACCGCCGATGGGAACCGCACCGGAGCAGATGGAGATTACCGCTGCCCGCAACGGCGTCATCGCCATCATGGCCGCATTATTCCAACGTCAAACATCAGGGAAGGGAAGCCATATAGACCTGTCCACCATGGAAGCCGCCATCAGCACCCCTTCGGGCCTCATCCATCCCTTTACCTTCACCGGACGAAGCCCGATACGAGGGGGTAGCGACGGTAATGTGATGGACGGCATGCATCTGCCCACTGCCGACGGCGAAGTGACACTGACTACCGCCGGAACCGGTGGGCGTGCCATGGAAGCCTGGGCAGAGTTCTTGGAGGAGCCGAAGCTGACGGACGCCAGATTCGCCACACTCCAGAGCCGCATGGACAATTGGGAAGAACTCCATAGTCTGGTGGCTACGCCTCTGTCTAAGCGGAATAACCTGGACCTGATGCGGGATGCGATGGCTAAAGGGTTAGTCATCGGCTTGGTGCAGAGCCCTCAACAAGTCGTGGACTCTCCCCATCTGGCCGAGCGGGGCTATTTCGTCGAGATTGACCATCCAGACGCCGGGAGCATGAAGTATCCGGGGCCCGGTTTCTTCCTCGACGGAGAGAATACTATGGGCAGCAGACCGGCCCCGTCTCTAGGCCAACATAACTTCGAGATATTCGGTGAAGAGTTGGGGCTAACGAACGAAGAATTAGGCCTGCTCCGCGCCGCCCGAGTGATTTAGTACCGATTGGTGTACTGAGCGGTTTCAACCTACCGTTCGCCCTGAGTCTGCCGAAGGGCCCTCACGCGGATGGGTGGTTCGATAGGCTCACCACGAACGGGGTCAGTGATGCTGAACTCCGCGCGTCAGTACTCGTAAAACATCTGCTGAATCTCTTCTCGATCGCTTGTGATGGTCAGGGCCAGCATCAATAGCACCCGTGCTTTCTGGGGCAACAGGTTGTCGCAAACGATGAATCCTTGCTGTTCCTTCTTGGGTGTCATGACCACCCGCCCAGCGGTTGACCGGGAAGCCAGAACCACAGGCATGCCTTCCGATACCGCTTCAGCCGCTGCGTCGACTACCGCCGGTGGAAAAGTGCCGCCACCGAACCCGGCCAACACCAACCCCCCCGAGGCATTTGCCCGCACTGCGTTCACCAGCAGGCCATCGGCGCCCCCGTATGAATAGACGATGTCCACCCTCGGCAGGTTGGTTGACTCGGTAAGGTTGAAGGGCGTGGCTGTGGTGTGCTTCCTGATGGGCGCACGGTAAAAGACGACCTTTCCGTCGGAATCCGCATAACCCAGAAACCCCAGTTCGTTGGGCCGGAAGGTCTCAACCCGAAACGTGTTGGCCTTGGTCACGTCCCTACCGCAGTGAATCTCACTATTCAGCACCGTGAGCACTCCCATCCCCGACGCCTCGGGACAAGCTGCGATACGTACGGCCTCCAACAGGTTAAGATCGGCGTCGGTTCCCAGGGACGTCGGTGGCCTCATGGCGCCGGTAATCACCACGGGTTTGTCCGACTTCACCGTCAAATGCAGAAAATAAGCGGTCTCTTCCAGCGTCGCGGTTCCGTGGGTCACCACNAGTCCGGTCACCTCCGGCTGTTCCCGGAATGTCCGGTTGATCCTGTTAGCCAGGCTCAGCCATTCCGGTCCTCCGATGGCCGTGCTGCCTACGCTGATTAAATCCTCCGCTTCGATTCTGGCGATGTCCAATACCTCCGGGATCCGGGCCAACGATTGATCGATGGTGATGTGCTCTCCTAACTCGGGATAAAGGATGTAGTCCATGCGGTCCGGACCCACACCGGCGATACTGCCACCGGTGGCTATAATCTTCACTAGTGGTTTGGTAGTGGTCATGGGTATCCTCCAGGCTAGGGATTTGGGCGTAGGTTCAGTCGAACACTATATCTGGGCATTGATACCCGTATCAATGCTGGTAACCGGGTAGAGTATACGACACGAACTAGAGGATGATTCTACGGCCTTGCCTCAATCATAGACAAATCCCCCTAGCTAACGTTAACATTCCCCCTGCGTGAATAGCGAGCGTGGACAGAGGTGACTTAGCCTTGTGGTAGGCTTGGCTGGACTAGACCGAACGAAGGGAAAAATGAACATGCAATCAACTATCATCGGCGCACCGGTAACCCAGATCGAGGGGCCGTCAAAAGTCACGGGACAAACGCGCTACGCCGCCGACGTGGATCTGCCCGGCATGCTTTGGGGCAAGATTCTGCGTAGCCCCCATCCCCACGCCCGTATCGTGGGTATCGATGCTTCCAAGGCCTGGAGTGTTCCTGGCGTTAAGGCCGTTGTCACCGGACAGGACGCCCCTGGTCATCTGATGGGGAAGGTCCTTCGGGACATGCCGGTTCTCTGCTGGGACCGCGTCCGTTACATCGGAGATCGGGTCGCGGCGGTGGCAGCGGAGACGCCCGAGGCCGCCGAAGAAGCTATATTGCTCATCGAAATTGACTACGAGCTGCTTCCGGCGGTCTTCGATCCCATGGAAGCAATGAAGCCGGACGCGCCGCTGATCCATGAAGACGTGGCTTCGTATGTAGGCGCCCCCGTCGACGTTCTCGCGACGGACGTGCACAACGGCCAGACCCGCCTCGCCTGGGCTAAAGGCGATCTGGACGAAGGGTTCCGCCAGGCCGACATCATCTTGGAGCACTCCTTCGCCGTCCCCAGCCGTCACCAAGGCTACTTGGAGCCTTTTGCCAGCGTCATATCCATCGACGACACGGGCCGAATCCAAGCCTGGTGTTCCAGCAAAGCCCCCTTCCGAGCGCGGTTGCAGTTGGCCCAAGCCATGGGGCTGCAAGACGAAGACATCCGGGTAAACGTCGTTTCAGTGGGAGGAGATTTCGGGGGGAAGGGAGACACTCGTGATCTCCCCGTCGCCTACCTCCTGGCGAAGATGTCCGAACGCCCGGTGAAGATTGTCATGAGCTATTGGGAAGAGCTGACCGCTAGTAACCCCACTCATCCCACATTCGTCACCATCAAATCGGGAATGACCCGGGATGGGCGTCTAACGTCTCGTGAAGTCCGCACGGTGCACGCCAGCGGCGCATACGGGGCCATGAAACCCAGGTCGTTCCTCTCCACGTCCCACTACGTCGGCGGGGGGTACAAAATTCCCAACGCGTCTTTCGAGTTCCTACAGGTGTGCACCAACACCACGCCGGGCGGGTACTTCCGAGCGCCGGGGGCACACCAGTACACCTTTGCCCTTGAGTGCCACACCGACCTACTGGCCAGAGAGATTGGGATGGACCCGGCCGAATTCCGGCGGATGAACTTAGTCGACGCAGGCGATGAGGACGCCGTGGGCCGGGACCTGCGGGTGGCGGATGTCCGGCCCGTGTTGGAAGCCGCCCTGGAAGCAGGCGGGTGGGGAGAACCAAAGGCCGCGCCGAACCGGGGCAAAGGAGTCGCCATCTTCGGACGACAGATCGGCGGCGGCGCGGCCGGAACGGTGATAACCGCTGAAGCAAATGGCACGTTCACTGTCCTCAGTCCGACGGTGGACGTGGGCACCGGCACGCACACCATCGAACAGCAGATGGTAGCTACCGAGATGGGCGTTCCCCTCTCCAACGTAAGAGTGAGTCAGGGCGACACTGACAGCACTCCCTTCGACGAAGGTCCCAGGGCCAGCCGGGTAACCTACACGGAGGGCCAAGCGGTCATGAAGGCTTGCGAGCAGATGAAGCAGGCGATACAAGACGGCGCCAACTTGCCGCTGACCATCACCTTCGAACACGACGCCCCTCAACCGGAAGACGTCATGTATTTCAGCGCCCAGGTCGCTGAGGTGGAAGTTGACCCGGAGACCGGCCAGGTTAAGGTCCTGCGAGTGGTGACGGCTCATGATGTAGGCACCATCATCAACCCGATAGCGCATCAAGGCCAGATCGACGGAGGATTCGTTACTGGGCTCGGTCTGGCGGTAACCGAGGAATTGGTTACTGAGGGCGGCCAAGTCCTCAATGGAAATCTGGGGGACTACAAGCTTCCCACCATCGCCGACATCCCTTCTCTGGAAACAGTGCTGGTGCAGACCGGAGGCGGAGAGGGACCGTATCAGGCGAAGTCGATCGGCGAATTGGCCAACAACGCCACCGCAGCTGCCATCGCCAACGCTGTCGCCGACGCAGCCGGTGTACAATTGTTCGAGTTACCGATTACTGCTGAAAGAGTCTACGCGGCTCTTATTTCAAATATAGAGGCCTAACGAGGCCTGTTTAACAAAAGAGGAGAGAGGATTTCAATGAGCATCTACCGTGTCTATCCTACCGACGATGGGGAAAGTCATATTGAGGAAGTTGACTTGGCCAATTATCCTGAGTTGAAAGCATTGATGAATGTCGCCCAGGTCGGCATACACGAGTTTCCCGAACTGCGGTTGATGGACTTCCATCCGCTGACCGAGCGAAGGCTAATCATCCATTTGCGGGGTGAAGTGGAGTTAGAGTTGAGCGACGGGAGCAAACAGATATTCGGCCCCGGCGACGCCCGCCTCATGGAAGACATACACGGCAATGGCCACCACCATCGAGACCTGAGTCCGGTGATTCAGGCCGTGGTCGTGCTGGAAGACTAATCCCAGGGGGCTAAACATCTATCGAGTAAACCCGTTTGGCGGTATCGTGGAACATGGAGGCTCGTTCCGAGGCTGAATATCCTTGGGACAGCCGCTTAAATGCGTTGAAAATCACGTTGTACGAGTAGGATATTTTGTCCACCGGGAAGTTGCTCTCGAACATGCACCGGTCCGCGCCGAACTGTTCGATGCAGTGGTTCATCAGGGGAGCCAGCGTTCCGGCCAGTTCCTCCGACCCCACCGGGACATCCCGTGCCGCCCAGTCGTAGCCGTACCGCGCTTGCCCCACTCCACCTAGCTTCATGACGATGTTGGGGCATTTGGCGACCGTCTCCACGCCCTTGCGCCACTCGGCCAGCACTTCGTCGTCCCGGTTGGCGTAGGGCCCCACCCGTAGTAGCCCGCCTACATGGTTCAGCACGATGGTCAGATCGGGTACGGCGTTGGCGAAATCGGCTAGTTCATGCAGTTGGGGGAAGTACAGGGAGTTCTCCAGAACAAACCCCATCTCGGCCATGACCCTGGCCCCGGCACGGTAGCCATCGGTCCCCAATGCGCCCTGTATCTCCCGGTCCAGCAGATCCGGGCTTGGGTCCCAACCCACCGAGTGCCGGATGCCTCGGAACCGGTTGGGGCTGGCAAGCTGCATCGCCTCAAGCACTGGGCGCACACCCTCGCCCAGTTTCAGATCGGCCTTGCCTATGATGGCGGCGGCGGCCCGGCCCGGCCCGTGGGTCCCAGTCGCGCTCTCGTCGGCAATCTTCTGCACGAACTCCACCTCGCCCACCGGACGCATCTCCTCCGGACCATCCGTCCGGTATTCGGCCCTAACCTCGATGAACACCGTGGAGCGGACGTTGTGACCGCTATTGATGTCGGCCGAAATTTCCGGAAGCAGGTACTCCTGATATGCCAGCGGCTCGGGCCGGTGCGTCCACAGATGATGATGAGGGTCGCAGATGGGCAGGTCCGGCTCCAAAGTAGCTTCCTGAGTTTGTGCCAACCAAGCAGCGTCTCCGATGGGCATGATTATTCCTCCGATTTGATGGTCTGTGATTGGGGATTGTTCCCAGGCTACAGACTGATTTTCGCGTAGCACTTCGCCAAGTTGAAAGGTAATTCCGGCGCATGGTTCGACAAGCTCAGGACGAACGGTATAAGGCGATCCCGTTCCCGTTCGTCCTGAGCTTGTCGAAGGACCCGTCACGCAGGACGGAAGCTCGCTCCACCGAACCTAAACATCCTCCACCGGCACCGTAGCTATCCCATATGTCCCATAAAAGAAATGGGCGTAGTGGGTTGAGCCACCGGTGACGAACAGCAAGTATTGATCCGGGCTTTCCAATGCAGGGACCGTCGCTGCGGGGTCGTTTTCCAGGTGTTGAAGTTCCGGGTGGTTCAGCCACTTGCCTTCAGAGTTTTTGGGAACGCCTCGGGCGCCGATGGCGTCTTGCACGGAGATGCGGCACTTTTCGTGGAGCCAGGCTTGCGCGTCCTGCTTGTTCATCCCGGCCTCGGCCATGATGACGGCGCGGGACGGGCTGAGGATGATGGGGTGGTAGGGGCCCTGGTAGGGCACTCGCTTGTTGGTGTGGCCGACCTGGGCGGACTGCCAACCCCTGAGCCATCCACCGGCTCCAGCATTCTTGTAGAACATCATCGATGCGATGTTGCTNAGGGTATCCTCGTGGGACCTGGAAGTAGAGTCGATGATGGTCGTCGGGCCGGTCACGGTGACTACGGTGACGGCGCTTTCGTCCCGTTTGAACCCCTTATCCATGTGGTAGGGNTGCCAGGGACTTACTTCTTCGTTCTCGGCGATGCACATTCCGAATTTGGATGGCAGGCCGACAAAGTTGGGATCTCCCGCCCCGGCGTTACAATAGCCGATGTTAATCAGGCACAGGCGCAGCGCCCGGCCTATCGCCGTGTTGGCGCTGTTGATGACTCCCGGNCCCATGGCCGTCGTACCGACGTTCAGCCCCGCCTTCTTTGCGATGGGTCCGTTCACCAGGATTATGGGCGCTTCAGTATGGCCGGAAACCTGCATGTCCCGATGGTTCATCTCGGGCTTGGCCAAGCAGTCAATGGCGGCCAGTAGAACCGGGAATTGCTCCGGGCGGCAGCCAGCCATAACGGCGTTGATGGCAATCTTCTCCACCGTCGCCAGCCCGAAGCCGGGCTCCATGACCATGACGACGTCTTGGGGAGCCCGTTTGGTTCCGTTCAGCATCCGCTCGACAGCCTCCGGCGTGGGCGGCATGACCGGGATGCCATCGCTCCAATCCCGTTCGGCTAGGAAGCGGTTCACTGCGTCCAGACCTTCTGGTGTTTCATCCATCTCTACAGTGAAAACCTCGGTGGCCTGACCCCCGGACCTGGCACTCTTGGCGCTCCCAGCCGTCGACGGAATAGACGTAAGGCGCTGGATAATCTCGTCTATCTGCTCGTCCACCATCTTGTTTATGAAGTCGGCCTGCTGGCCTGTGGTTGCGTGGGGAATGGTAACGAAGGCGGTACTGGGCTGGCCCCAGCCGTCAACGCAGGACTGCCATGCTCTGGCAAAGCTCCGGGCGGCAATGGCCACGGCAGGAATACCGGCTTTTTCAATGGCAACCATGTCGTGGGCAAGCCACGACGTGCAACCGCCTCAATGGGCCGTCGCACCGATCATTGCGTCTATCTCCCCAGCAATCAGCGCCCCTTCCTCATCATCGATATGGTTCCCTCGGCTGAGAGCTGGGCGGCCGGACCTAAGGTCGCCACCGTACCTCTCGAACTTCACGTTGGCGAACCGCTCGCTGATGCGCATAGCCACCCGGTCAACGGCGATATCCGCGCCGCCGGTCATGTTGTTGTACAAACCGATGGTCTTGCCCTCAAGACTGGCGAGGCGGGGCGCTGGAGGAACCTTGAAATCGACCCGGTCCGCCGCCGGGGACATTATCTGCAACTTCATGCTGTTTCTCCTTCTGGTTACCAGGCTAGGTTGGGGACCCGTTCCTGCAATATCTCGCCGAACAGGGTCAATATCTGGTCTATCCGGAGCACTACTATAGCAGCCTGAATCTCAGGCGCCGCCGCCATGCCGGACGCGGCCAATCGCCCCATCACATCGTCAAAGACCGGTCCGTTCCGATGGACCTCAGCGGTGCAGCGGAACTTCCAACCCACTTCCTGTTGTGAGTCACGGAACAGGACGACGACCTTGGGGTTCGATTCGAGGTGGTCCAAAGGCTTCCGACCGGTGCGGTCTCGGTATGCTAACGAAGCGTCGTTGTAGGCCAACACCGTTCCGATGTAGCCAGCGTTGGGTGTTCCGTCCGCCGAGGACGTGGCGACGATACAAGGATACCCATTGNCCCGAGCGCCGTTAACGAACTGAACCATTTCTTCCGTTAATTGAATCAACGTTTCAACCTTGTTTCAGATGTCTCACGTTACCTAAGCCAGGTAACCGATCCGGTACGCCGCCTTCACGCTTTATCCGATCAAGTTGAAGCTGAAANCGGCTCCGTGCACCTTCACTAACTGTGGTGGGTAAATAGTAATACTAGGAGCCGGGATACGTCCAGTCGAAGAATAGTTCCAGATTCCCAGTCCCGTGCGGCGTGGATATACTGGGTGTAGAATTGGAGATGGCCTTCGTGCCTGCTATCGTTAAGCATAACTTGACCACTGTTACGAGACTTGCCGTTCTGGACTGCATTCGTGAGTTTCTGAGTGTCCATAGACAGAAGCCCGGTGTACTACAGAGGGGTCAGGATTTCCAAGAGATGGAGAAGTGATGAAAACCAGAGCCGCTATTCAAATCGCACCAGGGGACCGGCTTGCTGTTGATGAACTGGAGCTTCCCGATCCCAGAGCCGACCAAGTCATAGTCAAGCTATTTTCTAGTGGTGTTTGCCACTCCCAACTACACCAGATGGAGAACGCCGGCCTCGCTCGGCCATTGATTCTAGGTCATGAGGGGACTGGAATCGTTGCGCAGGTGGGCCGGGATGTCACCCACCTTAAAGAAGGCGACCACGCCATCGTTACCTGGGTTCCCAGAACTCCGGTCAGGGGCCGTCCGGTCGTGCCGCCGTCGGGCATCACCTACCATGAGGAGCCTGTCCACGGCAACGTTTACACCTGGGGTGAGGATGTCCTAATCAGTGGGGACTACGTCGTGCCCATCGCCAAAGACGTTCCAACGGACATCAGCTGCATCGTCGGGTGCGCCGTCCTCACCGGGGCGGGCGCGGTGCTGAACACTGCCAAGGTACGGCCCGGAGAGTCGGTGGCGGTTTATGGCGCCGGTGGTGTGGGGTTGTGCGCGATACAGATGGCCTCGATCCTTGAGGCTTATCCCGTTATCGCAGTGGACCTGACGGACGAGAAATTACAGATGGCCCATGAGTTTGGCGCGACCCACATGGTGAACGCATGCAAGGGAGACCCGGTTGAAGCGATTCAGGAGATAACCAACGGTGGCGTGGACTACGCCTTCGATGCCATNGGTCTTAAAATCACCAACGANCAGATATTGCCTTCAACCAGGGGCGGCGGGCCCGGCGCCGATAACCACGGCGGCATGGCCGTGCTGATCGGTCTACCAGGATGGGACATCACCATCGACTCACGGTTGTTCGTAACCCACCAGCGTCAGTACCGCGGCAGCTTGGGCGCAACCTACCCCGACAAGGACTTCGCCATGTTCTTGCGCTGGTATCAGGAAGGCAAGTTCCCGCTGGACAAACTGGTCACCCGCCGCTACACCCTGGACGATATCAACGAAGCCTGCGACGCCCTGAAGTCGGGAGAGATTGCGGGAAGGGCAATCATAGAGTATTAGTGTCGAACATCGGAAAATTAATCGATGGCNCCATNGGCTTGATTCAATGGGTATTCTGCCATGTTNGCGCTTGGACCCATCCGTTGTTGGTGAGCCCGCCTAACCTTCCTTCCAGCGAAGGACCCTTNGACANGCTCAGGGCGANNGGAGGCGCAGTGTCTAGCATTTCNGTGCGCTGTAAAGTTAAGATTCNGTTCGTGGTGAGCCCTTCGGCTGCGCTCAGGACAGGCTTGTCGAACCATGAATGGCGCTGGGGACGGTGGTCCGCTCTCCCTCTACTGGCTCAGTCCCATAGGACGTGAGCCTAACCGATCGACACCTTGACGTAGGGCACGTTCTTGGAGGGGTCTATCGGACGCCGTTCGATGAAGGCCATCCGGCGTTCCCGTGCTTCTTCCGTTGTCTGATAGTCGGGCATTAGCTCCTGGATCGGCGTCATTGGTGGTTCCTGGAAGTGATCGTGCCGGTTGAATGACATCTTCTGGGTCTGGATAATCACCGGGCTGGTGTTTTTGATGTCGGTGATCCAGCGGTCAACCTCGGCCCAAAGCCGGTCCGGCTCCACCACTGTGTTGACCAGACCCATGTCGTAGGCCTGCTGGGCGGTGTACTGGCGGCAGAGCATCCAAATCTCCCGCGCCCTCTTCTGACCCACCCTGGCGGCCAGCATGGCCACGTTATGACCGTTGGCCGGGCTACCAACCCGAGGTCCGGTCTGGCCGAACTTGGACCTGGTTGTTGCGATCGTGAAGTCGCAGGTGTAGGCCAGGATGTTTCCGGAACCGATGGCGAAGCCGTCCACCGCTGCGATTACCGGTTGGGGCATCTGCTGAACCACCTGTCCGTACCGCACCTCGGCGTCTCCCCGGTAGGCAGAGTGTTCCAGCTCCGGGTCGTAGCTCTGGTCGTTGCCGGTGCAGAACCCGTTGGGACCTGCTCCGGAAATGACGACGACTCGGATGCTGGGGTCGGCTGCGGCGTCCAGCAGCGTGTTTGCCATCTCATCCATGGTGATCCCGCGCTTGGCGTTGTAGGTTTCAGGACGATTCAGAAGCAGCCAGGCCACCCCGTCTTCTTTCTTGTAGACAACGTCAGAATAGGAATCTGACCCGATGATTGGGCCCAGGTAGTTGGAGAACTTCTGGTCAATCATATCCAGGGCGTCCCGGAATCCCTGGGTGATTTGAGACGAGGTCATTTCTGCACGGGCCTCGGCGACAATCTCATCGTCGTTTCGAGTTGCTCGCAATCCCTTGGTGGACAACCAGCGGGCGAACCCACGGGTGAAATCGTGGACCGCCGGGCAGGCCTGGTGGTTGAACGGCAGCCGTTGCCCGGTGGCCAGATCGTCCACCGTGACGCTAAGTTGCGCCTGGCTGCCCTCCGTGGGAGTGGTCAAGCTAAGATTGAATCTCACCTTCGCTGTTTCATAACTCGCGCTGGTTTCCATGTTGATGCTGAATGACATAAGCCTCTCCGTTTATTAATGGCAGAGTGTGAGATTGCGCCCTTACCAGTGGCGTTAAATATCTGGGTGATTCGGTGCTGTGGCCGAGTTACAAGACCTACCGGACCGGGGGCCACATAATCCAGCCGCGGCGTCCCGTGTCCCGGGTGCGTATCAGGTGGCCTTGGCCGCTGGTGACATAGAGCGTTCCCTGGTCGTAGTCGCCGAAGGCGCAGTTGGTGGGGCCGTCGACGCCGACGGGCATGGGGTAGGTTTCCAGAACCCGGCCGGCCGGTGTCCAGACGTAAATCATGGGGCCGGGGCCGCTTATCCAGTTACCGGCGGTGCCGACAATGTTGCCTTCGGCGTCGAGGCACATGCCGTCGATGCCACGCTGGTGACCTCGGTGGTCGGTTGGGAATTGGTGCAGGACGATGTATTGGTCCAGAGAGCCGTCATCCTGTATCGGGTAGGAACGTAACTCCCGGATGCCGCCCGGATCGTTGTCTGACTGAATCATGTACAGGCTGCGCCCGTCCGGGGAGATAAGCAGCCCGTTGGTGCCAGTTGTGTCGAAGGTCATGCGTTGGCAGGTCCAAGTGCCATCGGGCTGAGGGTCGGCCCGCAGGATGTCCTTTTGGAGGTTCACCTGTTTCTCGCTGGGATCGATGTTCGCGGCGTTCCAAGGGTTGCTGAACCAGATGCGACCCTGACGGTCGATGGCGAGGTCGTTGGGGGTGTTTAGTGGCTGTCCATCCAGAGAATCTACGATGGTCGTTGTAGAGCCGTCTGGCTCGAAACGAACGATAGACCGTCCCCCAGAACAGCAACCATAAAGACGGCCCTCTGCGTCGAAAGCCAGGCCGTTAGTGTGGTTGGTATTTTCCCGATAGACTGAGCAGTCTCCGGTGGCCGGATCGTAGGCCATGATGCGGCTGCCGGGGATGTAGGTGAACAGAAGCTTTTCCCCGTCCCAGGCGGGTCCCTCCGTCAATCGGCTGAACGGACCCGCTACTTGTTCCCATTCCATTACCATGGTGTCCTCCTGATTATTGTTGATTTATTCTGTTTAGACGGCGATATGCATGCCGGATACTAACTGCCGGACTTGACCCTGGGATGCTTGGCGCCGAAGTCGTCGGCAATCTCATCCATCTTGACGAACCTAACACCCGGATGGGACATCAGGTAGGCGGCGACACGTTCCAGCATCAGCAATACCTGGGGCCGTCCACTGACGTCCGGATGTATCGTGATGGGAAAGACTGCTTCGTCGTACTCCCGATAGATGTAGTCGAACTGGTCACGCCACATCTGTTCGATGTCTCTGGGATTCACGAATCCGTGACTGTTGGGAGATTTCTTGATGAACATCATGGGAGGGAGATCGTCCAGATACCAGTTGGCGGGTATCTCGATCAAGTCGGTTTCATGGCCCCGGACCATACCTTGCATCCAATCGCCGGCGGCTAGAGAATAGTCAATCTTCGTCCAGCGGTCTCCGACCCGCACGTAGTAGCACTCAAAGTCCTTGTGCATCAGGCTGTGATCGTACTTGATACCGTGCTTTAGCAACAACTCATTGGTAACGTGGCTGAACTCCCACCAAGGGGCGACGTATCCGGTGGGCCGCTTTCCAGAGATGTTGGCGATCAGATCGATGCACTTCACCAGGACCGCTTCTTCCTGCTCCGGAGACATGTCGATGGGATTTTCGTGGGAGTAGCCGTGCATCCCTATCTCATGGCCTGCGTCGACAATCATCTTGGTCTCTTTAGGGAAAGTGTCGATGGAGTGGCCCGGTATGAACCATGTGGTCTTTATACCCAGCTTGTCGAACAGCTTAATCAGGCGAGGAGTGCCCACTTCCCCAGCGAACACACCCCGGGAGATGTC
>PANP01000019.1 GCA_002708395.1 Dehalococcoidia bacterium
CGAGCGGGTTTCTTATCAGCTTTCCGAAAGAATGGGTGGTGATGCCGTCGTTGCCCACCATGGCAGCTTGTCCAAGGCCACCCGATTAGCCGCCGAAGAGAAACTGAAGAACGGAGAGGTCAAGGTCTGCGTTGCCACTGCCTCCCTGGAGTTGGGCATCGACATCGGCGACGTGGAACTCGTCTGCCAGATCGGCTCGCCCCGGTCCATCGGACTGCTCCTACAGCGCATCGGCAGGTCAGGGCACACTGTTGGCGGCACCCCCAAAGGGCGGCTTTACCCCTTAACTAGGGACGAATTGGTTGAGTGCGCAGCCCTAGCTCGAGGAATAGATCAGGGCAACTTGGACCGATTGAAGATTCCCCCGTGGCCCCTGGACGTCCTGGGACAGCAGATGGTCGCCGCTTGCTCAGCCGAGGAATGGGGCGAAGACTCTTTGTTCAACCTTTGCCGCAAAGCCTATCCCTACCGCGACCTTCCCAGGGAAAAGTTCGACGAAGTTGTGGACGTACTGTCCCAAGGATTCGCTCCACGGCAAGGACGCAACGGCGCCCTCCTGCACCGGGACGGTGTAAACAATCTGCTGAAAGGCCGGCGGGGAGCGCGCATAACCGCCCTGACCAGCGGCGGCGCGATCCCGGACAATGCCGATTACGACGTTATCGCCGAACCCGAAGAAACGTTCGTCGGGACGGTCAACGAAGACTTTGCCATCGAAAGCGTGGCCGGTGACATTTTCCTATTAGGCAACACGCCCTGGAAGATTCGTCGGGTGGAAAGCGGCCGGGTCCGGGTTGAAGATGCTCAAGGCCAATCCCCCACCATTCCCTTCTGGCTGGGAGAAGCTCCGGGCCGGACCTGGGAGCTATCGGAAGAGGTTAGCTTCCTTCGGGAGGGTATCGACCAGCGGTTGGAATATCCGCCTGAGGCCGAAGAATGGCTGGTGGGCGAATCCAAGATTTCTCCGGAAGCCGCCCGGCAGATCGTCGCCTACATAGTCGAGGGCAAGAAAGTCCTAGGGCTGGTGCCCACCAAGACCCGCATAGTCGCCGAGCGGTTCTTTGACGAAAGCGGCGGCATGCAACTGGTGATACATGCTCCCTTGGGAGCGGCTATCAACCGGGCTTGGGGCATGGCCCTGCGAAAGAAAATCTGCCGCACCTTCGATTTCGAACTCCAGGCGTCGGCCACCGACGACGGCCTGAACTTCTCCCTCGGGCCCAGCATGTCCTTCCCAGTAACCGAAGTATTCAGCTATTTGAATTCCAAGACCGTGGAAGACGTGCTGCTCCAAGCGGTGCTTCAGGCGCCCCTGTTCGGGACGCGGTTCCGTTGGAACGCCACCCGATTCTTGGCCCTACTTCGCCACACCGGAGGGCGTAAAGTCCCCGCTCCGATTCAGCGTATGAGGTCGGATGACTTGTTGGCCGGCGTTTTCCCCGCCCAAGTCGCCTGCCAGGACAACGCCATGCCCGGGGACATAGAGCCACCGGACCATCCCCTTGTCTTCGAAACCATCCGGGATTGCCTTACCGAAGCCATGGACATCGAAGGTCAGAAGGGAGTATTAGAGGGCATAGAAAAGGGCGAGATAGAGATCTACGGACGGGAGACCGTCCAGCCATCCGTTTTCGCCCACCAGATCCTGAACGCCATGCCCTACGCCTTTCTGGACGACGCCCCTCTCGAAGAAAGACGCGCCCGCGCCGTGACCCTGCGCCGGGCTCTACCCGATGATTCGCGCGATCTGGCATCGCTGGATCAGAAGGCCATCCAAGAGGAATCGGATATCGCCTGGCCGCGAATACGAGACGCCGATGAACTGCACGACGCGTTGCTCAGTCTCGGCATCCTACCGGAAAACGTTGCCCTGAATAAGTCTCGTACTACTAGCCCCCAGGACTTCTCCCGATGGTTCCAGGACTTGATGACAGCCGGCCGGGCCTTCCGGCTAGGTAAGGACGGCATCGACCCGGTCTGGGTAGCGACGGAAAGACTGGCGATGTACGGTGCCGCCTTCCCAGACTCCGAGCGAGGGGCCCAAGTCCCGATATCATTGAAACCGAATGTTGAACTCACCCAAGATGAAGCTATCCTTTATCTGGTGCGCGGCTGGTCTGAATCAATGGGTCCGTTCACCGTAGAAGATCTGGCCAAGACCTTGGGGCTCTTGGCCTCCGACGTGAACATTGCCCTGGCTCAGATGGAGAACGAGGGAGTTGTTCTGCGAGGCAGCTTCCGGCCCGGAGCGGTGCAAGAAGAGTTTTGCGACCGCCGTATCTTGGCGAGGATCCACCGTTCGACCATCAGCGGCCTGCGGCGGGAGATCGAGCCGGTTTCCCAATCCAGCTTCGTCCGCTTCCTCTTCCGGTGGCAGCACGTCGACCACGCCTCCATATCCAGTGGTGAGGGTGGTCTACTGGACGTGATTGAGATGCTACAAGGTTTCGAAGCGGCGGCGGGGGCCATCGAGCCGGAGCTTCTTTCTTGCCGGGTTGTGGACTACCAACCCTTCCTGTTGGATCGTCTGTGCATCGGCGGGGAAGTTGTTTGGGGGCGCATGTCCCGTAACTCGCCGAAGACCTATTCAAATGGCAATGGGGCGTCCCACCGAACAACGCCTCTAACTCGCGCCACACCCATAACGCTGGCGATTAGAGAGTCTTTGGATTGGCTCCTAGACCAAGCGTCTCACAACGGCGCCGGAGATTTCGGGGCGGCTGGAGAGATGCTGGATGTCCTGTCTCGAAGGGGGGCTTGCTTCATCTCCGATATAGTCGCCACAACCCGCCGCTTGCCTTCGGATGTGGAAGAAACCCTGTGGCTCTTAGCCGCCGATGGCCGGGTTACTTCGGACAGCCTGGAGGGTCTCCGGATGCGNATCNACGGCAANTCCAACCGAGGCCGCCGCGACGCAAGAAGAAAACGAGCCAAGCCTNACCGGCGGGGCGGCNTCAGTAGATGGTCCCGGTTGGAGCCGGTAGACCCGGAGCAGGAAACCGCTGAAGCCAAAGCGCATCAGCTTTTGCTCCGCTACGGGGTGGTGTTTCCGGAGCTGCTGGCCCGGGAACCCATGGCGCCGGGTTGGCGGGAGTTGGTCCGGGTTTATCGCCGCTTGGAAGCCAGGGGCGAGATTCGGGGAGGCCGATTCGTGGCAGGTTTTGTCGGCGAGCAGTTCNCCATGCCTGAAGCCATTGAATCGCTGCGCTCNGTCAACAAAGACCAGAGCCGGGGGCGCATGCAGGTAATATCCGCTTGCGACCCGCTGAACGTGGTTGGCATCCTNACCCCTGGAGACAGGGTTCCCGCGANGCTGGGAAACAAGGCCGTATTCAAAGACGGNGTCCCGGTGGCCTCCTTGGAAAACGGGAAGCTTGTCGATCGGACCGGGGCGGATAAATCTGATCTGGCCCAGGCTTACGCTCTGTTAAGGCACCCATTCGTCGAATCCCAANGGAAGGCGTATAGGGCANCTGCAAGGGTTCTATAAAGTGNAGCAGGGACAGTTCCCAGCGCAGTAAGACAAACAGTCTCAACGAAATAATCCGGTGTCCAGCAANTTCTTAGCCACGAAACATCGATGGACCCTGACTCCGCTGGTGTGNCCGGATATACNNCTGCCCCNANCCCTCNTTCACACGCNGGCGGGAATCNAGNANGCCGAAGGGAAAAGGTGTATCGTCTGGAGATTGGGATTTCATGGATTCCGGCCTACGCAGGGATGACGGATAGGTGGATGCCACAGCGCCGTANTGCCGGGAATACAGACCTCGAAACTAACAGGTACCGCCCTTGAGGAACTCGGGAATCCAAGGCACGGTTATGTGCCCTGAAGCGAGAGATNAGACGTTCCCTAAAGCACCCCGCCGATGGTCAGCCAGTAGAAGACGATGTAAGCGCCAGCAATGACCATAAACACGGAGCCCAAAGGCTGGATATACGGGAGGGCTTTGCGTAGGCNACCCACCATGGCGCCCCTAGCGAAGGCCATCCCAATCGTTAGAAGCATGATTACGAATCCCATCCCCANAGCGAACANGAAGAAGTTTCCCAACACANCAAAGAAGCTGGCCCCAGCCGCCCCGATACCCACCACCGCCAGGAANATGGGGAGGGTACAACTCAANGAAGCGGTACCGTAGCTCAAACCGAACATGAAGTACCCGCGAAGGCTAACCTTCCCAGGGTNCCCCATATGACTGGCAGCACGGGCGGCGTAACCGGTGTATAGCTTCCCTCCGCTCAGGATCCAGGCGCCAGCAACGGTCAATCCTATCCCGATCGTCAGTCCAAGCCAAGGTAGAGCAGACGCAGCCTCGGAGAAGCCCACGCCAATCACGGCCCCGGCCAGACCGAACAGCACGACGAAGCCAATCGTAACAACCCCGCCAACGACTACCGCCCGGCCAAGAAGTTCCAGGGGATGCGGTTTTCGCATTTCCTTTTCATTGTCGCCCAGATAGAGTCCGAGATATGCGGGAAGCATTGCGAATCCGCAAGGATTTACTGCGGACGCCATNCCTGCCGCGAAGGCGAACAAGAACGAGGNTTGAATCAACCCACCGAGATATGAACTGGAGCTCCCCGATAGGAACTCCACGAACCCGTTGACCCCATCGATGCCATTGCCGCTTCCGATTAGGATCGCCCCCACAAACGCTATTACCAGCGCTAAAGCGGCTATCCCTGCAGGGAATAGAATGCTTTTAAGTATGTTGATTTGCCTTTGAGCCGAAGATAAGTCGCTAGATGATGCCATGAACTGTGCTCCCCCAAATTAAACACGTGGATGGGATAGACTCTATGTGATGGAGGCTATGGAGCCGTTGCCCTAATAATTTAAGGCGGCGGTCTCTGCCTTCAGCATCTCGTTGGTGATTCGAGTCAAAGTTTAATTATTCAACACACCGCCCAATGGCGGAAAACTTCGCCCTTGGAGTCGATGAATACCGTCGTGGGCATTCCCAGAACCTTGTAATTACGCATGATACCGGCGTCACTGGTGAAACCCGCGGGATGCGTGACGTTCAATTCTTCAAGTAATGCTTTTGCGGAGTCCTGGGTCCCCAGGCCGGTAAACTGCCCAACGTCGATTCCCAGCAGATTTACGCGGTCTTTGTTCTCGTCGTAGAACTCTTGCAGGTCGGGCATCTCGGCTCGGCAAGGAGGACAGAGCCCTGCCCAGAAGTTAAGCACTAGGGGCTTGCCCTGCAGGCTGCCAACCGTAAGGTTTCCCTCTCCTAGCACTTCTGATCCCTGATACAAGGTGAAAGCCAGATCCGAGGCCGCATCGCCGCCAGCCGAACTTGAGCCGGAACTGGATCCGGAGTTGGCGCCGTTGGGACTACCGCTGTCGGACGCTCCGGAGCTAACGGCACTGCTGCAAGCGACCAGTGGAACGGCCAGAACCGTCGTCACTGTGGACCATCGGCTTCGCCAGGCGCCACGCATAACGTTCCCCATACCTGGTATAAAAACTCCAAGCGTCCGGCCAGGCCGATCCGCCGATGCTCTTTCCAACCGACCTGACATGCATACACCTCTACCTTAGTCTGCGGGAAGATTCGAATAAGTCCTTAGGATGAGCGAACCATGAACCAGGCCTATCCAAGCCTCCTAAACGTCAAGCGACCGAAATGATCCACACTAAATGCTACCATGCNNCNGGTCTTATATTCCAAGGTGCTGGCTGTATGCCATNCCCTGGGATGGCGCGAAACTGGCCGGNCCACTAAACGATTCATCGTTACACTAATTACGTTACGCGGCGNCTAAANGATGTCCACCAGCCAGCGCTCCGTCTTTCTCACGTAGGAGGCCATCTGACGCATCAGGTTCACGCCGCTTCTGGATGCTCTCTCATCTCTTCCAAGAGCAACTCCCGTGGCACGTATAGGGTCCTGGTTTGGTTCATCGCCTCAAGCTGGGCGATATAGGGCTCGCCGTCCAAGATGGGGACCAAGCTGAACAACCGTCCCGCGCCCACCAAGTCAATCACGGCCCACCTGGGGGCCGGTGGTGTCGCCACGGAGTAGACCACCCGGGCCGTTCCTTCCAGGATGATGTACACCCCTTCTGGGGAACTGCCAGACTTGACGATGACATCTCCTGGAGCGCGGGTCCCCTCGCATGATCCGGTCAGCAGACACTGGATATGCTCCTCCGGAAATTCTTGGCACATCGAAAAGTGGCGGGTAAGGTCGGTTACATGTGGTCCGTGGGTAGTGGTCATCGTACGTCTTCCTCCGTTTGTCCCCTCGTATTACTTGGATGCCATCCGACGAAAAGGGATTCGGAAGAACTTGATGCACGGGAGAGACAGGAACGCCGACGGCAGTGACAGCTAGGGAGGTTTAAATGGGGTTGGAGCTCAGTTAAGGCGAGACGAAATCCCCCTAACCCCCTTTACGAAAGGGGGGATATACGAGGGAGACGGACCTGGTGTGAGACCTTGCGCGCTGACTGCTGATAGCTGATCGCTGACCGCTCCTCAACACATCGGCCGGGCCAGGATTCCGGGGGCGACTTTTCGGCTTAGCCATTGGCCGTCGGAGGTGCTGCCCGATAGATTGCTGTCTTCTACTATGACCTTGCCCCGGAGGATGGTCATCACCGGATAACCCTGGCACTCGAACCCTTCCCATATTGAGTAATCCGAGGCGGAATGCAGGTCATCTAGAGTAAGTTTCTTGTTGAGGTTGGGGTCGTAGACGACGATGTCGGCGTCGCTGCCCACGGCGATAGCGCCTTTCTGGGGATACATGCCCAGTATCTTGGCAGCGTTGCTTGAGGTGATGGCGGCGAACCGCTCCAGGGAAATACGGCCAGTGGCTACCAGCTTAGTGTAGGTAACCGGCAACCGGGTTTCGATGCCGTTATGCCCGCCGCACACCGTCTCGATGGTGTTGCCGGACATCTTTACGTCTTTGTAGGTCGTGTACTCGTCGGTGGCGGTGGTGCACAGCGAACCATCAGACAGCCCTTCTTGCAGCGCGTCCCGGTCGTCGGGGTATTTGATAGCCGGATAGGTGTGGATGGCGGTGCCGATGGGCTTCTGGTAATCCTCGCAGGTGAACTCCAGGTAGTTATGCAAGGCCTCGCCGTACACCGGTTGCTGTTGCAGCCTGGCTTCGGCGATGGCCGCCACCCCTTCCTTCGCTGTAGTGTGGACGAAGTAGATCCCGGTCTCGGTATGCTTGGCCAGTCGAAGTATCTTCCGGAAAGCTATATCTTCCGAGATGTTGTTGTGGACCAAGTGGAGGTTATAGCCTTGGTCCCTGCCTTCCCGCTTGAGCTTGTCCTCCATGTAGGTAACGATGTCGTCGTCCTCGGCATGGACGGCCATGATGCCACCGTTATGGGCAACTTGCTGGAAGATTTCCCAAAGGTGACCGTAGGGGGTGCGGGCGGCGTTAAAGGTCGTGAAGATCTTGAAACTGGCAACCCCTTGCTGAATCGCTTCGCCAATCTCGCCGATAGTCGTGGGGCTAACCGCTCCAGCCAGGATGAAATGAAAAGCGAAATCGGTATAGGAATGACCGGCGAAGGCTTCCCGCCGTTCCTCCACCTGCTTCATGATGGGGTCGGAAACCGGGGATTCTCCGGGCGTTATCGCCAGACTTCCAGCGAAGTCGACCAACGTAGTGACGCCACCGAAGGCGGCGGCCCGGCTGGCGGCTTCCGGCGGTTGAGTAATCACCTCGGAGCGTCCGGCCCAAACTTTCGGGACCGGAATACCGATGTGGGTGTGAGGTTCGATGCCACCGGGGAAAACTATCTTCCCAGTGGCATCAATCACCCTGCCGGCATCCCCGCCCAGGGTCCCCGGAGCGGCGACAATCGCGATCCGGCCTTCTTGAATTCCAACGTCTAAATCGGCAGCGCCCTCCGGCGCGACGACCCGGCCTCCCCGGATAATCATGTCAAGCATGGCGCTCCTCGCTCCTATTCAGTCGAATCCGGCGCGGCAAGGGTGGCCGGTATCCAATCGCTTAGCAGTTGCTCTAGGTCGTCACGGCACTCTTCCAACCGGTGTTCCGCACCATCGTAAAGGACCAGTTGTTTAGGTTCCAACGCCCGGTCGTATATCTGCTGAGAGCAGGAAAAGGGCAGCCTGGTGTCGCTTTTCCCGTGGACGAGCAGCAATGGCTTGGGGGTCAATTGCCCCACGGCGTCGGAGCCGTAGGTCTGGGACGAAAGGCACACAACGCCTTTCACATGGGAGCTAACCGCCCCACCGGCGATGACCACCGCTCCACCGAATGAATGGCCTACTATCACAACCGGCTCGAAGTCCTGCCCTTTGAAGAAGGCAACCCCGGCCATCAGGTCCAAGACACACTCAGGCAAGTTGTTGGGGTCCCGGTAGTCCAGCCGAAGGGACGTTATGCCTTGCTCGGTGAACTGCTCCGCCAACTTCATGTAAGTGCCCGGACCAGGACCGCCAAAGCCTCCCCTAGCTCCGCAAACCCATACGACCCCGAGTTTGGAGTCTTTGGCGCGGTGCACGATGATGGGGATGTCTCCCCTGCTGGTTTGGATGACCAGAGGCTCGCCGGTCTGACCTTCCGGCAGAGTCCCTTCGGTCAGGCCCTGGATGCTCATAGCGATACTGTTGTCTGGGGCTGGGGCTGGTTGAGTCATGGAACACCTTTATCACGGAGATGGGTGGTTCGGTTGTTTGCGGTGTTGCAGGGTGATTGCGGGGGTTACTTCAGGAAGGATCCGATAGCGGTGTTGAAATCGGAGGGATTATCCTCGAACACCATGTGTCCGGATCTGGGAATCTCCGCGATCTGAGCCTTGGGCATCACTTCAACCATGCGCTGGGCCGTCTCGGTGGTGAGGATGTCGGTATCGGCGCCTCGAACGATGAGCGTCGGGCAGGTTATTTGGGGAATCTCAGGCCACAGGTCCTTGTTTGGGGGCACGGTTCCTTGGCGGCGTGCTTCGCGGATAGCCAAGTCGTACTTCCAGCCGAGTTTTCCGTTGGGGAGTTGCTTCGTGGCGTAGGTTAGCCGGCGGCGAATGACGGAGTCGGACGCGAAGCGGTTCTGTTTTGTCATGTATTCGACCACGGCTTCAAAGGAGTCGAACTCCTCTGGAACCTCGACAAGCTCACGGCTGATGCGCTGTCCCCCCTCACGGTCAATGTCGGGACCCATGTCCACCAAGATGAGCTTTTCCAGCATCTCCGGGTGGCGGGAAGCAAAAGTCATCCCGTTGCGAGCGCCCATGGAATGGCCGCAGAGGATGAAAGAATCCAGACCCAAGGCATCGCAGAAGCCTTCCAAGTCAGCGACGTAGGCATCGGTGTCATAGTCGCCGTCCGGGGCCCAATCGGTATCGCCCCTGCCACGCTGATCCAAGGAGAGAACGTGGAAGTCCTGGCAGAGGGACGCCGAAACGTCGTCCCAAGAATGGGCGTGTCCCCGAAGCCCGTGAATGAGCACCAAAGTAGGCTTATCAGTGTTGCCCCAATCCAGATAATGTATGTTCAGCCCGTTGGCGTTCACCGTTTTGTCCTGAGGTTGTACCTGTGTAGTCATCTCGTCCTCCCGCTAAGGATAAGTTGGATTCGAAATTGGATGCCCCAGTTTAGCACAGGGGGGCCACCAACCCTATTGCCTGCCACACCGCTGGGTTCGTTGCCGCTATGGCACCGTCGGCCCCGAAGTTAATCCTGCGCCAATAACCAGTCAAAAACATGCATCGTCGCCAGGCAGTCGTCTTCGTTGTAGTCTAGGATCTTTTGGCGGGGTTCGGCGTCGGTGGCGCCTGATTTCACATACTCAAGATATAGGACCACCGACATGAGGGCGTTGACGTCGTCTTGACGCCAGGCGAATCCCAGGCATTTGGCGATGTCTTTCAGGCCCCGTCCGTAACACGGGAAGGCGAAGGAACTNGTGGTGATGGGGCTAAGGTCGACCAGACGGTCCATCACCCATGCGACTTGCTCTTCCGGCAGACCGTAGTGGTTCGTCATCTTGGTCAGGTGGGTTTTCTCGTAGTGGTGCCAATGGTAGAACACGGGGTCATCCAGGTTGGACGCCCAGTTGAAGAACTCACGCAATACCCTCTCTTCATCCCTAGGGGTGGGAGCGAAGAAAGGTTCGAAAGTGGCTTGGTGTGAGGGGCTACGCACCACGGACCCAATCAGATAATTGACCACGCTCAGCCCTTCTCCCTCGGCTCCCGGGTCCGCGCCCTCCAGATCGAAGAACACCTCGGTACTACCCCGGCGAATCTCCGGTGTCCGGTCGCGTCTGATGGGAGCCTTTCTCTGGAGCGATTGGGCCGCGCTTTTTATGGTCTTGGCTGTCGACCCGCCGACTCCTTTGACCTTGACCAGGGCCGNTTCATCGGCGGAGGCCACGTCATCTACCGTCTTGAACCCGAAAGCGAACAGGTTCGCTCGGCGGGCGCCACCGACGCCGGGAAGGAGAGAAACATCGTCGTTCTGGATGGCCATCGCGTTTACGTAGGAATGCCAGGGAGATTCACCCGCCCCGAAGCAAGGATCTACGACAGCGCCGTCCAGAACCATGCGCACTTCCTCAAGCACTGCGTCCAACTTATCGGCCACACTGGCCGCCTGGACAATCTTCTCGCTTCTGTCCCCGTTGATGATGTAGAACTCGTCCGGTTCATACCCTTGGACGATCCCTAGCATGCGATTGTAGACGGCTCCTTGGAGAGTATGGGCTTCGCTTATGTGCGTGGCGGATTTAATCTCCACGACGCCATAGCTGTAGTCGCCAAAGTCGCTCGGGATATCATCCACCCGTACCAGAACGTCGGGCCGGCCTTCCAAGCCAACGGTGCGGCAGATGAGGGGCATGTTCATGATGAACTTTTCGCCAGCCGCCATCAGTTCCAGGGTCCGCCGAAAACCCTCCTCCTCCCCGTAGAACTCCTCTTCAACTGCGTCTGGGTAGGACTCTGCTATGACATCGGACTGGTGATCCAGACCGCGTTCGATCAGAAGGGTTACGAAGGGATCGGGGGCGTCTTGCATATCGACCGGGGCGTGGATGTCGCACCAGAATGTTATGGGCGACTTGATATACCTTTCAACCCATGTCGCCCTGATAGAAGGTAAACCAGCGTCTTTGGTCAGCGACCGAAAAAGTCCGTCAACGTCCATGTCCGAACCCCGTCAATGAGATGGATGGACAACAGGATACCGGGATGGCACAAAGCCCCTGAATCGAACTGGGTGGGATCTACCCCACCACTAAGTTGACTAGGCGGCCGGGAACGTAGATGGTCTTGTTCACCGACTTGCCTTCGGTATAGGTCTTTACCTTAGGGCTGGCCAGCGCCAGTTCTTGGGCTGCGGCTTCTTCGATGCCGGCGGGAACTTCCAGCTTGTCCCGGACTTTGCCGTTGACCTGCACCACCAAGGTGATGGTGTCTTCGGCGGCCAGGTCATCGTCCCAACTCGGGAACATCTGCTGGTGAATGCTGTAGGCATGGCCGGTGCGCTCCCACAGTTCCTCGGTGACGTGGGGAGCGATGGGGGCTAGCATGAGCAGGAAACTCTCGATACACCGCCGCCAGGTAGCCGAATCGATGCTGGCTTCCGCCCAAACCCGGTTCAGGTGGTTAGCAAACTCCATAAGGCTGGAGATGGCGGTGTTGAACTTGAATCTGTCCAGGTCGTTGTGGCACCGGCGAATGGTCTGATGCAGCGATCTGGTGGTATCCCGAACAGCCTGCGGGTCAACTTGGTTGTTATCAAGGTCATCCGGCTCTCGAATGACGATGTCCCAGACCCGGTTGAGCCATCTTGCGACGCCATTGATACCCACTTCGCTCCAAGGCCCACCTTGGTCCCAAGGCCCGATGAACATCATGAAACAGCGAACGGCGTCGGCCCCCAGACCGTTGACGACCTCATCGGGGTTCACCACGTTGCCCCGGCTCTTGCTCATTTTTTCGTGGTCTTCACCCAGAATGATGCCCTGGTTGAACAGGCGCAGGAAAGGCTCCTCAAAGTCGACGATGCCCATATCGTGTAGGCCCTTGATAAAGAACCTGGAGTATAGAAGGTGCATCACTGCGTGTTCGGCGCCGCCGGTGTATTGATCCACCGGCAACCAGGACTTGGCTGCGGGATCGAAGGGGCCCTCGGCGTAGCCGGGGCTGATGTACCGCAGCATGTACCAAGATGAATCGAAAAAGGTGTCCATGGTATCGGTCTCGCGCCGGGCCGGGCCACCACATGTATAGCAGGTGGTGTTCAAAAAGGCGGCGTTGGAGGCCAATGGAGACCCCTCGCCGGTGGGGATAAATTCGGCGTCCGTAGGCAGCAATACCGGCAATTCCTCTTCGGGCACCGGAACGATCCCGCACTTATCGCAATACACCACCGGGATGGGCGTTCCCCAATAGCGCTGACGGGAGACAAGCCAATCCCGCATCCTATAGGAAACGGTGCGGCTGCCCCATTTATTTTTCTCAATGTCAGCGGCGATGGCTTCCTTCCCTTCATCGTCGGTCATGCCGTCATAAGCGCCGGAGTTGGTCATGAAACCGTCGCCGACGTATGCTTCGGTCAGGTCGCTACCGTCCCAGGATATGGGAGCCACCACGATGCGCACAGGCAAACGGTATTTCTGGGCGAAGACGAAGTCTCGGGTGTCATGGGCTGGCACGCCCATTACCGCGCCGGTCCCATAGGTCATCAGCACATAGTCGCCGATATATATAGGTACCTTTTCGCCATTGAGCCGGTTGACCGCATATGAACCGGTGAACACTCCAGTTTTTTCCGTCTCAGTGGACAACCGATCAATCTCTGAGGTGCGGCGGGCTTCGTCAACGTAGGCATCGACCGCCGCCCGTTGTTCCTCTGTGACCAAGTCCGCCACCAGTGGATGCTCGGGCGCCAACACGATGAACGTGACGCCGAAGATGGTGTCGATGCGGGTGGTGAAGGTGGAAATTTCCTTCTGTTCCAAGCCGCTGGCGGATATATCGAAGGAGATTTGCACTCCTTCGCTCCGACCGATCCAGTTATTCTGCATGGTTAGAATCTTGTCGGGCCAATCCAGCAGACCGCTGAAATCCAACAACCGGTCGGCATACTCGGTGATGCGAAAGAACCACTGCTCCAGGTCTCTCCGNGTGATCAGAGTCCCGCAGCGCTCGCAGTTACCATTGACTACTTGCTCATTGGCCAGCACGGTCTGGCAGGAGGGGCACCACACAACCGGAGCCTTCGCTCGATAGGCCAACCCATGCTCTAGAAACTTGAGGAAGAACCACTGGTTCCAGCGGTAATATTCGGGCAGACAGCAAACGATTTCCCGGTCCCAATCGTAGATCGCGCCGATGGAACGAAGCTGCCCCCGCATGTTCTCGATGTTGCTCATCGTCCAAGAATAGGGGTGGATTCCCCGGCTGATGGCGGCATTTTCCGCTGGCAATCCGAAGGCGTCGAATCCGATGGGATGAAGGACGTTAAACCCCTGCATCCGCCGGAAGCGAGCGTGGCAGTCGGACGGAGCCATGGCGTACCAGTGGCCGATATGCAGATCCCCGGATGGATACGGGTACATGGTCATTTCGTACCATTTGGGCCGGGGATCGTCGTCNTTTACCCTGTGTAAACCGTNCTTGGCCCACCGGTCTTGCCATTTCCTATCTATCGCCTGGGGATCGTAACGCATCTCCACGTGTCGCCGGGATTCCACCATCTATCGTCACCTCAGACATGCTGGGACTTGCCCAACATCTTAGCATAGATACCCTCCAGAATAGATACTATGTGGGCACTCGCCACGCCCGTTTGGAGGCCGAAGGGTTTCTTCAGAGATTGGACGTCTCCGGTCATTGACTTACCGGCCACAAGAGCCTAGAATCCCACTGATTCGCTAAAGGTCATACTGGCCGGCCGCCCTCTTCACAGCGCAAGCGCCGTTTATCCAACCACATAAACGCACCGAAATGTCCTCCCAACACTCCATCGTTGTTTCATTGTTTACCCTTCTTTCCTTTGCGTGTTCCTTGCTGACTCATAGTCTCATCGGCCTAGCGAAGCTCACTGCACCGAGGCATCGCCGGGAGTACGTCCGGTGCTAAACCGCAGATCCAGGCCCAGGGAGACAGTGATTCGCCAGACACGTCCCAGAGACGTGCGGCGGTCGGTGGCCCAGTTCGCCCCCGACCGTCGGCCTGCCCGAGCTTTAAGTACTCCCTACATCCTCCTCTTGGGCTTCATCCTTTTAATAGTGGTTGGCGGCCTTCTCTTGGCGTTGCCCATCGCCAATCATCAGAACGTTTTTACNTCGTTAGACATCTCCTTTTTCACGGCTATCTCCGCCGTAACCGTCACCGGACACACCGTGGTCCCAACCAGTACNTACTGGAGCCCATTTGGACAGGGAATCATCTTCGTGCTGATGTTGGTTGGCGGCTTGGGGTTCATGGTTGTCTCCACCTTCCTATTGTTGGTCATCGGACAGCGCTCCACTCTACAGGAACGAATGATGTCCAGCGGCTTCATGCGTGACACGGTGGGGATGGAGAGGATGCAGGGACTGAGACGCATCGGCCGAAACGTAGTCCTGCTGGTGTTCGCTTTGTACGTCCTGGGGGCGGTGGGAATATTCTGGCAGGTGAATGGCCTGGACGGGATGAGTTTGGGTGAGTCGCTTTGGAATTCCACGTTTCTATCGGTTTCGGCATTCAATAACGCCGGGCTCAATATATTGCCCGAATTACCCACCGGTAGCAGTTTGGCCAGGTTCGCCACCAATACCATCCTTCTCCTCATGACCACGGTGCTAATCATCTTGGGTGGTCTAGGGTGGACNGTACTGCTGGACATCTACCGGAACCGGAGATTTCGGCGTTTGGGCTTAGACGCCAAGCTTGTGGTCGTGACCAGCCTCATCCTATGGGGATTCGGCGCTGCTGTGCTGCTCATCGCCGAGTTTTCCAACCCGGAAACTCTGGGCGGCTTGGCGTGGTCGGATCGAGTGCCGGGAGCGATTTTCGGTTCGGCCAGTGGCAGAACTGCGGGGTTTACGACGNTAGACTTCGGCCAGGTAAAGGAGATTACCAAGCTAGCCTATGCGGGCTTGATGTTCATAGGCGGCGGTGCCGGGTCGGTGGCAGGCGGAATCAAGGTCGTGACCTTCGCCGTGATTGTCGCCGCAGTAGTTTCTTCCCTTCGGGGACGGTCCCATGCGGAAGCTTTCGGCCGCGAGATTCACCAATCTCAACTTCATAGGGCGCTCGCGGTCGCAGTATTGGGCGTCGCTATAGCGANGCTTCTAGTCGCGATCNTGACTTTAACCGATCCTGACATCCCCTTCGTGAACCTTCTATTCGACACAGTTTCCGCGTTGGGAACCACCGGAGCCTCAACGGGCATCGTTCCGGATCTCAGCCTGGCGGGTAAAATTATTTTCATGGTAGCGATGTTCGTCGGTAGATTGGGACCGGTTACGCTGGCGTTAACTTTGGTTCCCCGAGAAGAAGCCACGGTATACCGCTTTGTCCGGGAAAGGGTTAAAATAGGCTAACTAGGGAGAGATGCGGTGAAGAAACAAGTATGCGTCATCGGCCTGGGCCGTTTTGGCGCCACGGTGGCCCGTGAACTCTACCAAGCGGGTCACGATGTCTTGGCNATAGATATAGATGAAGCCAAGATTCAAGAAGCCCTGGGTCACGTTACCTACGCGGTCAGAGCGGACGCCACCAACGAGACGGTACTGAAAGAGTTGGACGTGGCCGACTTCGATGTAGCGGTGGTGGCTTTGGGCAACGACAATACCCAGGGCAGCATCCTGGTTACTTCCCTTCTCAAAAGCATCGATCTGCCCTTTATCATCGCCCGAGCAGCCGACGAGTTGCACGGCGATATCTTGGAAAGAATAGGCGCGGACAAAGTAGTCTTCCCAGAGATGGAAAGCGCCCGCCGGGCCGCCCACATAGGCTTCGATTCCGGCGTTGTGGACTACATGCCAATCATCCCCAATTTCGGCATCACCAAGATCCACCCTCCGGAGCAGATGTTCCGGCACACGTTGCAAGAAGTAGGCCTGGGTGGAGGTTCCGGAAACAAGTACGATATCTCCGTCATTGCAATAAGGCGGGGCCGCAGCTACGTGCTGAATCCAGCCCAAGATGAAGAAATCAAACCCGGTGACGTATTGATTGTGGCGGGCACCAACGAGCATGTCGGCCACCTTTACGACTTGGCTCGGGATCTCCCTCCCCCCGTTCCAACGGAAAGCAGTGAGGTGCGCACCGCGAGTTGAGCTTGTACCGGGACGGTGCGCCGCATCATCGCGGCTAACCAACTTGGGCTGATGTACTGCTTCATCTTCCGGCACCTTATGTTATCTACATATCTGCCTCCCGTCTCACCCCATCTTATTTGATATAGAACATGCCTTAATCATGCTTGATTTGACCGTACTCAGTGTTTATAATCTGCCGTTGACGTTTAAGAGCGTGAATCGCTCTGAGTCATGGAGGATGCTTGTCCGGAGTTAAACTCGACGCTAATCGGATCCTGGTGCCCGTCAACGGCGACAAGGTCAGCGAACGCATCTTTCGCTGGGCCTGCCAGTTGGCCCGCCAGTCGAAAGCCCACATCCACGCGGTTTACGTGATTGAAGTTCCTCTTGATATGCNTCTAGAATCGGAGATTGCCGAGGCTTCTGACCGGGGCGAAGAGATTTTGGCCCNAATGGAAGCTATCGCCGCTGAGGAAAAAGTAAAAGACGTCCACGCCATGTCTTTGAGGGCCAGGCACGCAGGACCGGCCATTGTNATNGAAGCCGAAGACCGGAAGATGGACGCAGTGATTCTCGGCGTTCCCTACCGGCGCCGGTTCGGATCCTGCACACTAGGCTCCACTGCCAGCTACATCTTTAACAACGCCCCTTGCCAAGTGATTTTCTGGCGGGAACGCGCACCCTCCCCGGTACTTGCGTAAGGCATCTCCATGCGGGTATTGATTCTGGGATGCGGCAGGTTGACCACTACGCTAGTGCCTGATCTAGCCGGGGATGACGTTGAGATTACCATCCTCTCCCGTGACCNAGAGTGCTTAGAGTCCGTGTCGGACATCCCCGGTGTGGAAGTCGTACTAACCGTAGANCCAACCATGCAGGACTACCTGCAACTGGCCGGCGTGGATACTGCCGACATCTTTTTGGCCCTTTCCGACGACGATCACCGCAACGCCCTGACCGCCCAGATCGCCCGCTATATATTTAACGTGCCGAAAGTTATCTGTCACCTGGACAACCCCCAACTCCAGATTCTATACGCCGGTCTGGGACTGGATGTGGTAGGGTATTCCTTCGGACTCCTTCAAGATATCCGTCAGTCCATAGCAAAGTGAACCACAGNTTATGTTTGCGGTAATTATCGGGTGCAGTGAGATTGGGTACCACCTTGCCAAATCCTTGGTGGCTACCGGCCACGAAGTGGTTGTGGTTGAGAAGGACCGGGAGCGATGCCAGTTGCTCATCGACGAGGTAGGGAGCATCTCTCTGCAGGGGGACGGCACCGACGAGGCGATTCTCAAGCAGGCAGGCCTGGCCCGGGCTGATGTTCTGATAGCGGTCGCTGGCCGAGACGACACCAACCTGGTCATTTGCCAGATGAGCAAGCACATCTTCAGTGTGCCGCGCACCATGGCCGTGATTCGGGACCCAAAGAACGAGGCTCTTTTCCATGTCTTGGGAGTTGACGTAGTGGTCAACTCCATACATCTGGTCCTTGCCAGCCTGGAAGAAGGCATCCCCGGACGCCCGTTGGTTCATCTAAGTAGCCTCAGGTCGCCCGGAACGGAGCTAATCAGCGTATCCATCCCCAGTGACGCCGGGGTTGTTGGCATGCGCCTGGACGACGTGGAGTTGCCCCCACACAGTTTCATATCCCTGGTGATTAAGAACAGCGGCGCAACATTGCCAACTGACGGGTTGGTACTTGAAGCGGAAGACGAGCTGGTCGCAGTGACGATGACCGGCGATGAGCAGACTCTCTACGACATACTTACCGGGGTGTAAGCGTGGTCAGAAGCATCGCATATTTCGGTCCGAAGGGCACGTATACGGAAGAAGCGGCGTTTCAGTACGACCCTGAAGCCGACCTCCAACCCTTCCCAACAATACCGGCGGTGGGACTCGCAGTAGCGTCTTCCACAACCGACCTGGGCGTTGTGCCGATAGAAAACAGCCTGGAAGGCGCGGTTAACAACACCCTGGATATCTTGATCAGCCAGCCGGATCTATCNATTTTCAATGAACTGGTTCTGCCGATCAATCACTATCTGATGGTCAAACCCGGCACAAAAACTTCCGACATTCAGGTGATTTACTCCCATCCCCAGTCGCTGGGGCAATGCCAGGAGTATCTGGANAGTAGATTCCCCAATGTTCANCAGATTGCCTCGTTGAGCAATTCGGCCGCCGTAGCCGATATGGAGCAGAGCCCGGTCGCCGCAGCGGCTATCGGTCCCCGGCGAGCGGCCGCACTGTACGGCGCGGAGATTATCGATCAGGACATTCAGGACAGCCCCAACAACATGACGCGCTTCGTGGTACTGGCCCACCACGATCACCCGCCCACCGGCGACGACAAGACATCCATGTGCCTGTCCTTCGATCAGGAAGCGCCCGGTGTCCTTTACCGGGCGTTGAACGAGTTCGCATCCAGAAACGTCAATCTGCGGAAGATAGAATCCAGACCCACCAAGTTGATGCTGGGGCAGTACATATTCTTGATCGACTGCGACGGCCACCGGGAAGACCAATTGGTGAAAGAAGCCATCCAGGCCCTCAACACCTCGAACAGTACGTTGAAGGTTCTCGGGTCTTATCCCCGTTGGAACGACAAAGACGCAAAATAAAACTGGCCCCTCCTCCGGCTACTGCTAAGACTCCACCACACTCCAGANACCCAACACCCCTTAGCTAGTCACTACCGTAGGAAGGGCCAGCCAGTATGGGCCTTGGCTCACGTAGGAGTTCCAGATATACGCCCAGACCCGGGTTAACCCTTTAATATGTTGTTGATGCTTGCTAACTCAACTGCTATCTATTACTCGCTTTCGTCCTTTTCAACTTCATTCTGATCCTTTGCCCTCAGTTCTTGAACGAACCCAAATACGTCTTTAACCGTATCCAACAAGGGTGGAAGATTGACCAACGGCTTTGCCACCCTATTGAGGACTATGCCGGAGATATCTTCCATGTTCTGGGACACCCGCCGTGTTGAACGGTACAATCTTAAGATACCGATACTCCCCACCAGTGCCAACAATGTTAGGACCCCGGTGAAGACGATGACGAACACGTCTCGGATGACGGCTATCGCTTCGATACAACCACCTGAATCAGATTTTATACTAATTTAAGAACGTGACCAAAACTTAGCAGTTATGTCAATGGTATGTCAATGATTTACAGTGCGAGTTTTTAACATAATCAGTAAATCTGCTTTTTATGACAACCGGCCCAGTCTAAGTCACCGAAGGTTTCGGTAGATCGACACCCCTTCGTTCCGGTATACCCTCTCGACCGATCCGGCGGCGGACAACTCTTCGAACTTCCCAACCCCCTCCGGCGAATAGTAGATCCGTTCCAGTTCTCCGACGACGACGTACTCCACGTTGTACTCGTTCAAAAGGGACTGGGCCCGTTGCAAGTCAGCTGTTTCGTAAATCTCTTTGACCCGGGCGGCGCGGTCCCGGACAGTGTAGTCGTAGCCCATCCGCTGCTGTATCTGATGCCATGGCCAGCCCAGAACCGTGGGTAGCCCGGTGTAAGTAGCGATGCGGCCGCTCCAATGGTACTGGTCGTTGTGAGCTTCCAGCACCACCGGAGATCCCACCACATTATCCTGTAGCCATTGGATAGCTTCCAAGTCCCACTTCAGGTTCACCGGTTCGTCCAACTCCCGGTGCACTGCTTGCTGCATGTAAGCAGTGCCGTCCAAGGTTAGAGGCCCGTCGTTGAACCGGTCAGCCACGCGGACTTGGGTGCCCATTACGGTGTAGATCAGGCTAGATCCTACAAGCAATACGAGCAGTCCCATCCAAACCCGCCGGCCCCAGTTAGGCCGTAACCGGGATAGGCCCTGGGAGCCCAAGTACCAAAGCATGTAGGCCGAGGCGAGGCTGAACAGCACCCATACTTCCAGGTAGTACTTGAACTGGGTGTTCATACGGCCGATGTCGCCTTCCAAACGCACTAAGTCCACGCCGATGCTTATCGCTATGCCCATACCCAGGAACAGCAGCGGCNAGATGGCGTAGGGATTCCTTATATCTCTGGAGAACAGTACATCCCGGGCCGCGACTCCGGTTAGCAACAATACGACTACCAAGAGCCCAGCCGTCCAGTAGTNAGCGGCGGCAAGATANACAGCNAATAGCATACCGATTCCGCAGGCGGTCCTAGGCCACGAAAAGCGGCTTCGGNATATGTTGGGAGANCTCTCNTCACTGTTGGACCGCCGGAACNGGCCNGNTAGATCCTGGCCTACNAGTGCCAGTGTTCGCCGGGTCTGATACANCAGATAGGTCAGTGCCACAAATAGGAACAACCCGTGGATNCCCAAGTAACGGTGCAGCGGGGTTCGCCACTTCGTCGCTTCCAATCCTGCTTGGAAAGTTTCGTAGGACTGGTGGAACGGGTAGAAGGCCACTACGCTCAGCACGACGATGCCCACGCCCAGACCAGCCAGCAGAACCAATTTACGCGGAGCGCGTCCGGGGCTGAAGTGGACCGCCGCCCCCAATATCGCCGCCGTGAGCAGAACGTACGAGGGGTAGTCCCAACTGTTTATAACCCACAACGCCCCCAAGGTTACCGCCAAGGCGGCACTGGCAGACACGCTCCACAACGCTCCGTTTTGCCGCAAACCCACAACCATGGCCATTCCCAGGCCAATCACCAACAGGGTGAAGGGAATCACCATCATGTGCGGGTGCAGATCGGCGAACAAGAAGGTGAAGAACGGGAACTCGGTGATGTGCCAAGAAACATCTGGAGAGCCAACGATTTTCTCGGGCACCCAGAATGCCAGGGGCGACGGGTCGAAATTGTCCAGCGGCGGGATCATTCGGCTGCTTCGCCAGAAGTCGAAGTCAGGGAAATTTTGGCCGCCGACAAACTTCATCCATGTCCCTTGGGCGATCTGGACTATGCCGTCCAGATTACCGATGACCGAAACGAATAATCCAGCTGTCAGACCCGCCCCGGTAGGGGTCCACAAAGATATACGCCAAGGCCTGCGGCGTACTCTTATATCGGCCCCATCGTCGCCGCCAGTGGTGATAGATCGGCGAGTGCCTTCGGCCAGGTTGTAAACCAGAGAATAGGCCCCGGTAAAGGTCAAGGCGAAAAACAGGGGAACGGCCAGGTTGAAGGCAGTGGTGGGAACTATGCTGGTAACGCGGATCAACCCGGCCAGCACGAAATACCCCCAATAGTAGTAGTTCATGTAGCCGCCGGCGTGCCAGGGGTCGAAGGGCGGCAAAGAGGTTGATCGAACCACCGCATTGAGGTAGGCAAGCTCCATGGGCTTCTCTCCGCCGCGATATGGGTGCCACAGGTCCGGGTTCGCCGCCCTTACAGCAACGAAGGCCAGAAAAGCCGCCAAGAAGATGAATTCCGCCGTTAGCGCCAACCGCCAGTTCTGAACGAAGAACCCCCGTATCTCCCTCCATCGGAAGATTAATACCAACCCGGACAAAGATGCCAACGCCAGTATCCCCATGTATATGGCCGTACGGGATAATTCGATCCACCCAAAGCTAACCAGGAGCCAGGTCACGTAGCTCGCCCCCAACAACCCAAGGATGCGGGCTAGAACTATCCCTCTATCCGGCAGTGGCCTGAACAGGAA
>PANP01000020.1 GCA_002708395.1 Dehalococcoidia bacterium
TAAACTCCCCGTCTCCGCTGCCCCTGATACCCCACTTGCGCAGGAATCTCCCTTGTGGATCGAAGACTTGGATCCTATCATTCCAATAATCCGACACGTAGACGTTGCCCTCACCGTCTATTCCCAGACCCTGCGGCTGGCCGAACTCCCCGTCTTCGCTGCCCTCGCTCCCCCATTCCCGTAGGAACCTGCCCTGTGGCTCGAAGGCCTGGATCCTAGCATTGCCATATTCTGACACGTAGACGATGCCGTCACCGTCTANGGCCAGACCCTGCGGCTGGCTGAACTCNCCGTCTCCGCTGCCCCTGATNCCCCACTTGANCAGGAATCTGCCNTGTGNGTCGAAGACCTGGATCCTATGATTGCCTCGATCTGACGCGTAGACGTTGCCCTCACTGTCTATGNCCAGANCCTGGGGCCAACTGAACTCCCCGTCTCCGCTGCCATCGCTCCCCCACTTGCGCAGGAACCTGCCCTGTGAGTCGAAGACCTGNATCCTATCGTTGCCTTGATCCGACACGTAGACGTTGCCCTCACTGTCTATGCACAGACCCTGGGGNAACCTGAGCTCCCCGTCTCCGCTGCCAGTGACCCCCAACTTGCACAGGAACCTTCCNTGTGGNTCGAAGACCTGGATCCTATCATTGCCTCGATCTGACACGTANACGTTGCCCTCACGGTCTATGGCCAGACCCTGGGGCCACCTGAACTCCCCGTNTCCGCTGCCCATGACCCCCCACTTGCGCAGGAANCTTCCCTGTGGGTTGAAGACCTGTATCCTATTATTGTCTCGATCCGACACGTAGACGTTGCCCTCATTGTCTATGGCCAGATCCTGGGGGCGGATGAACTCGCCGTCTCCGCTGCCCTCGCCCCCCCACTTGCGNAGGAATCTGCCCCGTGGGTCGAAGACCTGTATCCTGTCATTACTACACTCTGACACGTAGACGTTGCCGCCACCGTCTATGACTAGGCCCTGAGGCCAACCGAACTCCCCGTCTCCGCCGCCCCTCATCCCCCACTTACGNAGGAACTTGACACGTGGACTGTANACCGCGCTCATCGCTGGCAGATCCTGTCTTCCGCTACACGCCCGGTGATAAACACCAAGCCGCCCCTGCCCACCGTGACAAGGCCGCCCGATGCTGCATTTAACCTTTCCATCTCAGGTTGCCGGCCGACAATGAGGTTGGGCCACCGCCAAAGAGACGGCGCGACATGATCCNGATTAGAGGACATCTTAGACATGAGCCCAGTATAGTCGGAAGGGCAAAGGCCTGCTAGTGCGGCAAGCGGCGTCATAGTCCTGAGCCAAGGCGCTCCACAATGGGAGCCCTAACCTGTGTAGCCACGAAAGTTATAGGATTCAGGGCACCAAAAGCCCTTCTTTTGGGTGTTGAATGAGAACCACAGGGAAAGCGGAATCTATCCAGCGTAAATGACGGTCAATAGGGCCAGATACGCCGGCCGGACACATTCCCGGCTTGAATCTGTCTGACTATGGGTTTATAGTAGGTGCAGTTGGTCGAACCGAAACAGTCTTATGTTCTGGCGCACCGTCTTGACGAGCGCCTCTTCTAACCAGCGGTAGAGGGACCACCCTCACCTGACTTGACTGCTCCGGTAGAATCATGGCCGCCGGGCGGGCCATCAAAGTAATCTCCTTTTCTTCGCAACCCGCTTGGCTGGCATCAGGAGTACGAGGCGCAATCGCCTAGATGCGGATATTACTACGAATAAACCGGATGGCCTTTCGCCATCGTATTCGTCTCCTTCTCGGCTACGTCACCATTGTCATTGCCGTAGGTCTATCCCTTGTCATACCCCTCACATTCCGTGCGGCCATCAATAAGTTAGTCGCCTTCGAGGACGGGGTGATTACCACCATAGATGATACGGAAGTCAGCGCCCTGGTCATTTTAGGCCTGATTCTGCTGGCAGCCAGCGTCACCAGGGGATTCGTAGACTTCGCCCGGACCTACTGCACCGACTCCCTCTCCCAAAAAGTCGCTTACGACGTGCGCAGCGCGATGTACGACAAGTTGCAGCACATGAGCTTTGCCTACCACGACAAAGAACACACCGGCAACCTCATGTCCAAGGTCACATCCGATGTAGAAGCGATTCGCCGCTATGTCAACATGGGCATGGTTAGAGGCCTTGAGGTACCGCTCCGGGTGATTGCCATAGTCACTTTGATGATTACGGTTAACTGGCAACTCACCCTCCTCAGCCTGGTGTTCCTCCCCTTCCTGGTTGTCAAGTCTTCCTTCGTCATCGTCAGGCTAAGGGCCATGTGGCTGCATGTGCAAGAGGTCATGGGCGAACTGGTAACCATTCTCCAAGAGAATCTTTCCGGCATCCATGTCGTCAAAGCTTTCGCGTCCGAAGAATACGAGAAGAATAAATACGCCATCAAAGCTGAAGAGCTACGCCGGGAATATTACGGTAACGAACGGCTACAGCAGTCGACTACGGCCTGGTTGACTCTGTATTTTACCCTGGCTCTGGGCCTGGTTCTCTGGTTCGGCGGAATGGAACTTATGAGGGGAGACCTAGATCCGGGCGGATTCGCGGCCTTCCTTCTACTGATGAACCAGCTTACGTTCCCGATACGGATGACGCCGCAAATCATCGGCAGCTACTCTCGGGCGATATCTTCGGGACGCCGCATATTCGAGGTCCTAGACGCCCAGTCGCCAGTAGTAGAGAATCCAGATGCTGCGGAGATGCCTCGATCCCAAGGACACGTGCGGTTCGAAGATGTGTCCTTCTCTTACGATCCAAGGATCCCAGCGTTGAAGCACCTCCATGTGTCCGCAGCGCCGGGGAGCATCACTGCCATATTGGGGGCCCCCGGCAGCGGCAAGACGACCATAATAAATCTGCTGCCAAGGTTCTACGAAGTTACGCAGGGCCGCATCAGTATCGATAACCAAGACATTCGGGACGTTACTCTGTCGTCTTTGCGCCGCAACGTGGGTATCGTCCAGCAAGACATCTTCTTGTTCAACGCCACCATCCAGGACAACATCGCTTACGGGGTGTCCTCGGCTAGTAAAGAAGACGTGATTGCAGCGGCTAAAGTAGCCCAACTCCATGACCACATAATGTCCCTGCCCCACGGCTACGACACCTGGGTTGGAGAACGGGGCACCACTCTGTCCGGAGGACAGCGGCAGCGTCTGTCCATCGCCAGGACCGTGCTTATCGACCCGCCGGTGCTGATTCTGGACGACTCCACCTCCAGCGTGGACGTGGAAACCGAGCGGCAGATCCACCAGGCAATGACCGACGTGATGAAAGGCAGGACGACATTCGTCATCGCCCACCGTCTCAGTTCGGTGAGAAACGCAGACCACATCTTAGTGTTGAAGGATGGTGAGATTGCCGAGCAAGGCAGCCACACCGAACTGATGGCCCGTGGCGGCACATACCGGGAGATATTCGATCTCCAGTTGCGTCCCCAGGAAGAGGTTTTGCTTGATGCGGCCATTGGCGGGGACGACGGAGGGGACGACTAGATGCATTCACACGGCATGGGCGGCGGCGTCGGCGGAATGATGGGCGGCATGCGCGGCACGCAATCCGGCGGCATGAACTCGCCCAATATGGATAACCTGACCGACGAGGGAGTCGCAGGCGCCGCATACGACAACAAAGTGGTCATGCGCCTCGCAACCTACTTAAAGCCCCACCAACGGGACGTATTCATAACCATGTGCGCTATCGTTACCTACACCATTGGCAACGTAACGATACCTTTATTCATGTTGCTGGGCATCCAGTGGGGAATCAATCAGGGGTATGACNNANGGCCCCCTGCCTGGCTCCCCTTTGAGTCCTGGCGTCTCCACCTAGTGGCCTTGGTATTTCTGGGAATGACGTTGAGCTACTTTGCGGCTATGTACATCCAGGCCGCCTTCATGCCGAAATTAGGCCAGAGCATCCTATACCAGTTGCGCACCCAGATGTTCAGCCACCTACAAGACCTTTCCCCATCGTTCTTCCATAGGACGCCGGTGGGCCGCATCATGTCCCGCAGCCAAAGCGACGTACTGCAACTCACCGAGACCTTTGAATTGATGGTGACAAGCGTCGCCGATATCCTGAGCCTGTTCGGCATCATGCTCATCATGGTGGTGATACTGCCGATGTTGGGACTGGCCGACTGGCGGTTGTCCCTGGTTTGCTTAAGCGTCGTGCCNGTTCTCTTCTTCGTCTTGAGCTACTGGCAGAAATTTGCCCGGCGCTCCTTCACCCGCATCCGCCGGGCCATCGCCATGGTGAACGGCGAATACAACCAGAACATCACGGGAATTCGGGTGGTGGAGAGCCTGAACCGTCAAGACGAGAACCTAGAGCACTTCAACGAACTCAACTATGAACACTTGGACGCCAACATGCAGGCCAGCCGGTTCTCCGGCGGTCTCCAGCCCATCGTAGAGTCTCTTATCGGTATTGCCTTCGGGGTCGTTATCGTCATGGGCGGCTCCGCTGTTCTTGGGACCGGCGACCCATCATGGGGCGTCCTGCTGGCGTTCCCCATGTGGATCCAGCGCTTCTTCGAGCCCATAAGACACCTGACCATGCAATACACCCAGCTACAGCGTGGAATGGCTGCGGGTGTGCGAATATTTGAGGTAATCGACCTCGAACCGGAAGTGAAAGACGATCCTGACGCCATCGATATGCCGCCGGTCAAGGGCGAGATTGAGTTCGATAATGCCAGCTTCCACTACGTTCCCGGTATCGAAGTTCTTCAGAACATCAACCTTCATATCCTCCCGGGAGAGAACGTCGCCCTGGTAGGGTCCACCGGAGCTGGTAAAAGCACCCTGGTAACCCTGATTCACCGGTTCGCCGATGTCACGGAAGGCGCGATCAAGGTGGACGGCCATGATATCCGCCACGTAAAGCGCACGTCCCTCGTCAACCAGATGAGCATGGTACTGCAGGAGCCCTATCTGTTCTCCGGGACCGTCATCGAAAACATCCGGTACCTGCATACTGAAGCCAGCGAAGAAGACGTGGTGACCGCCGCCAAAGCCGTGGGAGCCCACGACTTCATAATGGCCCTGGAAGGCGGCTACGACTCCGTATTAGCCGAGCGTGGCAGCAACCTCAGCATCGGCCAACGGCAACTGCTGAGTTTCGCCCGGGCCGTGGTGGCAGACCCGAAGATTATCATTCTCGATGAGGCCACAGCCAACATCGATACCTACACCGAGTTGTTGATTCAGCAAGCCCTGAAGCGGGTGTTGGAGGGCCGGACGTCCATCGTCATCGCCCACCGCCTATCTACAATCAGAAACGCCGATAAGATTGTAGTGCTGGACCATGGCAAAGTGGTCGAGGTCGGCAAGCACGAGGAGCTACTGGAGAATAAAGGCGTGTACGCCCGGCTGTATGCCATCAACTACGGTCTGGCCCACGATGGGGACGAAGGCTCCGATAGCGGCGCAGTGGCAGAACCAACGCCGGCGTCCGGGGACAACGACTAACCCCACTTAACCCAGGTAGCCTAGACTAATAAAAATCCCCCGGAGCGCCCAAGTCGGGCTACTCCGGGGGATTAGTTTTTTGATGAAGGACCTAACTTAGGCCGGTTGAAAACTGGCCTATGCCGCCGGTTCCATGACTCGCTTCATGGCCTCTTTGAACACATCGTATGGGTGGGCGCCGGTGAACAGCAGGTTCCCCACCAGGAAAGTCGGGATCCCGCGGATGCCATGGTTCAGCGCCTCTTGGTATTGCTCCATCACCACGCCGGAGTAGGTCTCCTGCTCCAACGACGACCGCAATTCCTCTGAGTCTAAGTCGACGCTATCGGCGATTCTACTGAGGACATCTATATCGCCCAGGTCCTTTTTGTCCGTCCAAAGCGCCTTGTAGGCTTCCTGATGGAACTCCAAGAACTTGCCATGCTGCTGGGCGTACTCAGTGGCTTCCAGCGCATACATGGTGTTGGGAGTTCTGGATAGGGGGCGCATGACTAGTCCGGATTCCTTGGCGTTGGTCCTCAAAGGCTCCGACAACTCATCGTCGGTCTCACCGGGTCGGCGCTCTCGTACCCTGCCCTCTTTGGGAGTGTCAGGCCGCAGCAGATAGGCCCGGCCCTCTATGGCAATCTCATATTCCTGATTAAGCTTTTCGACCCGCTCCAGGCCGACATAGCACCAGGGTCAAATATAGTCATACCAGACAGCTACTTTAACCGGTGCAGAACCGTTTTCTGACGACTGCGTAGGTTGAGTCATTGTTATCTCCTGCGTGGACCGCGCCATCATCCTAGGATGCAATCGACTCTAGCACTGGGTTGAAGCGTCGTCAACTAAGGTGTTGCGGATCTAGATCGATGTGGCGCGTCTGGGTCGCTTGTCTCCCCTTTACGTCAGAGGCTTTAGTCTCCCCTCCTTACGAAAGAGGGGATTAAGGGGAGGTTTTGCCGGCGAGGCGACGACCCCCCTGTGGTCCCCCCTTCTAAAGGGGGGACGAGTCCGCTCGCTCTAGTCATGCATCTTGTGGAACCTACTCGGAACAAATTTGGTTGCACAAGTGTTTGTAGATGCGGGGTTTACCAAACACCGGGAAAAAATGGAATACCAACGCCTGGAATCCCACCGGCCGGTCACCAAGGTGTTTGGAATCGGCGGAGGTTAGTGGTGGTTGTTAGAAAGGGAATCGGGAGCGCCTTCTAGAAGCGCGCCTAGTTCCGAAAGATTGGCTATCTTGGGACAATCGGTAACATCGTCCCGCCAGCCGCCTCGATCAATCAGAACGCCATGCATCCCTACCCCACGGGCTCCCTGCACATCAGAGCCATATTGGTCACCCACATGCACTGCCTCTGCCGGAGATGCCGAGACTCGCTTCAAGGCTTCTAGAAACATAGCGGGGTTGGGCTTCTCGCCTCCCGCCTCGGCGGGACTGATGCAAAAGTCCAGATAGGGAGATAAACCTATTTTCTCGCAAAGTTCGTCCATGTCCCGCCGCAGGTTGGACAGGACGCCCAGGCGATAACCCTTGGCTCGCAGCCATTCCAATGCCGGGATGGTGTCATCGAAGGGAACAAAATCCTTGGGGATGGTCATGGCCATGGTCCAGATCTGCTTGGCCAGGGCTAGAGAAACCGGAACGCCGGCGTTCTCCAGAATCATCTGCTCATAGCGGGCGAAGAAGTCCAGCCTCTCTTCGGCGGAGCGAAGTCCCAGGGAATGGCGGCCGTTCTCCTCGTTGAAGTAGACATCGGCTACGGCGTAGCCCTTTCTGATAGCGGTCTTGCACACATTCAGACCCAACTCTTGACACGCTGCCTGCTGTACTTCGTCTAACGGGGGCCAGAACTGTACGAGAGTGTTATACAGGTCGAAGGAAATAGCTTTGATCATCTACCCTGCCGGTCTCCAGGCTCGCCAACCCGCCGGACAGCGGGGGCGATTAACGGCTTATCTATGCCGAGGAGGCGGTGGCATCTTAACACACGCCAGCCTGGATGGGAATTCAAATAGTCCGCCGTTTAGGCTGGTCCTTGTTCGCACCCCTAGGTTCCATGGAGATTCCCGCTAGATCCGGTCAATCAGTTGCAACGTTTCCACCACTTCTTGTGGAGAGTCCAAACGATGTATCGCTCTGGTTGGCTGTCTGGCCTGACCGACAAATACCGCGATGCCGCCGCTGGATTGCACTGCCTCAAATCCATCCTCGTCGGTAAGATCGTCACCGAAATAGAAGGTCAGAGATGCCGATTGATACGCGTCTTGTAGATAGGCGATCGCTTTGCCCTTGTCCCAGGGGATGTCAGGGCGTGCCTCAAGTACCTTCTTGCCTGCCGTCGCTTTCCAACCGCCGGGTTTCAGGTAAGGNGACACGGTGGTGTTGAACCGGGATTCAACATCACCAGCCAGTTCGTCCGGGGTCTGACGGTAGTGCACGCTGATGGTCAGCCCCTTATCCTCAACGAGCACACCCGGCAGGCTGGAAAGTTCTCGCTGTAGGTCTTGGACAAGAAGTCCCCGGGTTTTACCAAAGGCTTCCGCCTCGGGATGAACGAAATCCAACCCCGGCCCGGATATCTCCAAGCCATGATTTCCTGCGTAGACCAGATCCGGCAGACCGGCCATGGCGCTAACGTCCAGCAAACTACGGCCGCTGATGATGCCGACGATAAACTTATCCCGCTGGCTCAAACTGAGCAGTGTATTCTTGGGTTCTTGTCCCAATACGGCTAGATCGGGTTGAGCGGCGATGGGAGTCAAGGTACCGTCGTAGTCGGACAAGAGTAGGATGTGTTCGGCTTCATTAAGCCGTTTGAGTACGCTGGGCCAGACTTGTAATAGGTGGGGCATATAGTCTAGTGGGAGCCTTGGGTGGGTCTAAAGATGTGCATGAATCCGGAGATCACCGGCATTATCTGCTTTGGACCGGACGGCGGGAGCGCCTGGCCCCTTGCATCAGGTCCACAACCATCATCGCCGCCCATTTATAGATGTTGTTCTCCTGGACGATGTCACGCATCTGGATCATCCTAAACCGGCGCTCATCGCGTGACATCACGACCGCCTGATGTATCGCGTCGGCGAACTGCTCAACGGCGTAGGGATTGACGATTAATGCGTCGGTCAACTCTTGGGCCGAACCCGTAAAGGGACTGAGGATAAGCACTCCGTCCTCGTCGAACCTGCTGGCCACGTACTCCTTGGCCACCAGGTTCATCCCATCATGCAGGGAGCTAACCACGCAGAACCGGGCCATGCGCCGGAGAGCCATCAACGTAACGTCGGGAAGATCGGTGGGCATGTAGATTATAGGCTGCCAGCCGTTACGTCCGAACTCTCCGTTAATCTCCTCCAGCGATTCCTCGATCTGTTCCGACAACTGCTGGTAGGCGTCCACTTGGATACGGCTCATCACACCGGCTTGGACCAGGACGACTTTGCCGATGTACTCCGGATTCTTCTCCAGAAACCTTCCCATAGCACGGAAACGGTGGGGAATACCCTTGGTATAGTCGATGCGGTCGATTCCCAGACCAATCAATTGCCCACCCAGATTTAGTTCATCGGTAAGGCGGACCATCTCTTCTTCAACTTCTTGGCTCTTGGCATCCTGGCAGATCTGCTCAAAGTCGACGCTGATGGGGAAGGGCCTGACGACGGTCATTTCGTCCTTATAGTTGATCCGGCTGTATCTGTGGTCCACCTGGCTGTCCAATGTTCGGGAAACGGTATCCAGAAAATTGTTGCGATGATCGCCAATGTGGAAGCCCAGCATGTCGTTGCCCAACAGACCGTCCAAGATTTCGTCCTGCCAAGGACAGATACGGAATATCTCCGGATTGGGCCAAGGGATATGCCAGAACTGGCCGGTGATGATATCTGGGTCTGCTTCCCTTATGAGGCGGGGCAACATCGCCAGGTGATAGTCCTGGGTGAAAACGGCTGCGGGCTGGCCGCCAATCTCGTCCAGAACCTGCTTGGCGAACTCCCGGTTAACCGACTTGTAAGTCTCAAAGTCGTCCAGCTTAAAAATGGGTTCGGTGTAGGCGTTGTGACAAAGCGGCCAGAGGGCAGCGTTGGAGAAACCGTCGTAGTAACCCCGTTCTTCCTCTTCCGTCAGCCACACCAACCGCAGCGTGTAGGCCGGGTCATCGGGCGGAACCATGATTCTGTTCTTGTCGTCCACCGCAGCCCGGTCGCCCTGCCCGCCACCAAAGGCCACCCAGGTGCCGCCGCACTCCTGCATGATGGGGTCGATGGCCGTGGTGACTCCACCGGACGGCACTACAAAGCTCAGTTCGCCCTCGATAATCTCATGGATGTACGGCTGACGGTTGGAAACCACCACCAGGCGGTACTCGCCCATCTCGCGCTGGACCAGCCGCCGCAAACTGTCTTTATTCCAACTAGGCACTGTCACCACCCTGTTCTTTGGGGTATGCACCCGCAAACGGTTTGGTCTTATGCCGATTCAAACTGATATAGAAAATATCAGAGGTCATCTAGTTGATTTGATGAGGGAGAGGCGTGAAGGATTCTTCCCTACGCTAACAGGGGTCCGCCGGTGTAATACAGGCTCAAATGAAATTCTGTCACACTCCCGTAATAAGGTCAACCGAAGCTCAGGCGAGCAGGTCGACACGTCAGAGCCCGCCCAAGGCTTGAGATAAACTCGTACGATCAACCTGACCAACTCATCAAATTGACAGACTACAGGTCAATAGTTACGATAGCGGCGTTTCCGGCCCCGCAGTCTCAGGCAAGTCTACTTTCGCCTAGATACGCAAAGAAGCAGCCTGGCGATGTTCGTCCGGCGACAGCACAGCGACGGAGCACCGATGCAACAGGGTGACATGCGTTATGTCATCCAATGGGAATGTCAGCCAGCCGAATAAGCCCGCCATTCCAGACGTCGAATCGTACCCTAAGGAGCGCACATGACCACAGGTAGATATCCCCTTCGTTTGATGGAAGTTTTCCGCACGGTTTTCTACACGCCGATACACGTGGCGGTAGCGGGCGGATTTCTGGAGAGCGAGGGCTTGGACGTAACCTTTTCAAGCTGTCCACCTGACGTTGGCACAGTGCCCAACGCACTGAACCAGGGAGTCGCCGATATCTCGGGCAGCGGCGTGATGCGTTCCATCATAGAGTCCGACTCGGGGTCTCAGACCGTGCTGCCCCATTTCGCCGAGATTAACTCCAGAGATGGCTTTTTCGTGTTGGGGAGGGGAACCGCAGATGCTTTCCAATGGGACAACCTGGCCGGAGCAACGATCATACCGGTAGGATTCTCCGCCATGCCTTGGGCCTCGTTCCAGTTCGCATTGCGCAAGAATGGAGTTGACCCACAAGGCTTGACCCTCATACCCGACCTGCCTCTTGAGGACGCCGTCGCACTATTCAAAAGCGGGCAGGGTGATTTCATCCACCTTCCGGAACCAGCCGCGGATCAGCTTATCGCCGACGGCACCGCCAGCCTATCGGTGGCCCTGGGACCGGTGAACGGTCATATAGCCTACAGTTCCTTCGCTGCAACCGAAGCATATCTGGAACGCAACAAAGAAACCGTTCACCGGTTCATACGGGGCTACGCCAAGGGGCTGACATGGCTGCACGAGAACAACCCCGCAACGGTTGGAGACGCAACGGCTGGCTTCTTCCCCGATGTCCCTAAAGAATTAATCATTAAATCGGTGACCAGGTACAAAGAACAGGACACCTGGCCCACGACTCCGCATCTGGAGCAGCCTGAATATGACGGACTACAGGAAATATTGATAGCCGCCGGAATGGTGAAAGTGCGTCAAGACTACGACAAAGTTGTCCGCCCTGAAATCGTCCGGGAAGCCCTGGCCTAGCCTAACCGCCTAGGTCCACCAACTAGCGGGGAATGTGCCCTTCCCGGCAATATCGCATATAATCGATAGTAGATGCATAGCGTAGACCTGCAAAGAAACCCCCGCCCTCTCCTGTGGGCAGGGACCGCCGTTCTGGCTCTTTGGGCCTTGTTCTCGCCGGCCTTTGGCCCGGTGATGGATCACCACTTTGCCGAGCGGCATCATAACCACTCGCACATATATATCGGCCCTCCCGACATCGACCACATCCACCCGTACCAGGATAATCACTCCCACCGGCTAGCCTATCGGGCAGATGATTCGAATCCTCCATCGGGTTCTAACCTACTCATAAACACCGTATTCCTTGCGCCCTTGGACGGCATGGGACAAGACTCCCTAGCCCCCCCGACTCCGGCGGCACAGCCGATGAATTCAATCCCGGAGCAAGGAATCCTATTGGCGTGGCCGCAAAGCGACGGTCCGCTGAAAGAAGCCTACGTGCCGCCACTGAAAAGACCTCCCCGCGCCTAGCTCCGATCCACCTCTCCGCCCTTGGCTGATGAGTCCCCTCTAGAAGATTGTTGAGGGTCATTATCTGACGCCGCCTAAGGGCAATCGATTCTCACCAGGGGGCTGTGTGCGTTACCGGAAACCTATCGTTCTGTATCTAGTCGCGGCCATCGTCGCCGTCATCATGTCGGCGTTGGGTGGCGCGGATATACTTCCGTCGCAAGACTCTGCTGTTCACGCCAACGGATTTACGGTTCCGTTGGTTGAAGGCGACTCGGGACCTTACAAGTACCTGGTGGGAATCTGGCCAGCGGAACCCGTGGTCGGGAATCTCCATATGGCCATCGCCCTCACATCCGAGCAAGGGCCGGTGACCGGCGCTGCGGTGGATGTCAGGGGGCGTATCGGCCGTAATGGCCTCCTTTCCGATCCGGTACCGGCTCCCGGTTACTTCCTGCAACGCTGGTCCTACGAACTGGACATGAACTTGAGAGAACCAGGTCAATGGACCTTCGAGATAAAGATAAACAGCTCATTGGGAGAAACGGTGCTGGAAGTGGGAAGTGGCTGGAGAAGCTGGCCAGCAGACGGCAGGACCCCAGAGGGGCGGCTCGGGCTCTTTGAATCCAACGGGCCGAACTGGGCCCTGATTGCCGCCGCTGCGGGCGTCCTTGCTCTGGGTACCGGAGGATGGATCCTCATGCGGCGGCAGCGAGCCGGATCCGGAACGGACGGGACTCATCAAACCAGGTCAAATAGGCGGCGGAGGCGAAGTTGATAGGTAGCGCGATTCTTGGGACGTTAATCCTTGCCCTGTTATTGATAGTGGCGCCCGCGATCTTTATTCCCAGCGCCGGGACGGCAGAAGCCAACGGTGGCACCCGTCCCGTAGTGACAAACGCGATCGTCGGTCCNTATAAGGTGCAAGTGGGTATCTTCCCGGGGCAACCCAGGGTGGGCAATCTGCATCTAAGCATAAGGGTAGAGGATGCCTCTGGAGAGCAGGTCCTAACCGGCGCTACCGTTTTCACCAGCCTGACCGGCCCCCCNGGCGCCACCAGTGTGGGCCTGGTATCGGCCGCCAATACGCCACAGAACCCACAAACCTATGACGTTGATATGCCTCTGGACATGATCGGAAGCTGGACCTTGACCCTGGAAACGGACAGCGAGTTGGGTAAGGCCAGCCTAGACGTGCCTCTGGAGGTGGTTGAACCGGAAGGCTTCGACCTGATTCTGCTCCTCGCCGGAGGAGTGGCGATTCTGGCCCTAGTGCTTTTGATCCGGGACCGGATCGGGAAGGGCCGAAGCCAAGCCGGAAGCTAAACACATCGGAGAAGAATGAATATAAGAATCTTGAATAAACATATGCTGCTCACCACCATGGTGGCGGCTGGAGCGATTCTAGCCGCAGCTTGCAGCGGAAGCGCCCCCGAGGCTGTGGAGATTTCCGTCAATGTAACGGGCGAGGCCATGGAGCCGGGGACCATCAGAGTCAAGCAGGACGACATGGTTACCTTGAAGATCGATGCTGAAGAATCTGGTGAATTCCATCTGCACGGTTATGACATCGAGCAGGACATCGATGAAGACGAGGTGGCGGATCTCTACTTCGTCGCCGACGCCACAGGGCGGTTCCGGATCACCTTCCATCACACCGGGGACGCCGAGGCTAAGAAGGACGACAAAGAAGGAGACCACGGCCACGATGACGAAGAAGGCGAGGAAGTCGACATCGGGTTTCTGGAAGTGGGACCAAGATAGTTGATGGTACGTGAGTAGAGCGATTGGCGGCACGAATATGAAATTTCGATACGTTGTCCTCGCCGTGTTCGTCCCAGGAGCTGCGCTGCTAGCCCAGCCAGCCTACGCCCACGGGTTCGGCGAGCGGACCGAGCTTCCGGTGCCACTGGGTTTCTTCTTGATTGGCGCAGGAGTCACGGTGGGTCTGTCTTTCGCCATAATCGGGCTGTTTGCCGGGGGTAGCCCCGAGCACAACTCATATTGGCGGCACAACCTTTACCAAACCCGGTGGCTGCGATCGGTCCTGACCAGCCGGTTCCTGATGCTGCCGGTGGAACTGCTCGTTGTGTTCCTATTTGGCCTTGTCATCGCCACCGGGCTTTTCGGTGATCAAATACCGTCATCTAATTTCGCACCCACCTTCGTCTGGATAGTCTGGTGGGTCGGAATGGGTTTCGTCGTGGCTTTGCTGGGCAACATCTGGACCTTCATCAACCCTTGGAAAATCCTGTTTGAATGGGCGGAAGGACTGAGCCGGTTACTCAGGCCGGGGAGCCATCTATCGATGATGCGCCCATATCCCTGGAACTGGGGCATGTGGCCGGCCATTCTCCTATTTCTCAGTTTCACCTGGATACAAGACGCTTTCGTCCAGTCGCCGTTGCCAAACCGGGTGGCCGTCTTGACCATCATCTACTCAGTCATCACTTTGGGNGGCATGGCTATCTTCGGCAAGCATCAGTGGCTCAGGCACGGCGAAGCGTTTTCCGTCGTATTCAGCTTTCTGGGCAAGTTCGCTCCCACCGAGGTCAGGGTTCGGGACACCGGCCTTTGCTCAACCTGCGGAGGAGACTGCCTTTCGTCCAACGGAGATTGCGTAAATTGCTACGAATGCTTCAGCAGATCTGAGAAGAAAGAGTTGAACATCAGACCCTTCGCGATCGGGCTGGCCGACAACGAGAGCAAGACCAACGACGTTTTAGCCATGGTGGTGCTGCTTCTGGCCACGGTCACCTTCGATGGCTTCAGCGCCACCCAGATATGGGTGGATATCCAGACGGTTGCGGTGGACATATTTATCGGGGTGGCTAATGGCGCAACCTTCAATGGCCGAACCATTGCCGACAGCCTGGGCGTGCTGTTGTTCCCTGGGATGTTCCTGGTGATTTACCTCACGTTTTCCCGTTTCATCTCCGGGTCCGCCGGAAGCGAACTCCCGGCGATGGCCGTTGCCAGGAAATTCTCCTACTCTTTGATTCCCATCGCCCTGGCCTACAATATCGCCCACTTCATAACCCTTTTGCTGATTCAGGGCCAGCTCATAATACCTTTGGCGTCCGACCCGTTCGGGTTCGGTTGGAATCTATTGGGCACCGGAGACTACCGGATAAACATCGGAATCATCAACGCTAAGATTCTGTGGTACCTATCTGTGGGTCTTATCGTTGCCGGCCACATCATCGCGGTCTATCTCGCGCACCTAATCTCCCTGCGCACGTTTCAGGATAGGTCCGCAGCTATCAGCAGCCAATATCCCATGCTGATGCTCATGGTGATTTATACCGTGGTGAGCTTGTGGACCATCGCCCAGCCGATCGTGGCTTGACCGATGGCGCAGCCCCTTACTGCCGGTCTCATGCGTGGCCGGTGGTGTGGCGCAAACCCATGGTGTAAGATAAACATCCAATCTGGCGACAGGCCATTCGATAGACACCAGGGCGCACACGTCCAACCGTCTATCCCAGGAGAACCATCTTGGCGAAACTAGCTATCATAGGCACCGGACTCATCGGCACATCCATGGCGCTAGCGCTGAGGAAAGCCAACCTAAGAGACGTAGAGATTGTGGGCACCGACTCGGATGGCAGTGCCCGCCGGGGGGCGGAGAGATCCAAAGGCTTCCACAAAGTCGAAAACAGACTGATGCCGGCGGTGAGGGATGCGGAGATAGTCATTCTAGCAACTCCGGTGATGGCGATGCGGGAGCTGATGGAAGTTATAGGACCTGAACTTCCCGAAGGTTGTCTGGTCACCGACGTAGGCAGCTCAAAGAGACAGGTTTTGGACTGGGCCGACGAGCTTCTTCCCAAGTCGGTTAACTTCGTCGGTGGNCACCCCATGGCGGGGAAAGAAACCGCCGGGCCCGAGAACGCTGATGCCGACCTCTTCCGCAACAAGGCTTATTGCGTAGTACCCGGCCCCAACGTGGGACAGAAGGCAGTTTCCGAGATAACTACGTTGGCCGAGGCCGTGGGCGCCCGTCCGTTTTTCATCGGCGTCGACGAACACGACAGCTTTGTAGCAGCAGCCAGCCACCTGCCCTTCATGCTTTCAACGGCCTTGGTCGGTTGCGTTTCCAAGAGCGCCAACTGGGAGGACATCGCCCAATTGACCGCCGGCGGATTCACCGACGTATCAAGACTGGCGTCCGGCGACCCGATAATGCATCGGGACATCTGCGTATCCAACCCGGAGCCCATCGTGGCTTGGATCGACGCCTTTATCCGCGAGCTCCATGATATGCGCCAAACGCTGACCGCCGAGGGCGGGCCGNATGTCGACGCCGTGCAAGATATTTTCGAAGAAGCTTCAACCGCTAGGGCCAANTGGCAGGCTGGACTCGTAAATTCCAGAGCACGAGAGGCGGCGANCTCAGGCTCGGATATTCCCAGTTTCTCCGAAGGCATGGGGGAGATGTTCGCTGGCCGAAAAGTTATGGAGCGCATGAGCCAATTTACTCGCGGCAANGGCCGCGGCCGGGACTAGGCGGTCGATCTGATCGAGACCCTCGGCCTGACGACTGGATGTGCAGACCCANACCGGAATTCCCGAGCCCTGGCGGAAGGATAGGCAAGATGGAACGCAAAGCTCTTTCTTCTGCTTCGCCGGATGGAGAAACCCAGATATTCGATNCGGTCCCTCATCCTCAATCCCGGCTCAACCTATCCCAGTTGTCCANCCGAACGGGAGCCTAGTCCTGATTCNGNATTTTNCCACCAAACCACGGCAGGCGGNGTAATTGCAGCAAGTACCTNAAGCCGAACCGGCGCCNCCCCTATTGATTGTGCTTTCCGGGCCATCCGGCGTNGGAAAAGACGCCGCCCTCAANGCTTTGAAACTGNTGGACCGNCCGTGGCACTTCGTAGTCACCGCCACCACCCGCCCCCAACGCCCCGGAGAGCAGGACGGCATCGACTACATCTTTCTGGAAACCGCCGCGTTTCTTGAGATGAAGGAGCAGGATGAGCTATTAGAATGCGCTCAAGTCTACGGNAACTGGTACGGGGTGCCCCGTAGCCAAGTAAGCCAAGGTCTGAAAGAGGGTAAGGACGTCATTCTAAAAGTTGACGTGCAGGGGGCCGACACAGTCCGCAAGCTAGCCACAGAAGCACTGTTCATCTTCATGGTCCCCGGCTCCTTCGACGAACTCAGAGACCGCCTAACCCAACGAATGACGGAAAGACCGTCCGAGATCGACCTCCGGCTCAGCATCGCTTGGAGCGAGTTGGGGCGCGTCGCCGAGTACGATTACCGGGTAGTGAACCGCGACGACCAGTTGGAGCAAGTGATTGCCGAGATCGACGCGATAATCACTGCGGAGAAGTGCCGGGTCCATCCACGCAAAGTGGATTCCCTGTAGCGTTCAACTGGTCGTCTCCTGAACTGGATTTCAGGAACCAAATCTCGTAGGGACCAATCTAAAGTTCATCTACCTCATATCAGAGGAACCGGTTTTGAACCAACAACCTCAAAATCTACCGATCAGGCCCCGGTTACCGGAATGGCTCAAGGTGAAGGCTCCGGGCACGCCCGGATACATACACCTGAAGAGCCTGATGCGCGGCCAGCAACTGCACACCGTGTGTGAAGAGGCCCATTGCCCGAACATCGGCGAGTGCTGGGACCGGGGCACCGCCACGTTCATGATTTTGGGCGACATCTGCACCCGCCGCTGCCACTACTGCGCCATCACCACGGGACGGCCCACCGGCATCGACCTTATGGAGCCCGGCAGGGTGGCGGAGACCGTGAATTCATTAGGGCTGCGTTATTGCGTCATAACCTCGGTGAACCGGGACGACCTGCCCGACGGAGGCGCATATATCTTCGCCGCCTGCATCANCAAGATTCGAGAGCAGAGCCCAGACTGCCGGACCGAAATGCTGATACCTGACTTCGGCGGTTCCACATCTGCCTTAAAGAAGGTAATCGACGCCCGGCCAGATGTACTGAACCACAACATCGAGTCCTCCCGCAGCGTCTTTCCCAAGGTTCGGCCCAGGGGAGACTACGATCTTTCTCTGGAATTGCTGGCCAAGGCCAAAATGCTAGATCCCCGCACGGTCACCAAGTCGGGCATCATCGCCGGCATGGGCGAGACACGGGAAGAGATTGTAGAAACCATGGAGGACTTGCGCCGGGTGGACTGCGACCTATTGACCATCGGCCAGTACCTGCGTCCTTCGCCGAAACACTGGCCCATCGACCGCTTCTACACCCCGGCGGAGTTTGACGAACTGCGGGAGACCGGAGAGAAGATGGGGTTCAAACACGTGGCGTCCGGCCCTCTAGTCCGCAGCTCTTACCACGCCGACGAACAGCACGACGCTGCGAACGTGGCCAAGACGGTCGGTTAAGATTTGCGGACCGTCATCCCTGTCCAGCACCCAAATTAACCCGCTCCCTCAGAACGTTCCGGTAAAAGAGCAAACTGACGCCGAAGGGGACCATGTAGTAGACCAACCGGAACAGGAACGACACCAACACCCCCTGCTCCAACGGCACTCCCAGCAGATGGTACGCTCCAGCCATCGACCCCTCTTGCACACCCAGACCACCCGGGACCATGGACATCACCCCGGCGGCCACGCCAACGGCGAATCCTGTGACCACCACTCCGGGGTCCACCTGACCTCCAAGCGCCTGAAAACACAGCCACACGATCCCCAGCCGGCACATCCGGTCCAATATTATTAACGAGAGAGGCAGTGCCAGCGCCAGAGGCTTGGAGCGCAACCTACCCATCCCACGGCGCAGCGTGGCTTCGAAATCCTGTAGACCGGCTTTGATACTCTGCCGGGTCACCAGATGCCAGCTCCAGCCAACTAGCCATATGGCGATGGCCCTAACCGGCGTCACAAAGAACACGACCGCCGTCATCGCGAAGGCCGCTCCCAATACCGCTGCTCCGGTGGTAACGGCCAGGGATAATCCGGGAGACAGGGGGTGGGTGAAGGCCAGATAGGCCAGGCCCGCCGGTATCAGCGCGAAGAATATCAGGCTTTCCAGATAGCCGTGAAACAGGGAGGGGGCCATCACATCACCGGCTGCCTCGCCACGGCGAGTCAGCAGCAAGAGCCGTAGCGAATGCCCGGCCACCCCACCCAAGGTCGCAATCATCGCCGACGACACAAAACCGATTCCGCATAGTGTCCTCAAATCTAAATCGATTCGGAAAACCCGGTTAACCAACGCGAAGCTGTAGCTGAGGGTCAAGTAGGAGACGGCAGTGATACCCAGTGATGCGAGAACCGGCGTCCAAGCCGCCTGGCCTACGACGGCCCGCACCTCTCTCCAGTCCAGCAGTATGGACAGCACACCCAGCAGCGCCATCAGGACCACCGCCGCGACAGCTATCCGCTTCCGGTGTTTGGAGAACTCGGCACGGTAGCCTGCCTGGGATGTGGGGCCGGGGCCGGAGTTGGTACCGGAGCTAGTATCTGACGCCACGCAGTCTCCCGTAGTTCGATTGACTTGGTGTCATGACGACTTCAAGATAGGCTTTCCAGCACCTGTTCGACGGTTTCCCAGCTATGGTCCGGCCGGCCATTCAGCAGATCCTCCGGGTCCAACGATCCCCAGAGAGCAGCACCGCTGGCTATTCCAGCCCGGCGAGCGCAATCCAGATCGTGGCTCCCATCTCCGACGTAAACGGCCTGGTTCTTCTCTGCACCCAGGGCTTCCAGAACATGAAGCAGTCCGTGGGGATCAGGCTTGTAAGGTCTGCCGTCCACCAGGAACAAGGTGTAATCCAACAGATGGCCGATTCCCGCATACCCAATCTCAAGGTCGCCGAATTGCTTTCGCTTATCTGAGAATATGGCTATCTGGTAGCCCCGGTCCTTCAGCGCTNCCAGAGTCTTCAGGACGCCTGAATAAAGATGCCCCACGGTGATAACGTTTTCATGGTAAAACGCCATGTAGGTGTCGACCAGTCGCTGTTCATCGTCGCCGAAGAACCAGGNAAGGTGCCGGAAAAAGGGCCGGTGGTATTGCNGGGCAACCTGGGCGGCAGTCGGCTGGGGCAGACCCAGTGCGTCNGCGGTGCTTTGCATGAGTTGAAGATGAAGGTCCCAACTATTCCANAGGGTTAGNTCCCAATCGAAGANAATTGCTTTCAAGGGCATNCCCGGATATCCCGCTGGGTGNNCCGAGTCTTNGTCTCCAATCTNACGCCCCTTTTTCGNNTCCCCTTGCAACACCNTGNAGAAAAACTTTTGCAGGGCGGAAGNATCTTCGGAATCAAGATACCGGGTGAAATGCTGAACGATNCCACGAACNTGCCCTGGCGACGCCCGGTCCAAGGCATCCCGGCCCTGAGGGGTCATCACCACGTAGGATGCCCGGCGATCTTCAGGAGAGGCTTCCCGGCGGACAAGTCCGGCCTTGGCCATCCGGTCCACCAATCGGGTAACGCCACTGCGGCTCAACAACAGAGACCCGGCCAGTGCTTGATGCTGCAACCGGGACTCAGAAGCCTCGGACAAGTGGATCAAAACATCGTACCAGGTTAACGACAACCCCTGGTCTTCCATCAACTCGCTTTCCAAGGCTTTGATGACCGCCGAGTGGCATTCCAGAAATGACCGCCATGCTAACATCTGCACTTCGCTGGGTACTTCTATCATGGATTAATTCTAAGTAATATCGACCGGCGAAACAATAGTTGACAAGACAACTAATGGCAGGCAAACAGACCATCGTAGAGGACCAGGCCAATGACTTGAGTCTGATATAAATCCCAAAAGGCCCGAACATCTGGTGATATACTGGGACGACCCAATCGAAGAGAGGAAATGAAAATGAAATTCGGCGGAATAAACCACTTGGCCATGGTAACCAACGACATGGAAAAGACCGTCCGGTTCTACCGGGACGTGATGGGCATGCCCTTGGTGGCGGCGGTAGGAAATACCCCCGGCGGCTATCCTTACAGGCATTACTTCTTCGAGATTGGCCCCAACAACACGCTGGCCTTCTTCGAGTGGCGGGGCATGGTGGAAGAATTCCACAAGCCCGCGGGACAGCCCGCCAAAGGCCAACTACAGTTCGACCACGTCTCTTTCGACGTGGANAGTGAAGAGGCGCTGCTGGAACTCCAAGCCAAATTGGCCGCCGCCGGTGTGGATGTTACCNATGTAGTGGACCACAAGATTATCCACTCCATATATTTCACCGANCCTAACGGGATCGCTTTAGAAGCTTCCGTCTGGATCATCAACCCCACCGGTCACTCCCCCGACCACGGCAACGCCGACGTGTTCCAGGACAAAGACCCGGTTCCTGCGTTGCTGGAGCAGATGGAGCAGGCCCGGCTGCTGGAAACCAGCTAGCTCTCGCTAATGCTCAGGCGGGCCGGTTCGATGCGAAATCTGGCGCNTTCATCAGGTCAACAAGAAGGAACCGGCCCTCCTAGCCTGATTCTGATTAATGCCCGGGTGCTGACTTTGGACCCTCTCCNGGCCAGCGCCCAAGCCGTGGCGGTCCGTGGTAGCACCATCGCCGCCATCGGCTCATCCAAAGACATCGCCTCCCTTGCCGGTCCGGCCACCCGGANNATCAACTGCGGNGGCAAGACCCTGATACCAGGNTTCGTGGATTCCCACTGCCACGTACTGGCCCAAGCCGCATCTCTCCAAGGCATCGACTGCAGCCCCAAAACCGTCTCTTCTATCCAAGACTTGGAAGACGTGGTTCGGCACCGGGCGGAAACCACCCAGACCGGCCGCTGGATCCGAGGCTTCGGCTACGATGACCTATCCTTCTTAGAGAAACGGCACCCCACCCGCTGGGACCTAGACCGCGCCGCCCCCAACCATCCCGTCCGCTTGGACCACCGCAGCGGCCACGCNACGGTGCTGAACAGCCTCGCCCTGAACCTNGTAGGCATAGNCGCCTCCACTCCAGACCCGGTGGAAGGCGTGATTGACCGGGATAACGCCACGGGAGAACTTACAGGACTCCTGTTCGAGATGGCCGGGTACCTTCGCCAACGCCTTGGCACGTCACGCGACCAANCNGCTTTCCAAGATTATGTTCACCAACTNAACAACACGCTCCTGGGCTACGGAATCACCTCTGTGCAGGATGCAGGCCCCGACAACGGACTTGAGCGGTGGCAGATATTTCAGGAACTTCAGTCGTCGGGCGCATTACAATGCCGGGTGACGATGTTTGCCGGGGCTTCCCATCTGGAGGAATTTCAGTCCGCTGGGCTCACCTGGGGCGCTGGCGACGACCAACTGAGGTTGGGGCACGCCAAGATTATGCTGACCCTGAGCACGGGCGCGTTGGAGCCAAACCTGGAGGCGTTNACCGANCTTGTAGACAACGCCCACCGTGCGGGATTTCCCGTAGCGATTCACGCCATCGAACAAGAGGCGATTGAATCCGCCATTAAGGCGCTGACCAACGCAGCGCCCCTCGCCAGTCCGGAACCAACCAGCGACATCCAACGCCTAGATCGCATCGAGCATTGCGCCGAATGTCCTCCTGAACTTGTGGCGGAGATAGCCAGGTCCGGATGCATGGTCGTTACCCAGCCCGGCTTCGTTTACTGGAATGGAGACAACTATTTGAAACGGGTCGACGCCTCGATGCTTCCCAACCTATACCCAGTTGGCGCGTTGGCAAACGCCGGAGTTCCGCTGGCATTCGGGTCCGACGCCCCCGTCATAGACCCCAACCCCTGGCCAGCGATCTATAACGCCGTCACCCGGAAAACCAGCACCGGCAGTTTACTACCGCCGGAGNCTTCCCAACAGCAGGCAATATCGGTTGCCGAAGCATTGAGGATGTACACCGCCGCGGGAGCCATCGCAGATGGGACCGGAGATCAGAAAGGAACCATCCGACCCGGCATGATGGCCGACATGGTTCTTCTAGACACAGATTCCATGACGGTGGAACCGGAACAGCTAAAAGAGATTNGGGCAATGACAACCATCTTGGGCGGAGAGGTGGTTTGGGAGGGCGGGGGGTAGGGACNCAGGCTAGGGCGCAGTTAGAGTGCTGCCACGCCGAGTCTATTTTTATGGCGGAGCACAGCACCCCCATCCTTACCTTCCCCCGTCGAGGGGCTTAGCCCCAAACTGNCACTCTAAGGCCCCCAGGCNGAAGAATCTGTGGAGGATTCTGCGGCGCGAACTTCGACCGCCCACCCCAGACCCTTCGCTACGCTCANGGTGACATTGTCGACGGGGCTTTTNAGGCGAAGCCCTATCCAGGGAGAAGGNATCTTGTTTTTGATCCTGAACTAGGACTGTCAGAGTAGGAGACGAAGCCGGGTTACCGGCTGCGGTCGCGGATGTATTCGGGGAGGGCTAGTAGGGAGCGTTTAGCGTCGCATTCGGGCGTGATGTCCAGCGACTGAGTCGCCTTGTCGCAGAAGCCCCTGATTACGGTGTAGCAGTCGCCGATGATGCCCGAATTGTTAATCATTTCCAGGGCCNGGCGCACGTGGCCGTCTTCGTCCCGGTCGTTGAATAGCGCCTTTACCGGGTTATCGTCGGGATACTTCTCCATCAGCATGATGGTCGGTAGGGTTAATATTCCCTGACACAGATCGGTGCCAACGGGCTTTCCCAGCGTAGATGGGTCGCCTTGAACGTCCAGCATGTCGTCCACCATCTGGAAGGCCATGCCGATGTTATAGCCGTAGTCGCACAAGGCTTGAACCTGAGGTTCCTCCGCTCCGCCCAAGATGGATCCGGTTTCACCGGCGGTGCGGAACAGGGAAGCGGTTTTTCGGTAGATGCGGTCTTGGTAGCGTTCCTGGGCTTGCTCCAGATTGAATACGTTGAAGTATTCCGCCATCTCACCGCTGGCCAGTTCCATGATTGTTTCGGAGAATCGGCGTATCACCCGGACGTTGTGAGTGTCGCAAACAAAGGTTGCCGAAGTAGCGAACAAGAAGTCGCCGAAGAGAACCGCCACGTGCTTGCCCCAAAGACTGCTAACCGTTGGGCGGCCCCGGCGCATATCCGAGTCATCAACCGTATCGTCGTGGATCAGCGTGGCCAAGTGCAGCAACTCCACCGCCGCCGCCATGATAACGGGGTGTTCCGCGTCTTGGGAGTAGAAGCCGGCCGACAGTAAAGTGATGGCGGACCTGATCCGCTTGCCGCCCGAATCGAGAACGTGGTCCAGCAGCGGCTCCAGATAGTCAGGAGTGATATCTCGCAGACTTGCCAGCCGCTCCTCCACCAGACTTAGCTGCTGGCGGATCGGGGCGTAGATAGACGCCGTTTTTTCGTCCAGGCCTTGGAGCACCCCTACCCCCTAAGCCACGCTGGCGCCCAGCCGTTGGACTTCGTCGTCCACCACCTGGGGATCTAGTTTGGTGTACAGGGGGCTGGGCTCACGAAGTGGGTTGCCCGCCTCTATCGCATCGATCAACTGATCGAAGTCCCAGGATAGGTTCTCAACCGTACCGTCCAGTCCCAGGTATCCGTGGATGCGCTGGGCACTGAATGGCAGGAAGGGATACAGCAGCATCTTGAGGCAGTTAATTACCTTGATGGCAGTATGAAGCGTGGCCGCCGCCTCATTCCGGTCGGTCTTGATGGAACGCCACGGGGCCCTGGTATCCAGATACCGGTTCACTTGCTGGGCTAGGGAAAACGCTCTGGCGATGGCCGCTTTGAAGTGGCAATCGTGCAGATCCTGGTCGACGCCCGTCATAACCTCGCGGGCGCTTTGGAGCAATTCTTGTTCCAAAGCGCCCAACGGTCCGGCGGGCGGCACATTGCCCTCGAAATTCTTGTAGGTGAAGGAGAGCACTCTGTTGACCAGGTTGCCGAACGTCGCAACCAGTTCATCGTTGTTGCGGCGAACGTACTCGGCCCAAGAGAAGTTGGTGTCACCCGATTCCGGCATGTTGATAGACAGCAGATACCGCAGCGGATCAGGCTCGTATCGAGACAAGTAGTCCGGCAGCCAGACCGCCCAGTTCTCGCTGGTGGAGAACTTCCGGTCCTCCAGGCTGAGGAACTCGTTGGCCGGCACGTCGTAGGGAAGGTTGAGGCCCCCGTAGGCCATCAGCATCGCCGGCCATATGATGGTATGGAACGGGATGTTGTCTTTGCCGATGAAGTAGTAGGACTTGGTGTCCGGGTCCTTCCAAAAGGCTTCCCAGTCCTTGCCATCGCCGTTTTGCTTGGCCCATTCCACGGCCGCCGACAGATAGCCGGTTACCGCCTCGAACCACACGTAGATGCGCTTGTCGTCATAGCCTTCCAGGGGGATGGGCACGCCCCAAGTGAGATCCCGGGTGATGGCCCGGTCTTTGAGACCNCCCTCCAGGNACCGACGAGTGAAGTTCAGTACGTTGGGACGCCAATGGGTCTGCTTGTTCACCCATTCCAACAGTGGCTGCTCAAAGGCGGAGAGTTTCAAGAAGTAGTGCTCTGACTCCCGGAACTCGGGTTCGCTGTCGGAGATAACGCACCTGGGGTGAACAAGNTCTTGAGGNTCCAGNGTCCGGCCGCAGTTGTCGCACTGGTCGCCGCGGGCTCTCTCAAAGCCGCAATGGGGACAAGTACCGTTGACGTAGCGGTCGGGCAGGAACCGTTGGCAATCGGCGCAGTAGGCCAGGAGCATCGATTGCTCGTACAGGTAACCTTTCTCCAGAAAGTCCTTGAACAGAGTGTGGACAATCTCCTGGTGATTCTCGGTATGCGTGGTCGTGAAAAGGTCGAAGGTGATGCCCAGTTTGTTCCAGGAGTCCAAGAACTGGGGATGGTATCGATTCAGGATGTCTTCCGGGGTTACGCCTTCGGCCTCGGCGCGAACCGTGATGGGAGTGCCGTGGCTATCGCTTCCCGAAACCATCAGCACTTCGTTGCCTTTGGCCCGGTGATAACGAGCGAAGATGTCCGCAGATAGATAACAACCAGCCAGGTGGCCAAGATGCAGCGGCCCGTTGGCGTAGGGCCAAGCNACTCCGATGAAGATGCGTTCGGACAAGAGTGTCTTTCCTTCCTCAGATCCCCCTTTGGTCCTTCCCGGAAACAGGGGGCGGAAAGGGGGATTACAGCTTCGATATTCTATCATAAACTATGGACTGCCAGGGTGGAAGTGAAGTCAAATCTGTTGACAAGGCCGCGTCGTACTGGTAGCATCTNATGTAACAATTTTACGAAATCCGCGACGATGGAAAGTAGTAAGAGTACCCTGTCCCAGAGAGCCGGAAGTTGGTGAAAATCCGGCGGCAGAAGGACTCCGAACTCGTTCTGGAGCGGCCCGCCTGAACTAGAGTAAGGCGCGGCGATTGGCCCCGTTACCGGCTGTAGAGCAGTTCCGAGGTTGGGGTTACTAACAAGTAGCTCACCGGCATCCGGCGTAAGCCTGAAGCCTGACCATCGGAAAAGAAGGGTGGTACCGCGGGAATTTCCAGCCCGTCCCTTCATGGGGATGGGTTTTTTTATTGGTAAATTTCGACCGGGACTAAAATGTAAGAAGATGGAACTAACCGGCGCGGAAATTGTTTGNGAAAGCCTACTTAAAGAAGGCGCGGACGTAGTCTTTGGACTACCAGGTGGAGCGGTGCTGCCTTTGTATGGCGCCCTCTCCAGCTACCCGGCCATCCGCCATATCTTGGTGCGCCACGAGCAGGCCGCCGCCATGGCCGCCGACGGTTATGCTAGGGCGACAGACAAAGTTGGTGTGTGCATCGCAACATCCGGTCCCGGCGCTACCAACTTGGTCACCGGCATCGCCGCCGCCCAGATGGACTCGGTTCCCATGGTGGCCATCACCGGACAAGTGCCCCGGCCCGCCATCGGCAGCGACGCTTTCCAGGAGACCGACGTCACAGGGGTAACTCTGCCGATCACCAAGCACAACATGTTGGTCATGGACGTGAAAGACGTCGCACAGGCCATCCACGACGCCTTCCACATAGCCCGCACCGGACGTCCGGGGCCCGTCTTGGTGGATATACCCAGGGACGTTCTATTGGGCGAGAAGACCGAGTTTGTCTGGCCCANAGCGACCAAACTACCGGGATACAGGATTCCAACGGAAGCTNCGGAAGTCCAAGTAGCCGCCGCCGCCAAGTTGATTAACAAGGCCGAGCGGCCCATCATCATGTCGGGCCACGGTGTCCTCATCTCCCATGCTTACGGGCTGATGACCGAGTTGGCCGAAAAGGCCCAGATTCCGGTGATAACCACCCTCTTAGGAATCAGCGCCATACCCTCCAGCCATGAATTGAACCTGGGTATGTCGGGAATGCACGGCATGGCCTACGCCAACCTCGCCATTGACGAAGCCGACCTAATCATCGGCTTGGGCATGCGGTTCGACGACCGGGTGACAGGCCGGATTTCCGCCTTCGCACCTAACGCCAAGTTCATCCACGTGGACATCGACGCGTCGGAAGTGGACAAGAACATCAAGGCCACAGTAGGNATTGTCGGCGACCTGAAAGCGGTATTAGGCCAGTTGCTACCCAAGGTGGAGGCCAACGTACATATAGACTGGCTTCANCACATCAACGAGTTGAAGGCCCAGCATCCGTCGCATCTAGTTCGGGAGTCCGATGAGCTCCTGCCCCAGTACGTGCTCCAGCGGTTGACCGAGGTCACCCAGGGCCGAGGTATCGTGGTCACCGGCGTAGGCATGCACCAGATGTGGGCCGCGCAGCACTGCCGGTTCACCGAGCCCAACACGTTCATCACTTCGGGCGGGTTGGGCACTATGGGATTCGAAGTCCCAGCCGCCTTGGGCGCTCAGGTAGGCCGGCCNGACGTCACCGTTTGGTCCGTAGCTGGCGACGGCGGCTTTCAGATGACGATGTGCGACATCGCCACGGCGGTTGAGGCCCACGCCGACGTCAAATTCGCCATCTTAAACAACAACACCCTGGGCTTGGTCCATCAGTTGCAGGAACTCTTCTTTGACAAGGAATACATCGCCAGCCAATATACGGCCAACCCCNACTTCGTGAAGATTGCCGAGGCCTACGGCATCCGGGGCATCCGTGTCNCCCGGAAGGATCAGGTAGTGGACGCCGTGCGACAGGCCATGGAAACCGCTGGACCGGTGATTGTCGACTTCATTGTTAAAGAAGACGAGGGNCTCTACCCATTTATCCCATCCGGNCAATCGGTGANAGAGATGCTGGAAGAACCAGCACCCGAAGAGATTACCTAGAATGGTCCAAACGAATCATACCGAACAACACACCCTAATAGCCTTGGTGGAAGACAAGCCGGGTGTCCTGACCAGGGTGGCCAGCATGTTCCGCCGCCGGGGTTTCAACATCGCCAGCCTGGCCGTGGGCAACAGCGAGCAACCGGGNCTGTCCCGCATGACCTTTGTGGTGAAAGGCGACGACTACACNGTAAGCCAAGTTGCCAAGCAACTGGACAAACTAATCGACGTCATTGAGGTATCAGACATTACAAATGAGTCCACTGTCACCCGGGAGTTGGCCCTGATCAAGGTCAAGACCACCCAAATGACCCGGGGTGAGATTATTCAGATCGTGAACCTATTCCGGGCCAACATCATTGACGTCGGCAGCGAGTCCATGATTATTGAAATCACCGGAGAAGAAGACAAGATAAACGCCCTACACAACCTACTGTCGTCCTTCGGCGTCATCGAAATGCTGCGGACCGGCCTGGTNGCGATGGTTCGGGGCCAAACCAACNGGCTGGNCAACGGNCATTCGGAGCACGCCGAGCAGGTGAACTCAAACAATCATTCNTGATAACNGTGCATATCTTNCCCAGTATCCCAGATCGAACCATAAGATGTAATTTGGAAAGGAAGAAGAAAAGATGGTAGATGTTTACTACGACAAGGATGCGGACCTAGCCCATCTGGAGGGCAAGACCATTGCCATGATTGGCTACGGTAGCCAGGGTCACGCCCACGCCCTCAACCTGAAGGACAACGGNCAGAACGTGGTCGTGGGCCTATATCCCGAAAGCAAAAGCCGGGCCGTGGCCGAAGCNGCGGGATTGCGGGTGGCCGACGTTCCCGATGCGGCCGCGGAGGCTGACGTGCTGATGATGGTCATTCCAGACCATCTCCAAGGCCGCGTCTACCGGGAGCAGNTCGCTCCCAACCTGAGGCCGGGCAGCGCCTTCATGGTGGCCCACGGCTTCAGCATCCACTACCGGGAAATCGTCCTGCCGGACACCATTGACGTGATGATGGTTGCCCCCAAAGCCCCCGGACACCGCATGCGCGAGTTGTTCACCGAGGGTGTCGGAGTGCCCAGCCTGCTGGCAGTGCACCAGGACGCCACCGGCCACGCCAAAGACATCGGGCTGGCCTACGCCAAGGGTGTCGGCAGCACAGGCTCCGGCGTGCTGATGACTACCATCAAAGACGAGACCGAAAGCGACCTCTTCGGCGAGCAGACTATCCTCTGCGGCGGCGTTTCCGCCCTGGTAAAGGCGGCTTTCGACACACTGGTTGAGGGTGGATATCCCCAGGAGATTGCCTTCTTCGAGTGCCTGCATGAGCTGAANATGATTGTTGACCTGATGTACCAGGGCGGGTTCAACTACATGCGCTATTCAGTCAGCGATACCGCCGAGTACGGCGACCTGACACGGGGCCCGCGCATCATCGACGAGCATGTTCGGGAAANCATGCGGGCCGTGCTGAAAGAGATTCAAGACGGCACCTTCGCCCGCGAGTGGATCGCCGAGAACGACGAGGGCCGCCCGCGGTTCACCCCCCTCAGAGAGCAGGCCCGTAACAGCCAGATTGAAGAGGTTGGCAAGGAACTTCGGGCAATGATGCCCTGGATGGACCCGAAAGTAATCTAGTCGATTCTGATTGGCCTGGGCCGATTCAGCCCGGGATGAAACATTCTGTGACGAGGGAATCTACGATGAGGAATCTGGAGGCGTTGAGTGTAGTCCACCATCGTCCGCTGGTCCTGGCAGGGCTGGTGGCGGTGGACTACGTGGCCCTGCGCACCCTTTCTGAACGCCGCAGTTAGCGGCAACCGCATACCAAAATCTACAAATCAGAAAGGGGTTAGGTAATAAAAATGGCTACAGAAAAAGTATTGCTCTTGGACACCACTCTCCGCGACGGCGAACAGTCGGCCGGCATCGGCATGACCGGTCAGGAAAAGATGGAGATTGCCCGCCAACTGCAACGGATGCAGGTGGACATTATCGAGGCGGGTTTCGCCGCCAGTTCACCCGGAGATTTTGAGGCGGTGTCCAACATCGCCAAAGAGATCAAGGGTCCCATCATCGCCTCCCTGGCCAGAGCGGTCGCCAACGACGTGGACCAGGCATGGCAATCGGTCCAGCACTCCGAACGGCCCCGCATCCACGTGTTCCTCTCCTCATCGGAGATTCACCAGATGCACCAACTACGGAAGAACCGAGAAGAGGTCATGGAGATGGCAGTCACCATGGTCGAGCGCGCCAAGGGTTACTGCGACGATGTCGAGTTCTCCCCCATGGACGCCACCCGGACCAACCCGGAGTACCTATTCCAGATGTTGTCAGAGGTGATTAAGGCCGGAGCAACCACCATCAACATCGCCGACACGGTAGGCTACGCCATCCCCTCATCCACCGGATTCGGTCAACTCCTGAAGGACGTTCAAGCCAACGTTCAGGGAATCGAAAACGTGGTGGTCAGCGTCCATTGCCACAACGACTTGGGTCTGGCCGTGGCCAACAGCCTTATCGCAGTCGAGTTCGGCGCCCGCCAAGTGGAGGGCTGCATCAACGGAATCGGCGAGCGGGCCGGCAACGCCTCGTTGGAAGAAATCATCATGGGATTGGATACCCGGAAGGACCATTTCGGGGTTACGATCAACGCCGACACCACTCAGATCTACGGGGCCAGCCGCATGGTCAGCCGCATCACCGGCATGGCCGTTCAGTCCAACAAGGCCATCGTTGGGGAAAACGCTTTCCGCCACGCATCTGGCATCCACCAAGACGGCGTGCTGAAAGACCGCTCCACCTACGAAGTCATGCAACCGGAACGGGTGGGCGTCCCCGGAAACACCCTGGTGTTGGGCAAGCTCAGCGGCCGGGCAGGCCTTCAGTCCCGATTGGAAGATCTGGGCTACACCCTCTCTCGAGAGGATATGACCAAGGTGTTCGAGTCCTTCAAGGACCTGGCCGACAAGAAACGGGAAGTTACCGATCGGGACTTGGAGATTCTGATGGACGAGGAGAAGCGGACGGCGACCGAGCCCATCAGTTATACCCTGGACCACGTTCAGTTCTCCAGCGGCGACCACGACATCGCCACCGCCACCGTCCGTCTCATCGGGCCGGACCAGCAGGTGGCAACCGACGCATCCACTGGCAACGGCCCGGTGGACGCCGTCTGCAACGCCATCGACCGGGTGATTGGCTGCGACTGCGAATTGGTGGACTTCAAAGTCCAAGCGGTTACCGAGGGAATGGATTCCATCGGCAGCGTCACCATCCGGATCGAGAACGACGGCAAGACCTACACCGGCCGTGGCGCCGACACCGACATAATCGTCGCCAGCGGCAAGGCCTACCTCAGCGCAGTCAACCGCATGCTTGCCGCCGACGAAGAAGCAAACATCCCGGCGGTGGGCACCACCCCGGATTAGATCCTGAAGAATATTCAACCAGACGCGTAAGAAGAGGCGCCCCAATATATCTGGGGCGCCTCTTCTGTTTTCACGCCTCGCCCAACGTCCTCTTTTACAAAGGGGGTTCCCTAAGCGTCTTGTCCGAAACGAAAGCCTGCTATCCGCACCGATACGTAACGCCGCAATATTGAAACGACTACGTTGGCTATAAACAACTCAATCATGAGCAGTACAACGCCTAGGAGTGAGGCAACCACAGCCTCTGGAAAGGTGTCGACAACAATCAGACCGATTTCCATCGACGTCAATCTGGAGACGAACACAGAGGCAAGCAAAGCCGCCGGGACAACTGCCGCCCGCTCTCCGGCCCGGATGCATCTTGCGTCTGCTCCCAGAGATC